>PBPC01000019.1 GCA_002724575.1 Gemmatimonadota bacterium | reverse complement strand
CAGTTCGGTCTGAACCTCTGCAGTTACAAGTTCCTCTCGCTGCTTCACCCCGGATTTTTTGCTCGTTGAAACCTTTTTCTTGGTGCTAGCTGCAGTTTCTTCAACAGCCCCTTTTCCGGCCACCGACTTCTTTACGGAGCCCTTACTTGGCATCTCTTATCCCTCCACCTCAGAACAAACCCAGGCAATGTAGGGCGGATATCCACCAGTCACTGGAATTGAGAGCAACTCAGGAACATCGTATGGGTGGAGTTCAACTAATCTTGCTTCTAATGCATCGACTTGGGCTGGGGTCGTCTTAATGATCAGCATCGCTTCTTGCTCGTCCTGTACTTCCCCCTCCCACCAGTAAATTGACGAAACCTCTGGAATGATATTGGCACACGCAGCAAGGCGTTCGCTCACAAGAGCTCGGGCGATCCGCTTAGCTTCTTCCGTCCCTGGGGCAGCCGTAAGTAGAGTGACAACTTCTTGAGTCGATGCCGTAGGGCTCATTGTTTTAGGATGCAGTCTTATCTGCTACAGCACCGGTGTAAAGCTGCTCTATGACTTCCTCGAAACGTTCTTCAACCAAACTCCGTTTCACCTTGAGAGTAGGTGTAAGCATGCCGTTTTCAATCGAAAGTTCTTCTGATAGAAGCGCAATCTTCTTTGGGGTCTCAAAGGACGCGAGACCGCTTAGTTCCCCTAGTGTCTCACTTTCCAAATGAGAGAGAACATCTTGATTGGTAACGAGCTCTTCAAAGCTTGACCACTCAATACCGTTTTGTGACGCCCACTGCTGCAGGGGTTCTACTGCCGGAACGATGAGCAGTACTAAGTAAGGTCGGCGGTCCCCGATTATCACAGCCTGCTCGACAAATATGTTTGTTTTTAGGCGGTTCTCTATTGGCTGTGGAGCAATATTCTTGCCACCGCCTGTAACGATGAGATCCTTTTTGCGATCCGTGATATAAAGAAATCCCTCGCCATCGATCTCACCGATATCGCCAGTCGCAAACCATCCTTCGGCATCAATCACTGAACTAGTGGCTTCCGGTTTGTTATAGTACCCCTTCATAACTTGTGGTCCCCGGATCAAGATCTCACCGTCCGAAGCAATCTTAACCTCCGTGCCAGGTGCTGGCTTACCAACGCTTCCTATCCGGAAGTGCTCAAGCGTATTCGCGTTCGTAACGGGACTGGTCTCTGTGAGCCCGTAACCTTCAAGGATGGTGAGCCCAATCGAATAGAAAAAGCGATTCAGTACTGGAGCCAAGGGCCCACCGCCACTCAGAAACAGCCTTACCCTACCGCCCACTCCAGCCTTCACCTTCGAGAAGACAAGCTTATCGGCGAGTCCATACTGAAGTGAGAGCACCCCTGACGGCTCACGTCCAGTGAGGCGCAGATCTGCAACACGATCTGCAACACCTGCCGCCCAGTTAATTAGAGCTTTCTTGATGCCACTCGCACCCATCACATTATTGTAGATTTTTTCATAGATACGCGGTACAGAAACGACCACCGTTGGGCGGATAACTCCCATATCTTGGATTAATGTGGGCATGGAGCGAGGGTAACCAATCCGGCAGCCGGTCCTGAAAAACAGATAGTCGGCAGTCCTCTGCAAAATATGAGATAGGGGAAGGAAGCTGACGGTATTATCAGCTCCTGCTTCGACCGGAAGCAGGCTACTGCAAACCTCTACATTCGAAGAAATATTGTTGTGGGTGAGCATTACGCCTTTCGGGTCACCAGTTGTACCTGAAGTGTAGATGATCGTAGCCACATCGTCTGGCTGGGCTTCAAGAGCACTTCTCCGAAAATCCTCATCGGATGCTGCCGAGGAAGAAGCCTTTGAGCCCAATTCCAGGAACCCTTCCCACGAAAGCACTCCAGCGGGCATCTCAGACAGTGAATCAAACACAACAATCTGGATTTCTTGCGGGCACTCCTCTACTGCCTCAAGCGCCTTTATCACCTGCTCATACGAGGAGGCAAATACGAGCTTCGCGCCTGAATCTTTGAGCGCATAAGCGACCTGAGAAGGCGTTAATGTCGGATAAACAGGTACGTCAATCACCCCCGCACACAAACATGCGTAATCTGCCAAAGCCCACTCAGGCCTATTCTCTGAGATTATTGCCGCCCGATCACCCCGAACGATGCCTTGAGACCCTAGCGCATCAGACACCTTTTTTACGACCGTGAAGGCCTCACTATATGTGATACTAGACAACTCTGCGTCCGACACCATCCGCTCAAACGCAACCCGAGAAGCGTGTTCGTCGACTGCCTTGAAAAAGAGTTCAGTAAGTGTCGACGTAGGAAGAACTGACTCATCCGCGAAGTAGCTAAGGGTCGTCATATATATTCCTGTGATCTGGCTCTACGTGCGCTCAACCTTGATATCCATACTAATCTCTGGGTTAAGTGAATGCAGTACGCTGCAGTATTTATCCCGTGATAGATCAAGGGCACGCTGTACTTGGCTCTCATGTTCTTCATCAGGACCAGTAATCCGACAAACAAGCTGAATTGACTCGTATTTCTTTGGCGCGTCGCCCGCTCGCGCACCCGTAGCATCAATCTCAAGTGATTCAACAGGTACCCGTGATTTCTCCAGGATCACCCTCAGGTCGATCGCCATACATCCGCTAATAGAAAGGAGAAGGAGTTCCATGGGTGAGGGGCCCTGAGAGCTATCCCCATCTATGGAAATCTCAGGGCCATCACCTGTGCTCCCCGTGAAAACAAGTGCGTCACCGGACCAACGGAGCCCGATGCTCCGAGTATCAGAAAAGTTCATCTGGAGGAGGGGGTTCGGGGAGAGAATCACTCGGATTGCCTAGAAGGCCTGTAAGAGTGGCTCTCGCGTGATCAACATGGCTACTTGCTTCTGGGTCGTCCGGTGCACAGGCAAGAAAGAACTCGAAGTGTTGGATGGCACCTTCGGGGTCACCACTGTTAAGGAGAATAAATGCCAAGCCGTAGTGAGCCCCTGCAGCGGAAGCATCCCTGTGGAGAACATGACGATAGGTTTTTGCTGCTTCCTCCATCATTCCAATCCGAGTGTAGCAGATCGCAATCTGCTGAAGGATGACCGTGTCACCCCCAGATTGCTTTAGAGCCAGGCGAAAAGAGGTGAGCGCCTCGTGGAAGTTTTTATCCGCGAGGAGTTCAAGGCCTTCGTTGTAGTAATCGACGTGCCGCGGATTGCCGCCGCCGAAAAGCTTGTTCCAGAACGCCATCTGTGAGCAGGCTACACGGTCGGAGTATGAGGCTTAGGATACCGAGAAGGTAGGATCTTTACTGAGCGAAACGCAACTTCTTGATACTTCAACTACTTGTGGCTACGACCCTTCCTGATTCATTAGCCATGATTGATAACCCAGCAGCTTGAAGCCACTTAGACGTGGTTGTAACTGCATTGACGACAACAACTCTGGACATTGGCGTAATCACTCTCGCCGCCTCTTCGAACCAATGTCGGTCAAGTCTGCCATCGATCACCACCCCTCTAAGTGACCGAGAAAAAAATGGTATTCCTGGGTGAGAAACAATTCGACTCCATGATGGGTCATTAGGCCATCTTGCCAAATCCGCATCCGCCCCGACCACATGGATATCATCTAGCAAGGCCGCAAGCCCTGGACCCAGTACAGTGGGGCCACCAATAAGCAGCACAGTCGCAGGGCCCCGTGTGATACCCAATAGGGGTAGCAGGTACTCACTTTCCTCCTGGGTTCTTATCACAGGATCTCCCGCTAGTCCCTTCGGGAGTTCAGAACGAGGAGGAGCTCTCAGGTCCCCGAATCCATCAGTAATCGGATACTGGTCCCTGCAGTTGGGACATCCCAACACACCTTCAGTAACCCTCCGGTCGTGTGTTTGGTCAGCCCTAAGGATTAAACCGAACTCTGGGCCACACCTAGAGCAGGTAAGCCTGTCTGCAACGAGTACGTGCACAATAACCTGACCGGAAAATAATCTTAGAAATAAAAGGCCCGATAGGAGTACCGGAAGGCAAGAATAGAAGCCGGACTACTCACGCCGGTTCAATCTGCATAAGGGGTATACTTACCGAGTCAGGCCGAGTCGCCACGAAGGCCACCGCTTCGGCGACGTCCCCAGGTTGCATCATCTGACTCCGGTTAGGCAAAGCAGGATCATTGTCCGGATCCATTGTATCCCATAACGCAGTGTCGGTCGCAGCTGGCTCAACCAGTGTAGCACGCACACCAGTTCCACGAATCTCCTCAAGTAAAACTTCGTGAAAACCTCTGAGTCCGAACTTAGAGGCAGAGTATGCAGCATTCCCACGGTAAGCTTTCCGGCCCGATACAGAACCGATGTTGACAATCAAGCCCTTCCGGCTATCCAGCATTCCCGGAAGCAAACTTCGCACAACCAGAAATGTGCCCCGGAGATTCACACTAAGACTTTCATCAAACGCGATTACCGACTCTGTAGCACAAGACGAGAGCCCAAAGACGCCGGCTGAGTTCACAACAATATCAGGTGCGCGCCCAATGTCATCGGTAAGCCTCTCAAGTGCGCTCCATACTGATGCATCATCTGAAAGATCCGCTACTAGCGAGCTACCACCTGTTTCAGAGGCCAGTTCAGTCAATGAGGCTTCGACACGACCCATACCCCATACGATCGCCCCTTCCTCGGCAAGTCGTGTAGCTATAGCGTGGCCGATACCTCGGCTTGCACCGGTGACAAGCGCAATGCGGTTTGAAAGAAGCTGGCCTGACGGCATCAGAGTGGTTCGTGAGCGCTGGTTGTCAGTCTCAAGAACTCGTCTCGAGTGCGTTGATCCTCAAGGAAGGCTCCTCTCATAGCTGAGGTGATAGTCTTCGAGTTCTGTTTCTGCACTCCACGCATCATCATACACAGGTGATAGGCCTCAACTACGACTGCGACGCCCTGCGGTCTGGTAGTCTCCCACACTGCCTGCGCGATCTGTTCTGTCAGCCTTTCTTGAACCTGAAAACGCCTGGCATAGACCTCTACCAAACGAGCCAGCTTTGAGAGTCCCAATATGTGTCCGTCAGGTATGTAAGCGATGTGAGCCTTGCCAAAGAACGGAAGGAGATGGTGTTCGCATAATGAGTAAAGTTCAATGTCTTTGACGAGCACCATATTTTGATGGGCCTGCTCGTAAAGCGCGTCACCAACCACCTCTTGAGGACGCTTGTGATACCCCTCGGTTAGAAACGCCAGTGACTTAGCAACCCGTTTGGGGGTCTTACGCATCCCTTCACGCTCAGGATCATCGCCAAGTCTCAGGATCATCTCGGCAACCAAGTCCTCAAATGAGGCAGCTGACAGATCAGAAACCTTCGCAGGCTCAACAGCAATATCGCTCATGATCGGCCATCCTTTTGGGGGCCCCTATACTCGACTGAATTCCGGGGCGTCTCATTCACTATAACACTGGCTAAATTAGCTCCTGATGGGAGTGATTCACTGATCCGGTTCCAGATCGAGATTGCCAGGTTTTCAGTTGTCGGGTTTATCTCAGACAACCACGGTACATCTAGATTCAGATTCCGATGATCCATATCAGAGACCACCTTGTCTTCTAGGATATCTTTAAGTTCCCTCAGATTCATAACAAATCCTGTCTCTGGATCAATCACTCCTTCGACCGTTACAACTAATTCGTAGTTGTGACCGTGCCAGTTAGGATTTGAACAATCCCCAAAAACTTCGGCGTTGCGCTCTTCAGACCACTCAGGTCTGCAAAGTCGATGCGCTGCACTGAAGTGAGCCCTTCTAGTAATTCGGACTAAATCCATCGTATTCGCTAGTTAAGATGCATGACCGGCATACCCTAATTCTTATGGAACGAGAGGGCCGACGTCTTGCACATAGTGTGCGTAGGCGCCGGCCCTCTCATGCACAACGGAGGGGGAGTTATTGAAGCCCGGGATGAATCTATGGTGACCTCCTCAAGTAATCCGCTTTCCCCTCTTCCGGGGCCTAGCGTCCGACTTGAGAGTCAGTCCCGGCTTCGGTGCATTGGCTCAATAATGAAACCCCCCGATGCGCACTGGAGAATATAGATTGGGCTGAAGTTCAGGACCAGCCAGTGAGAATGCAGGAGGAGAAAAAACCAGTGCTCTAGGCCGATGCTCGGAAACGCCGCAATAAATCGAGGTTTGCTATATCTGCAGTATTGCCCTCGTCACCTTTTGGCGTCTCGAGAATCTTCGGCACGTGCCCTAGGCGTTCGTCGAGCATAATACGCTGAAAAGGCTCAGGTCCAAGCGTTCCTTGTCCGATATTCTCGTGTCGATCCTTACGTGACTCGAACGGGTGTTTCGAGTCGTTCATATGAATCAGGCCGAGTCGCTCAAGGCCGATCACCTCATCAAATCGCACCCACACACTGTCATAGTCATTTACAAGATCATAGCCAGCTGAATACGCGTGGCAGGTATCAAAACAAATGCCAAGTCTATGTTGCTGATCTTCTGGTATCTGCTCAATAATGGACTGCAGGTTCTCAAAGGTAGCTCCCACACTTGTGCCTGACCCAGCAGTTAGCTCAAGCAGTATTTGCGTCCCGCCCTGGACTGCCTTAAGTGACTCTGCCACCCCACGTGCATTGCGTTCTAAGCCTGCGGATTCATTACCATCCGTAGCGTTGCCGGGATGAGTTACCATGAAGTCTAGACCTAATAAACAACACCTCTCAAGCTCGCCTTGAAAACAACGTTGAGACATACGCCACAGACGTTTGTCAGGGCTTGAGAGGTTGATGAGATATGAGTCATGAGCACCTGCGAATCGGATTTCATACTCCTCTCGAGCAGCCCTAAAGGCATCTGCTGTTTCCTGCTCGATCTTTGGTTCCGCCCACCGACTCGGCTGTTTCGTAAACAGTTGTATGTTGTTCACAGCGATCTCTGCAGCCCGTTCAGGAGCGAATTGAACACCGCCGCTTGCGGATACATGAGCACCCAGTTCGTCACTGACTCTACTCATCATTCTCTCAGACCTAGCAATATATCAGTCACCTCCGCAGCCCATTGTTTGGGGCGTTGATAGAAGGAGTTCTTGAGCAAAACTCAAAGCTTTGAAGTACCTACACGGCGTTTACTCTTCCGGCAACCCCGGCTCTGTCATACTCCGAACATCTAAGGCCTCGGTCACCTTGTCCTCTGAGAGCAACTCTTTAGAGAGTACGATTTCTCTGACACTCAATCCACGATCTGTTGCATCCTTCGCAACCAGAGCCGCTTGGTCATATCCGATGTAAGGATTGAGTGCTGTTGCTATCGCAGGATTTTTTTCTAGCAACTCCTTCGCCCGCTCAGGATTTGCTTCGATCCCAACTAAACAACGATCGGTAAACGTGCGCGAAATGTTTGCAATCAAAGTGATCGACTCAAGGAGAGACTGAGCCAATACAGGCATCATCACATTTAACTCAAAGTTCCCTCGACTCCCGGCAATCGTGATGGTGGTGTGGTTCCCCATCACTCTTGCACACACCATCATCATCGCTTCCGACATTACGGGATTAACCTTACCGGGCATAATCGAAGAACCAGGCTGTATTGCAGGCAACCGCAACTCTTGGATGCCGGATGTCGGTCCTGACCCGAGCCAACGGATGTCATCGGCTATCTTCATAAGGCTGGTGGCAACTGTATTGAGCGCACCGGACAAGCTGACGGCCGCATCCTTCGCACCCTGCGCTTCGAAATGATCATCAGCTTCGCGGAAAGCAATCCCGGTAGCATCTGCGATCCGGGAGATCACCTTTTTCGCAAAATCAGGATGAGTATTGATCCCAGTTCCAGTTGCAGTGCCACCCAAAGCGAGCTCTTCAAGCTCTGTCGAAGCAGATCGGACCCTATCAATACCCTTGGTAACCTGAGCTGCATATCCGCTGAACTCTTGGCCAAGCCTTACAGGTGTCGCATCCATCAAATGGGTACGGCCTGACTTTATGATTTCATCGAACAAGTTTGCCTTTTCGGTGAGTGCAGCACTTAGATGTTCGAGCGCCGGCAGGAGCTCCTCTTCGATTGATACCTTTGCGGACACATGGATTGCCGTTGGAATTACATCGTTCGAAGATTGGCCGAAGTTCACGTGGTCATTGGGATGTACCTTTTCTCCGTGAAGCTCGGACGCTCGACAAGCCACTACCTCATTCATGTTCATATTTGTAGAGGTGCCAGAACCAGTCTGGTAGATATCAACGATGAACTGGTTATCCCACTTGCCCTCTGCAACTTCAGCTGCCGCGATCGCCACCGACTCGGCGATCCTCTCATCTAGAATTCCGAGTTCGGCATTAGTTTCGGCAGCTGACTTCTTGATGAGACCGAGGGCTTCAATGAAGCGTCGACCGAAAAGCTGACCACTGATCGGAAAGTTCTCGACAGCTCTTTGGGTTTGGGCACCGTAAAGAGCATCCTCAGGAACCCTCATCTCGCCGAGAGAGTCTTTTTCAATGCGGTATCCGTCAGGCATGGGCGAGCTGCCTCCTATTATTGATTCACTATGACGACTACGCCTCGACTATCACGATAGAGCCTCCTCAAATCTAAAGGAGGCTGCTATCAAAGGGGAGCACCCCGAGACTTCGATCACCCTTTCTTAGGCTGGCTCGGGCGCATCTCCATGCGACTTACATGGGCTTCCCGAGGATAGGACAAGAGTTGCATGACTGCGCTTGCGCAGTCTTCAGGCTCAAGCTTCCAGGTACGTATCAGGCTCTGTTCACGATCACGGAACTCTGTGTTAACACTACCTGGCATCACAATCGATACGCGAACATCGTCATACCGTACCTCCAACATCATGGCCTCCGTCAAGCCAAGTACCCCAAATTTACTCGCGTTGTAGGCTGTGCCTCCAGAAAACGGATTTCTACTAGCAAGTGACGCAATATTGATAATGAATCCGTCTCCAGTTGTGATGAGGTGAGGCAGTGCGGCCTTGGAGCAGTAGAATACTCCACTGAGGTTTACGTTGATTTGAATTTGCCATTCCTCGATCGTCATCTCCGAGATTGGCTTGATAATGCCCAGGCCAGCATTGTTCACTAGTATGTCAAGGCGACCGAACTGCTTTATCGTGTCGTTGATCAGCTGCTGGCATGCTGATGGGTCTCCTACATCCGCAGAAATCGCGATCGACCCATTCCCAATCTGATCAGATACCACCTGCGCCTCGTTAATTGAGCGTGAGTTGACGACGACAGATGCGCCCGCCCGAGCTAGCTGTTTGGCAATCGCACAACCAATACCTTTGGAGCTTCCGGTAACGATTGCGACCTTACCATTAAGGTCAGGCATAGGACTCCTTTCGTTTCAAGATCAGTGACAGGACTAGCAAGAGCGGTCCTACAGATATTATGAGTGTCTCAATGAGTAATCCAAATTCCAATAAAATCGCGCTAGTAACTGGAGGGGCAATCCGCATTGGTCGAGCAATTAGCATTGCACTCGCCGAGGCAGGTTATGATCTCGTTGTCACCTACTACTCGTCTATGGATCAGGCAGTGGAGGTACAAGAAATCATCTCTGGCCTTGGATGCCAATGCAAACTAGTTCAGGCAGATCTCAGAGAGCCAAGCACACCAAATATAGTGGTGGAATCAGTCGAGCAAACGTTCGGCCAACTGGATTTACTAGTTAACTCCGCCGCAAGCTTTGAAAGTAGCTCTCTATTAGAATCAGGTGTGGACGAATGGGATTCCGTGATGGCTCTTAATTGTCGAGCACCTCACCTCATTGTTCGTGCTGCAGCAGATCTGCTAAGGGAAAGTCGTGGTTCCGTAGTTAACATCCTGGACCTCTCGGCATTCCAACCATGGACTGAGTTCCCAACGCATGCGGTCTCAAAAGCTGGCCTGGCTCATCTAACACGCATTCAGGCACGAGTACTTGCCCCTGAAGTTCGCGTTAATGCAATCGCCCCTGGGGCCCTACTACAACCTAGCAATTGGTCTGATAAGCGATGGACAGCCGTAACCAAAGCCGCACCTCTGAAGTGTTCGGGATCACCAGACGATGTATCACAAGCAGTCTTATTTTTTGCAGATGCGGACTTTGTGACCGGAGAGATCCTAACTATCGACGGAGGCCGGCACTTGGGTCCAGATGGCCCTCCAACTTCAGTGTAAGTTTGATGAATCGACAGACTATTGAATCCGCTAACGCGGTTTTCGTGTCCCCTAGCCCTCACCGTGGGCCAACCAACGCTCAGCCTCAAGTGCTGCCATACACCCCGTCCCCGCAGCGGTAACAGCCTGACGGAAGTAGTCGTCCATGACGTCCCCAGCAGCAAAGATACCAGGCACAGATGTCTCAGTTCGCCATGCTGTGGGTGTCTGGACGTAACCATTTTCCTTGAGTTCTACCACTCCACTGAGGAACCCAGTATTGGGTGTGTGACCGATCGCCACAAACATCCCTCCCACTTCAAGCTCACTCACTTCACTACTCACAGTATCCTCTAGCCTAAGAGCGGTAATCGTCTCATCACCAAGAACCTCTGTCACTAATTTGTTCCACTCAACACGGATCTTATCATGAGCCAGAGCGCGCTCAGACATGATTTTTGAGGCTCGAAACTCATCTCTCCGGTGAATGATGATGACTTGCTCTGCGAACTTGGTTAGGTAAAGCGCATCCTCCATCGCCGAGTCCCCTCCACCTATCACAGCAAGAGTATTACCTCGGAAATGAGGGAGTGCCCCATCGCAGACTGCACATGCACTTACACCACCACCCGACTGTGCCAGTCGTTCTTCATTCTCTAGACCCAGCCATTTTGCATTTGCCCCAGTAGCTAAGATGACGGAATCTGCGAAAACTTCTGTATCTGTATTTGAGCGCAACCTGAAAGGATGTTGACCGGGGTCAATATCAACGATGTCCTCCCAGACGGAACGGGTGCCGAAGCTGAGGGCCTGTTCCCTCATCTCGACCATTAGGTCTGGGCCCATTACTCCCGCCCTAAAGCCCGGGTAATTTTCTACGTCTGTAGTAAACATGAGCTGGCCACCGGGAATCATCGTCCGACTTCCAGCTCCTTCGAAAACAAATGGCTCCATCTGTGCTCTGGCCGCATAGATCGCCGCTGTCCAAGCAGCAGGTCCGGAGCCGATAATGACAACAGTCTCTTGCTCTCTGATTTCCTGTTCACTCATTTCGTTTTATCTCCCTAACGTCTTCCCTGCAGAGTGCGGATCTTTACTAGCCCTAGAAGGCCTGTCACCTCTTCAACAGATTTGGGATCCTATTTCTTGAACACCTTCATGTTGGTCGAATGCCCCGGGTTCATCCGGGCACTTGGATCGATATAGCGCACCGCATGATTCACTGCGATCGCAGCTTCAGAGAAGCCACTGGCAATCAAATCTAGCTTCCCTTCGTAACTGACGATGTCACCTGCCGCATATATCCCCTCGATATTCGTGCGCATCAATTGATCTACTATGATGCGATTCTTGGCCACCTCAACCCCCCACTTCTTGACCGGTCCAAGGTTTGGCTTGAAACCCAGGCAGGACAATAGAATATCACAACCAAGCCTCAACTCTTCATCTGTTCGATTTTCGTAGATTGTTACGTTCTCGACGTGGCTCTCACCCTGGATTTCCCGTACTTCGTGGAAGGTGTGGAGTTCGATCTCGCCTAATGCAACGGCTTCTTCCATACGCTGCACCGTGACCTCATGCGCCCGCCACCCATCGCGACGATGGACAAGCGTCAACGATGCTGCAACATCCTTTAGCATCAAAACGAAATCGAGTGCAGAGTCACCACCTCCCACCACGACGACCCTTTTACCGCGGAATACCTCAGGATCCGCCACGGCATACTCTATGCCCCGGTGCATCATCTCTTCATAGCCCGGACACCGCAGCGGCATGGGCTCAAACGCACCCTTCCCCCCTGCGATCACGATAGTCTTTGTCAGATAAGTGCCGCCAGCACCATGCAAAGCGAAGTGTCCTTCAATCTTCTCTACGTCATCAACTTGCTCGTCAAGCACGATATCTGGCTCAAACTGCATGGCTTGATCAATTAGGCTTGCTGCTAAATCCTTCGCGAGAACTTTCGGGAATCCACCTACGTCAAAGATATATTTCTCCGGGTATAGCGCCGTAAGCTGTCCTCCGAGTTCAGGAAGAGAGTCAACAATCCTGCACGATATGCTTCTCATGCCGGCATAGAAGGCGGCAAAGAGGCCAGTTGGTCCGCCACCTATGACGGTGATATCGTGTATTTGGTCAGCCATAGCGGGAAAAGTCTAACCGCACCCTCAGGGGGGTCAACTGGAGTCGTCCGTCTCTAAAGTGGGCCTTAGCCCCCCCCTCAATCTACGTCCCAAATCCTATTCTAGTGAGGACTCGTTGAGCCTTCTGTAGGATTTGGTGCAAATTCTTGTACTTGATCTTACTGCAAGCTTCGTGGGCAGGTACCCAGACACATTCAGTGATCCCTTCTTCTAACTGAGGCATGGGGTCCCCTTCTTCAGAGTACATCAAGTAGAATGTACCTGACTTATGGACCACGCTGCCCTTGGCACGAAAACTCCAGCCTGTAACCCCAAGCTGTTCGCTTAACTCCAAATCGGAGAGTCCGGTTTCCTCATTGACTTCACGCAGAGCCGCCTGCTTGGAACTCTCTCCATCTTCAAGATGGCCCTTTGGGAGGCCCCACTGTCCATAACGATCGCGGATCACGAGGCAGTGAATTATGCCTTCGATCATTCGGATAACGACACCTCCCGCAGTCCTTTGGACGCGAGATTGCACCACGGATTTCGAGTGCCCAGTCAAAAGCAATGACCGGGAAGCAGAACCCTATAAGGTGCTTCGCTACTTCGCCCCCAACCAACTCTCGCAGCTTTACCAGAGTTAACTTGTGGGCTCCGAAATACCTTCGAAGGCGAATTCGATTTCATCCATCTGATCATTTTCACCCGGCAAAGCATACACAACCTTGATGCTTTTCACAGCTGACTTCGGATCTGTCAGGGCTACCTCGAACTCAAGCGCCTGATCATCCGAGGTAATACCAGCTCGTATCCGGTCCCCGCTGTCAGCTTCTGGACCACGTGCAGGATTTCGAAAGAGTCCTTTGGTTGATTGTCGACCGTTCTCGAGCTGACGTGTGACCTTGATCCGCTTTAGCCAATCCGGTTGATAGCTGATAAGGTATTTAAAGCCTAACTGGTCAGCTCCTCGGCCTTCTCGATTGTGACGTGCCAATGTACATCCTCCACGACCCAACTGGATCACAAGAACACATCAGAATAAACGTTCCTAGATACATGACAACAAGTTGGGTTTCACAGATGCAGCAAGCAATCATTCAAGTGACCCAGGCGCATCCTCAGATACCAGTGACCTCGGAGATGGGTTGCCAGAGCCCCTCAGATTAGGCTTGACCGATTTAGAGGAGGTGATTATCCTCGCCTTGGTACTATAAGCATACCCACCGAAATTGCTTTTTTCTTGGCCCACTCTCATGGAAATGGGAGAACTTCGTTTGGTTAGGGCCAGTTTGAACTTCTTATAACACTCCGTTTGCTATTCAGTATCCCCAACATCAAGCAAACGGTTAATTCACAGCCCAAATTAGCTAGCAAACCCTACGGAATCCCAGCGTGGACATCGCAGACCTCAAGATCAAGAGCGTCGGTGAACTGCATGACCTGGCTGAAGAGCTGGAGATCAGCAACTTCAGAGGTATTCGCAGACAAGACCTGACCTTTAGAATTGAACAAAAACTATTCGATTCAGGTGTAGTGCTCCGGGGCGATGGAGTCCTCGAAATCCTCCCAGAAGGCTACGGTTTCTTGCGCTCACAGGAGTGCAACTACTTATACGGTCCTGACGATATTTATGTTAGCCCGTCCCAGATCAAACGCTTCGATTTGCGCACAGGTGACAGCATATCTGGCCAAGTTCGCCCTCCTAAACGGGGAGAACGCTACCTTGCATTACTGAAAATCGAAGCCCTAAGCGGCCTATCACCCGAAGAAGGCGGAAAGCGAGTTCAGTTTGATAAACTCCGCCCAACGTACCCAGAGAAACGCTTAGATCTAGAAGTCCCTGGTGAGGGAGGCAGCCTTTCCACAAGGGTCCTAGACTTAATTGCTCCGATCGGGAAAGGGCAGCGAGGGCTCATCGTATCCCCTCCTAAGGCAGGTAAAACAATCATCCTTCAGGAAATAGCTAACTCCATATCAATTAATGACCCAGAAATCCACCTGATCGTGCTACTCATCGATGAGCGACCTGAAGAAGTCACAGAGATGGCAGAACACGTGGATGCCGAAGTGATTTCATCAACCTTCGACGAATCTGCCGAAAGGCATGTACAGGTCGCGGAAATGGTGATGGAAAAGGCTAAGCGTCTTGTCGAACACGGGAAGGATGTCGTGATTCTTTTGGACTCGATCACACGCCTCGCTAGAGCCTACAATTCGATGATGCCGCACTCTGGGAGAATCATGTCTGGCGGTGTAGATGCCAAGGCTCTCCACAAACCAAAACGTTTTTTTGGAGCTGCAAGAAACATCGAAAATGGTGGATCTCTGACAATCATTGCAACTGCGTTGATTGAGACCGGTAGCCGGATGGACGAAGTGATCTTTGAAGAGTTTAAGGGAACCGGAAATATGGAACTCCTTCTAGATCGTACTATCTCCGACAAGCGAATCTTTCCTGCTATCGACCTAAACCGCTCAGGTACAAGGAAAGAAGAACTCCTTCTTAATGAGACTGAACTCAACCGTGTATATTTGCTCCGAAATTTCTTAGCAGACATGCCGCCAGAAGAGGCGATCGAATTCTTGCTCGCTCGAATGGCGCGTACTGAGACGAATCAGGAGTTCCTGGACTCGATGACTCAAGGGGACTAACGAACTTGGATTGTTAGAGATAGCTGGCTCAGCATAGACAATCCGGCCTCGACCTAATCACCTTTCCCCATGCATCGTCACCTTGATTTATGGGTTTGAGTTGGTTGCTATATGATCACTTCTTGAGAGAATGAGATGATATTGACCCTCACACCATCTGCTCACCATTCTTTCGGACTATGTTTGAAGAACTGACCGCTGAAGCTGACCGCCTGCTTGCGGAGGCTCTGGATGCATCCGATGAACGCGATCCGCGTGACTATTATCGAAGCCAGTTGAAAGAGCTGAGGGTGAGCAACCCAGAAGGATATGATGCTGCGATTGAGTACTACCAAAATAAGCTCATCCCCCCGATTGCATCAGGAGAGGTGGAACCCCTCATCGCTTGGATGGAATACGGTAAATTTCTAGCTGAATCGTTCACACCCGGGCAAACTGTAAGCATAAATCAATCCGGGGAATCACATCCCTATGATCCAACAACAACTAGTGGAAAGTTGGTGCTTCACATACCGGAATCTGGAAAAGGCGGAAGAGCAATCCTTGTGGGATTACCTAGCGAACTGAGCCCGGCCCAACGAGCGACCTATGATGTATTGGTATCTGGGAAACATCGGATGTCAGGTTGAGCCCCAACATGGATCACGCATCTTCAACAAGGTAAGCGACTCCCCAAGCACCTATACCTAGATGTGTCGCTATAACTGGTGTCGCTGGAGCTGCAAGAACTTCGACTCCACTTCCATACCTTCCTCTGAGCTTATCTTTGATTGGTTGGATAATTTCAGGCATCCCAACATGAAAGATGCCAAAGCGTAGATGTTTCGTACCCTCAGGAATACGCTCCTCGACAAGTTTCATTAATTGACTTCGGGCCCTCGTCACACCGATCGCCTTCCCTGCAGAAGTAACATGCCCGTGTTTGTCTATTTCTAGCACGGGCTTAATTCCTAAGAGCCTTGCAAGAAGCGCCTGGCCCGATCCAACGCGTCCAGATGCAATGAGTCTCTTTAGAGTCTGCACAGTAAAAAGAATCCCAGACTGGGCACGAACCCTGGTGATCTCTTTAACTATCTCCTCTGGTTGCCACCCAAGTTCGGCCAATTCACAGGCCTTAACGACTAGCAAGCCCTGCAGGACCGACGCACTGAGCGAATCGGCCATATAGACATTAGCGCCCTGGAATCCCGATGCTGCAGCTTCGCCAGCCGCGAAAGTCCCCGATAACGTGGACGCTGCGAGTACTGCTAATACAGCCTCCCCTTCTTCTGCCGCACGGGAGTAGGTCTTTGTGATGTCAGCGCGGCTAGGCTGACTAGTCGTCGGTAATCTAGAATCATCTTCAAGTTTCTTGTGGAATTCCTCAGTGGCAATGTCAATTCCTGCTCGATAAGACTGATCGCCGTCGATCAATAAGAGAGGTATCACATGTATCCCATGCGCACGAAGGATCTCTTCAGACAGATCAGCTGCAGAATCCGTTACAACTGAGACGGCCCGACGGGCAAGCTGAATGTGGCCTTCCGCAGCACGCTGGATAGTGCGGTGCTGTGCACGCATATCTTCTGCCTTGTGTGTAACTAAATCGCCCAAGCCTCTGAGATAGTCGAAGATTTGCTCGGGCTCATCCGTGTGGATATGAATTTTCAGCACATCATTGGAGCGGATCACAATCATAGAGTCGCCCGTATCTCGGAGCCTACTCTGCACACTGGCTTGTGTCGGGAGTGAGTCACCGTGCACTAGCGCCTCGGTGCAAAAACGGAATCGTTCTTGGCTCACCGGATATTCCATAAGAGACGCAGGAGAAGCTAGGACTCTTTGATGCACTGGAGATTCAACAGAGGTCGGTAATGACCCATCGACCAAGTAAAGAGCTCCTTCCAGTAAGCTGACGAAGCCTTTGGCTCCTGCATCAACCACCCCAGCTGTCTTAAGGACATGCAGAAGGTCGGGTGTTCTCTCAAGCGAATCTCGAGCCTCTTTAACGAGATGCTCGAGCAAGGCCACAAAATCTTTCACTGAACTCTGAGTAGCAGCTACAGCAGTATCATGAGTCACAGTGAGAATCGTACCTTCAACAGGCTTATCTAGTGCATCTCTCAGGCTCTTAGCACCCTGATGGAAAGCACAGGAGAACTCACTTGTGTTGACACGCTCATAGCCAGATAACCCTTCTGCGAAACCAAGTAGAAAATGAGACAACATCATCCCACAGTTACCTCTTGCTCCCATAACAGCTGCGTCGGCTGCCCCTCGTGCCACCTCAGAAACTGACCTGGATCGACTGGGTGCCAGGGTGTCAGCAATCGCTCGAACCGTCAAAGTGAGATTTGTTCCGGTATCCCCGTCAGGAACCGGAAATACATTGATCCGGTTCAACTCATCTCGCTGTTGCTGAGCGTAATCGCATGCTGCTAGAAGCGCGCGGCGCAATCGCGATCCATCAAGATAGTGAATCTGCATCGTCGATCCCGTCATATGACCAGCGTACCCTAATGTAGTAGTCGGGATATGTATCTAGATATGCCGACCTACAAATCGATTCCTCCTCATCATTACTCAGAGTGTGAATACAATCCCAAAGTTTTACACTCGTGAAATCAGATGGGCATATTTATCTGGGCTTGCATCCTCTCATACTCAAGCTACGGTATCACCAAGAATTTAAGGGTGAATAGACACATGACATTTGTTGCGACCAACCCGACTACTGGCGAAACGATCGCCTCCTATCCGGTGATGCCTAAAGAAAGTGTCAACGAGAGCATACTAGCAGCACAAGAAGCTCATCTCATTTGGAGAAACCTTGAGATCTCCAAGCGCACGGAGATGCTAGGGGTCCTGGGATCTATTCTCCGGAAACGCAAGGACGAGTTCGGTCGACTCATGACTATGGAGATGGGAAAGCCGATACAGCAATCGGTATCAGAATCAGAAAAATGTGCATGGGTGTGCGACTATTACGCCAAGCATGCTGAACAATTCTTGGCCCCAGTACCAGCACCGACAGATGCCACAATCAGTTATTGGACCCATCGTCCACTAGGCATCGTGCTAGGCATCATGCCCTGGAATTTCCCTTTCTGGCAGGTAATCCGCTTCGCAGTTCCTGCACTAACTGCTGGTAACGCAATACTACTAAAACACTCACCGAGTGTACCCGGATGTGCGGAAGTGCTAGCACACATTTTTGCAGAAGCCGGCTATCCAGATGGTCTATTTACCAACCTTTTAATCAATCTTGAAACAACAGGAGAAGTAATAGATCACCCGCTTGTTCGGGCAATCAGCCTAACCGGGAGTGTTCAGGCGGGACGATCCGTTGCTTCAAGGGCGGGTACTGGAATCAAGAAATGCGTACTCGAGTTGGGAGGTAGTGACCCGTCTGTAATCCTTGCTGATGCCAATATCGATGACGCTGTCGCCAGTTGCAGATTGGGACGCACGATAAACTCCGGTCAAAGCTGTGTCGCAGCAAAACGCTTTGTGGTTGTGGAGCCTATCCGCGAGGAGTTCGAGACAAAATTGGCCCGTGCGATGGAAACTACTGTGATGGGTGACCCTCTAAATCCCGCGAGCGAGATTGGACCACTCGCACGGGAAGACTTGCGGGACACACTCCACAATCAGGTTCAACGATCAGTCAAAGATGGAGCACTTCTTATGACAGGTGGAGAGCCTCCCGATGAGCCAGGGTGGTGGTACCCTCCTACCGTTTTGACAAACGTGGGCCCTGGCATGGCCGCATACGAAGAAGAACTCTTTGGGCCTGTGGCATCCATCCTGCCAGTGCATAGCGAGGAAGAAGCCATTAAGGTGGCGAATGACACAGCTTACGGGCTCGGCGCTTCCGTATACACTGAAGATTCCGCACGAGGAGAGAGAATTGCTGCTGAGCTACTAGACGCTGGCAACTGTTTTGTGAACGGCATCGTAAAATCTGACCCGAGATTACCATTCGGCGGCACAAAGGATAGTGGTTATGGACGTGAGCTTTCCCCTCTAGGAATTCTTGAATTCACATACCCCAAAACAATCTGGGTTAAATAGGAAGCTTCCTCAGAGTCCAGAAGCAACAGTCAACACCCTGCGGAAGAATGCATTATTCAAAATGTCCAGGGACTGCCTCGTGCATCTCAGACTGTACCTCTTCTGCCTTGCGCATAGTCGAGAGGTCTAGCTCAAAGTCTTCTGCACTGGGACGACGAAGCTTAGTAAGGAATTCCTCAATTTCTCGTCCGGACAACCCAATTTCTTTGAGTTTTTCGGAAGAACAACTTGCGCCCGACCTTGTGGTAACACCGGATTCATCTGCGTCGAGGAGCTCTGCTAGCACACTGAGTTCTGCCCGACTCATGCTTTGACCGAGCAAGTCATAATCAATCCACGCTTCAAACGACAATGGAGCAACGCGCTTGACCATGCCCGCGATAATATTCGCAAAAACACGGATTTCCCACTGCGCATGTGGATCTGCTCTGAGCGATAGGAAATGCAGCAAATTGTGCAGATCAATCTTCCAATACCACTGTGTGTAGGTAGAAAGAGGTAAATCTATCCGAGCGATCTCTCTTGCGATGTCTTCACCAATCATCCAGGCATAACCTTCACCCGCATCAGCTCGGATTCTCTCCCAACGTTCCACGGCAGAGTTATATACCTCTGTTGAAGCAAGCTGCTCGCGTCCCTGTTTGTTCGACTGGCTTTGCAGAGCAAAGTGCTCTTCATCCGGCATATAAAACAGCAACGGCATAAGGCTATAGCGTCCGCTGTATTCATTAATGGATGCGCTTCTATGACGCACCCATTGCCGTGCTATGAACATGGGCATTGCACAATGGAATTTAAACTCAACCATCTCACTTGGTGTGGTGTGGCGATGACGCCTGAGATAGCGGATCAATCCACGTGTAAGTGATACCTTACGCGTGCCAGCTCCATAACTTACTCGGGCTGCTCGCTCCACATCTTCGTCTGTGCCCATGTAGTCCACCAAGGCCACAAAGCCATGGTCAAGTGCCGGAAAGTAGCCCCCGAGAATTTCTTCGGCCGCCTCCACTGTAGGTCTTTTTGTTTTCAGATTCATCGAAGACTTGTCTCTCGATAAAGCACAATAGGGAGCCCGAATATAGCCGACATCCTAAGCCTCGATAGAGACGGTTTTCTTTACTTGGAGTGGAAACGCCAGACCTAACAAAAGACCACTGAATATTAGAACACACTCAATAGGATTAGGGATTCGATAGTCCCCATTCACCGATGTCTGACTCCGGCTCAACCCCGAGCGCATCCGCAATCCGAGTTATGTAGTTGAAGTACCCTATGATCTGCGTTGCGTCATGGATCGCGGTGTCCTCAAGGCCATGAATACGTAAAGATTCCAGGTCATCTGGGCCTATTTCTTGCTGATCCAGTGTGAGTTTTTCCGCGAACAGACATAGTGCTCGATCCTGTTCAGGAAGATCTGCAGAACGCCAGTCGGAGGCGATGGCCTCTACAAACGCATCTGCTTCATCTGCTGAATCAAACCTTTCCGCAACCTCTTCCCGGAGGTCATGAGCGTGCGATTGCACTCAGTAGAAACAGTTATTCACCTTCGATGAGACGACGGCTAGCATCTCCCTCTGAACCCGCGACAGCGGAGATGGGGCAAACATCAATGCGCGATAAAGGCCCATAGAAGCTTCCATCACAGTCGCATTAAGGCTCATCACATGGACGATATTCCATACGCGACCGGCTCGAGCAATCGCAGCGTCGAATTGATTCTTGAGTAAGCCGTCAGCTTCTGATAAAGGGATCTGTTCTATATGTGGCATGTTCGTTCAGGTTGAGTGATACCAGATCGCTGAAATGTACTGCTTCAGTTCGAGATCAGCCTCAGACGCCCTCGACTGTCCCCTAAATGGTGGACTAAGTCTCTCGTCGAGAAGGGCTAAAGAACACAGGTATAGAAAAGAAATCTAGAAATACAACACACCGGGCACCTTGAAAGGGATTAAGCATTTAAACAGCTTGGCCAGATGTTTGATGCCCTTACCGAGTTTGAACTCCGTTGACCCTTCATTTGGTTGACCGCGCCGAAGCCTATTCGAATCGCACGGCCATCGTAGTAGAAGAGGGCACCTATACATACTCAGACCTATTAAGAGTTTCCGGTACAGTTGCTACGCGGCTGCTCTCTGGACGAGACAACTTGAATGCGGGCCGCATATGCATCCTCGTGCCACCGGGGTGGGACTACGTTGTCACCCTGTGGGGTATCTGGCGTGCAGGTGGCGTGGCGGTACCGATGGCGATATCACATCCTCCTGCTGAGTTAGCCTATGTCATCGAAGATGCTAAACCTGAAGCAATCATTGCTCATCCAACCCTCCTTGACCGGATCGGTGATCTAGCTGAAGAACGTGGACTCCCAGTGCTCGAGAGTTCAGCTCTATCTCAAGAAATCCCCCTTTGTGAGATCCCGATAGTTCAGGAGGAGCGTCCATCGATGATCCTCTACACTTCTGGAACCACAGGACGACCCAAAGGAGTCGTTCTAACTCATAAGAATATCCGCAGTCAGGTCGAATCCCTTACTGTCGCCTGGGAGTGGAATCATGAAGATCACATCCTACTTCATCTTCCCCTGCACCATGTTCACGGCATCGTGAATATTTTGTTGTCAGCACTATGGAATGGAGGCACATGCGAGATCCTATCTCAGTTCAATGCAGTCGAAGTCTGGGAACGATTGAGTCGCCGGGATATCACACTCTATATGGCTGTGCCAACAGTCTACCATCGTCTAATAGAGGCCTGGAAGCGCGCAGACCATGCTACACGCACTGCTTGGGCTTCAGGGGCTAGGGCCTGCCGGCTCACAGTTTCCGGCTCGGCTGCATTACCCGTGACAACACTGGAACTGTGGGAAGAGATGACTGGCCAACGCCTACTCGAACGTTACGGTATGACAGAGATTGGGATGGCACTCTCAAACCCCCTTGATGGAAAGCGGCGACCTGGGTATGTGGGTAATGCACTACCTGGGATGGAGGTTCGTCTGGTGGACGACGCTAACCACCTCGTCGCAGAAGGTGAGCCGGGCTTGATAGAAGTCCGTGGACCTACAGTATTTAATGAATACTGGGGTCACCCCAAGGAAACAGAGGCAGCCTTCACGACCGATGGATGGTTTATAACTGGTGACCAAGCAGTTGTAGAGATGGGTGCGTACCGCATACTTGGCCGTTCCAGTGTAGACATCTTGAAAACGGGTGGTGAGAAAATCTCAGCTCTAGAAATCGAGGGGGTTATACTCACCCATCCAGAAGTCCGTGAGTGTGCAGTAGTAGGTCTCCCAGACCTGGATTGGGGGGACCGGGTCTGCGCAGCAATTGTGTCCGAGGGCGAAGATCATCTTTTGGCAGAAAAGCTTCGAGCATTTGCCAAAAAGCGGCTCGCCCCCTACAAAGTCCCTAAAGAAATTTTAGTCGTCCCCGAGTTACCCCGTAATACGATGGGTAAGGTGACCAAACCGGAAGTACTCAAGTTCTTCAAACCGGATAAGGCATAGTGCTGCATGATAAACCCTCTACCTTCACCTCATGATTGATGCAGTAATTGCGAACCTGCGCGAATACTGGATGGTCCACTCACTTCTCGTTCTATACACGGTGATGCTAGCACACCACGCATGGACCGGGAAAAGAAAAACGAAAGGACTCGCAGACTATTACGTTGGTGGACGGAATATGGGTGGCTGGATCATCGGCCTCTCATTCTTTGCCACGTATGCAAGTACAAATTCATTCGTGGGCTTTAGTGGCCAGACATATGACTGGGGCCTGCCCTGGATGCTATTCATCCCAACTTCCGTTGCCCTAAGCCTCTTCGCCTGGCTCGTAATCGCCCCTCGACTCAGAAGCTTCACCACCGCGATGGACTCGCTCACAATACCGGATTTCATAGGCTTCCGCTTTGACAGCCCAATCGCCAGAGTCTTCGCTGCCTTAATCGTTATGGCAGCTTCGTTCTTCTATATGACAGCAGTCTTTAAGGGTATCGGCAACCTACTAGAAGTTTTTCTTGAGATTCCTTATAAGGTCTCAATCGTAATTGTTTTCTTTATTGTTATGCTGTACACGATGATCGGAGGCTTCATCAGTGTGGTGAAGACAGATTCAGTGCAGGGCGTAGTGATGATCATCGCAGCTATCCTCCTCTTCACTGGGACAGTAAGCGCGGCAGGTGGTCTAAGCGCAATCTCCGAGGTACGCTCCCAGCCTGGCGGAGAAGCACTTTTTAATTGGGGAGGTGGTGTCGCAGTTCCTGTACTGCTCGGTACAATGTTCGCGGGACTCATCAAGTTTGCGGTCGAACCGCGGCAACTAGCTCGATTCTTTGCGCTAAAGGGGGACAAGGCGATCCGGACGGGCATGCTTGTCTCCACAATCACATTCGGTTTCGTATTCTCACTCTTGATTCCAATCGGACTCTATGCAAGACGAATCTTCCCTGATGGCCTTGGGGACACTGACCTTGTAATTCCGAATCTCCTGAATGAAGTATTTGGACAGGGCACCGCAGCATTCTTATTAGTCGCTATGGTCGCGGCGGCAATGTCGTCACTGGACTCGGTACTGCTCGTATTGGCATCGACTACAGAGCGGGACATTGTCAGCGTGGTCAAGCCTCGCCGAAGTGAAAGGGACCAAATGTTTTGGACGAAAGGTTGGGTAGCGCTATTCGCCTTTATCACGATGCTGATTTCTCTAAATCCGCCTGGTGGCATAGTCGCGCTTACAGCATTCAGTGGCAGCCTCTACGGTGCTTGTTTTTTTCCAGCCATTGTCTTTGGTCTTCATTGGAAACGAGGAAGTGGTTCAGCTGTTATGGCTTCATTTGGTGTGGGAATCACAATACTTCTGACTTGGGATTTTATTCCAGGCTCCGGGGTGGTACATGAGGTTTTCCCAGCGATGTTGCTTTCAACTCTTGCCTATGCGGTTACGTCATTCATGACACCCGACAGCGCGAGCGAAACAGTGTTAAATTTGATGGACGAAGCGAGTCATAGCCCCGCGGGTTAAGCACCTGAGTAACTCGAGTTTTAGTAACACTGATTCGGCATCACTGGCACCATTCACACGGTCCCCGACAGCTACGGCCACGAACTCTATTTTAGGCCCTAAACCAACACCCTAAAATCAATTCATCTTGTCCAATTCAAGGTCAATCTGAAGCAGCTCATGGAACTTTGTGATTTCCCTGGGATTCCAGATACACGTAGTATGTTGTCAGAAGTTTGAGCTTGGGATTTGATCCATCACTTTTAGATCAAAGATCTAAGTCCGGATTTCGAGAAACGTTATGACCCGGCACACATCATAAATACACTTAACGGTAGCGCTTGGGCAGTTGCGATTCTGCTCTGCTTAACTTCATGCACCCCCATGGGCCGCCCCATAGGAGGAGGGGGAACCGGTGTGGGGGGTGACCCATTCTCCGGTCGAAGTACTCCCGCACCTGAAGACATCGAATTACAGGTTCGAAACCTTAATTTCAACGATGCTAGGCTTTATGCAGTCAGCGGTGGAGCACGGCGCCGTTTGGGCCAAGTCAGTGCCCTTTCCGACCAGACTCTTAAAATCCCCTGGGCATTTACAGATCGCCTACGTATAGAGATAGATCTCGTTACAGGAGGAAGATGCGTAACGAGAGAATTCATGGTCGATCCTGGTGAGATCCTTTTACTACAGATTGAGTCCCGATTCGATGGAAGCGGACTCTGTAGATAATTGGTGCCTAGGCTCACCCCTGCTCATTGATTATTAAGCAATCACCAACTATTCACTGATAGATTAAGAAATCTCTGATATCCTCTTTAAAGGTGTCGAGATCTTCTTGAACACCCTCTAGGACCTCATCCACCGTTGCACCGTCGTCTATCCTATGCCGCAATCCATCGTGCCCCCAAATCAGGTCTATCGGCATCAAATTTTCTTCATACTCGTAAGGTGCCCTAGACCAACTGAATTCTCGCGGAGCGAGCTCTCTGGCCGCTCTGAGGATTGTTACCGCAGTTCGCACAGGCTGAAATGTTGCCGGATCAGTAACGTGCAGCTGTCCTCCTGCACACATAGTCCCAGCATATTTCTGAAAGGTGGGCTCAAAATGACAGGGGCGAATCATTACACCGTCTAAGTGCTCTTGGCCTAACAAATCCAATAGGTATTCAATATTTAGATAAGGTGCACCGAAATACTCGAAGGGCTTCGTAGTCCCTCTCCCTTCTGAGAGGTTCGTCCCCTCCAAGAGGACCATACCTGGATACACAAGACACGACACTGGCGTCGGTAGGTTGGGGCTGGGTGCCACCCACGGTAATCCAGTATCACTCCACCCCATGGACCTACGCCAACCCCTGCACTCGATTATTTCAAGTTCGCACCCTATACCTCGGGTTTCGTTCATCCAGGTCGCTAACTCACCACAGGTCAACCCGTGACGCAGCGGAATAGGATGTAAGCCCACGAAGGACTCAAAGTCCTTGCGAAGCACCGCGCCTTCTCTCTGGATTCCACCTATTGGATTGGGTCGATCCAGCACAATGAACCGGATACCTATCTCAGCACATGCCTCCATGGCTAATAACATTGTCCAAATGAATGTGTAAACACGAACTCCTACATCTTGAAGATCGAATACAATGGCATCCAACCCGCTAAGCATCTCTGGGGTAGGTTTGCGGACGTTGCTATAAAGCGAGTGTACGGGCAGACCTGTGTAAGGGTCAGCATAGTGCCCGGACTCAATCATGTTGTCCTGTTTCTCACCCCTGGCACCATGCTGTGGGCCGAAAAGAGCCTTTATACTGAATCCTTCTTGTAACAAAGTATCAACTGAAAGTTGAAAATCCCTAGTTACCGAAGCAGGATGGATAATTAATCCAAGAGACAGGGGTTTTAGATGGGATCCTGCTCCAGCAAGAAGTCTCTCGAGACCACTAGTCACCTGAACCAAGCGGTTACGGCTGCCTGCGAGCGACCCGGAGAGGCATGCGGTGCTCGGCATCGTTGACGCTTAGAATCACTGTGTACTCACCGGGTTGAACCAAATCGCTTCGCCCGGAGAACCTAGCTCCGCTCCCACCTTGATCAGAGCCCATACGTTCAAGCGTCCACTCCACCGCATGTAATCCTGGATCACCACTTGCTTCAAGGATATTGACCACCTGGCCGCGGTTATCCTCAATCTCCAGACTCACTTCAGCTTGCTCATTAAGCCAATAATGAACGTACGCGCTCTGTGCGGCGGAAGTATTAAAGCGTCCTCTCCCATTACCAAGCGCAAGAACCCCATTTTCAGGCTCAAACATATGCGATGCTGTAGCAACGATTTCAGTGGTCAGCTGTTGTAGTTGCCTAACGTCAAACGCAAACATTCCCCTTCCATGTGTTGCAGCAACCATGATGTCATCCCGGGGATGAATCACTAGATCATGCACAAAAGTACTCGGAAGACCATAAGGAAGTGCATGCCACCTGCTCCCCTTATCTAGCGATACATACACACCCACATCATTACCTAGATAAAGCAAGTTCGGGTTCTTGGGATCCTCCCGAATGATGTTAACAGGTCCGAAGGGGATTCCATCGGCGATACTCTCCCAAGTATCTCCGTAATCGGTGGACCTCCAAACGTAAGGAGCAAAATCATCACTGCGGCGACCGTTCTGTGTGACGTAGACGGTACTTTCATGGTACTCAGACGCCACAACCTCTGAAGTGAACCGGTCAGGATGTAGACCACCCGAGATATCAATCCATGATTCACCACCATCTTTTGTCACATGAACTCGGCCGTCATCAGAACCGGCATAGAGGAGTCCCTCAGTAATCGGTGACTCTGAGAGCGCTGTGATCGTCTGGAACTGGATATCTCCTAGACGATCCGGGTTATTATGAGTCAAGTCAGGACTAATACGCTCCCAATCGTCCCCTTGGTTGGTAGAACGAAATACATAGTTCATACCATGGTAAATCGTGTTTGGATCGTGGGGCGAAATAATGAAGTGAGCAAGCCACTGGCCTCTGTAGGGGAACTCACCCTCAGGTGGCCTAGGAACGATTTGCCTGGTCTCCCCGGTCGCTCGATTCGTTCGCGAGATCGTGCCGTAGAATCCTGCCGAATACACAATATTCGTATCCCTAGGGTCTATAGCATGATGACTACCTTCTCCACCTGGCGCCCCATCAAACTCTACCGTTGGTATCTCATGCCTACCGTTATTGAGATTGACAATACCTGTGTAGGAACCGTGGTCTTGAACCGAGCCATAAACTCGAAAGGGATCGCCCATATCGAAGTTGACATTGAAGAACTGAACCATCGGAAGTTCACCGAAGAAACGCCAGTTATCACCGCCATCATAAGACACATAGGCACCACCATCATTTGAGTTCACTAGATAATCCGAATTGTTCGGATCGATATAGAGACCGTGATGGTCACCGTGCATTCCAGTCAGTTGCCGGAACGTTCTTCCACTATCCTCAGATACGTTCAACCCAAGACCCATTACGTAAATCTTATCTGGGTTGTTTGGATCAACCCTCATCTGACCGAAGACCCAACCATATGTGCCACCAAGACGTTCCATGAACTGATTATGTTCGCTAGTCCTGCGCCACGAGCCACCACCATTATCTGATCGAAAAACAGTCGCCCCACGAATCACACCGCCCCGCGGACGTCCGTACGCGTCGGCTTCACCTTCTTCGGCTTCACGTGAAATCTCGTAGTTGTCTACAAACGCGTATATCGTCTCAGGCTGTGAAAGGGCAATGTCGATACCGATTCGACCTCGNTATCTTGNGCTNGGNAANCCTTCGTTCATCTGCCGCCAACTCTCCCCTCCATCAGTGCTTTTCCACACCCCTGAACCTGTGAAATACTCATCGGAACCTGTAAATGCAGGTTCATTACGAGGATCGTTGAATTTGGCTCGTCGGCGTTGCCAGGTAGCAGCATACAGAGTGTTTGGATCAAGTGGATGGATTACAAGATCAATGGCGCCAGTCATGTCATCAATGAAGAGCACTTTATTCCAGTTCTGACCACCATCAACTGTTTTATATACCCCTCGGTCGGGATTATCACGGTACTCGTGACCGCTGGCAGCAACCCAAACAACATTTGGGTTTTCCGGATGCACGATGATACGACCAATAGTCTGGGTTTCAGTCAGGCCCATATGCTGCCATGAGCTGCCCCCATCCGTTGACTTGTAGATCCCAGCACCCGCATGAGAGCTGCGGAAGATATTCGCCTCTCCGGTACCTACCCACACTATCTCAGAATCTGATGGAGCAATCGCCACATCCCCTATTGAGGTAGTCAATTGCTCGTCGAAGAGCGACGTCCAAGTAACCCCTTCATTCTCCGTTTTCCAGACGCCCCCAGAAGCTCCAGCAACATAAATCGTGTAAGTCTCACCTCGAGGCTCCGTTAACGCGATATCAGTAGACCTTCCACTGATATTTGTAGGGCCAAGATGCTGCCAAGGCAGGTTCTTGAAGAAGGATTCCTCAACCATTGAGCGATGCATCTGATAGGCAGCAAGGCGCTCTGCCGCAGACATCCGGCTCTCTTGTGCAATAACGGAGTATGGTGTCGCTACTAATAGGATCACTGCCGTTAAGACTCGCTGGTAGGACTTACGCATGGTATTCGACCTCATGAACGGAATTTGAGTTCATTCAGGGTGATATGCTGACGATGGATTACCACTCGTCATGAGCGTGAACGTACGGATGCCACTTTCGCATACGCTAGACGTGGAGTCGTTATTCAGTGGAAACCTTAGTATGAAATCCACTGCAGTAACGAGTGCTCGTGCTTCAGGGCGCCTCTACTTTAGAATCCAACATTCAACCGTTTGATCGAATCTCTATACGATGGACCCGAGCCCCACTCTGATCTCTGATACGAATCGTATCGCCTGCTGTCTCGGTATCCTCAAAGCCACCTCGAATCGTGAGGAGTTGATTCTCGGGTACTCCACAAATCCGGTAATAGCCATCAGCGTCAGCCGTCGCTTGGAGTCCGAGCACATCCGCCTGCTGTGGTACCCCACCCAAAGTTTCCCTAAAAATCTCCCAGGTGAGAGAGACAGTTGCGCCCGGAAGTGCTCGACCACGCCGATCAACAACCTGTCCGAGGACAGCTGCAGAACCATCCTCCTGACTTTCACCCCGACAAGCCTCGAAAACTACATCAGACTTTGCTGGCATCCGGAATTGAACCGCGGTCACCTGTCCTTCCACTACTTCTTCAACGATAGGAGGTGGTCGAAATCCAACTTCCTCTACACTCGGGTGCGAGATGCTGACCTGATACCTGCCCCCAGTGAGGCCTCGTATCACAAATTCCCCATTTACATCTGTGAAAACCGTCTGATTCGATCCAATCATCCCCACCCGAGCTCCAGCAAGTGGTTCAATACCCAGGCTGTCCAAAACCACCCCCTGTATGGTCCCAGTTTGAGCCTCGACAATCGTCCTACCTGTGGCACCAGCCTCACGCACCTGCATTACGCGACCGCCTGTGCGCCTGTAAGCGACGATACGCATTCTCGCTCGACCGGAAGCATCATAAGAAACTCCGACGCGTGGCATCTGGATCCACCATTCGGGAACAATCCAAGTGCCATTCGGAAGCCTTTGGAAGTCGACACGTCCACCCACTTCGGATGAGTTGATGTCCGGGTCAAGGTTCTCATAGTTGTACTGAAGCCAACGCAGCTCAAAAGTCTGCCCATCAAGCCACAGTGTCCCTGAGATATCTATCGTACGATTCCGGCCACTTGCTGGTTCAAAACCAAGGCCGATCAAACCCTCAGCTTCTCCCCTGCCAACCGAGAATCGGAAGCAGTGGGAATCAAGAAAGGGATCCGACAGCAGTACGTCTGCGTCAGGAGCAAAGTAGAGCTCCCCGTCACCATCCTTCTGGACAAACCCGTTTTCAATTAGATCCTCTGCCGGTTTGCTGTCAAATAGTTTCGTCCCGGTGCGCTCTTCTTCTCTCTGGATTGTCTTGGCGTCTAGGGCTAGCTCTCGTGTGTAGCTCGTTGTGCGATAAAGGTAAATGGCCTCTCTGTCAGTAAATGCCGCTGCACTAAGAGCCTTTCGCGCTTCATCCCATAGGTCCGCTACCCCCAATCCCTGTGACGGCCGAACTCTACAACGCCCGCCTTCCGCTTCAACTTGCAAACCCTCAAGGACAATTGCACTGGATTCAAGGCGCACATCCTGCGTAGCTGTTGCTCCAGCAGCAACCTGGAAGAGATCAGTTTCCACTGTGGCCTTACCGATCATCTCGACGCGCACCCTAAATGATCCTGCCTCGAGACCGACGAACAGTGCCCTCCCAAGCTGATCCGTCAGGGCATTCTTTAATACCGTGCCCTCAGAATCTACCAAGTACGTTAGAGCTCCAAATACCGGCCTGGAATCCTCACCATCGAGTACCCGTGCCAGGACCGTCTGTGCATTGACATGAGTCGAAATGCTAGCCAAAGAAGTTGCTATAAGAATGGCAAGTAAGGCGCGATTGATACGCATCGGAGTTCCCCACCGAAAGACAATCATATGATAACTACAATGCCCTTTCTAATGAGTTCCTGGTAGGATGAAGCGTACTCCGAAAAGCCGAAAACGTGTAAGACCCGTATTCCTGAAGGCATCTTAAGCTATCCCTCCTCCAGTTAGTGCTTTGACGAGGCGGTAAAGAAATTCCTGTCCCTCGAAAAAATTCTGGATACTGATCCGCTCATCTTGACCATGAGCCCGGACATCATCCATATCACCGAAAAGTCCACTCACACCGTAGACAGGTATTCCCTCTCTACGCAAATAGAGCCCATCTGTCGCCCCCGTGGACATGACTGGTAGGACTTCCACTCCTGGCCACATTTGCTCCGTAATTCGTTCAATCGGGCCAAGAACTTCTGGGGTGAGAGGCGAAGCCGGACTCTCTGTCGCTGATCCTCTGGGCTCGACAGTCACATCAAAGGGGGTGGCTAACTCTTGAAGTTTCGCGTGCACATCTGCAGGATCATGACTCGGAAAAATTCGACAATTAACATTCGCCTGAGCTAATTGCGGAAGTGCATTCTGGGCGTGTCCGCCCTCAAGCAAGGTTGCTACACAAGTCGTTCGCAGCCTTGAGCTATAACCAGTCTCTGAGGATAAGACCCTAGCAGCCTGAGCATCTGCAGGATTGGATACGATTCTCCGCATCGCCTCACCCATTTCACCCCCAACGAGGTCCGCAGATCGGCTAAAGAATGCTTCGGTAACTTCGTTGAACATAATGGGGAAATCGAAGTCTTGAACTGCTAGAAGCGCTCCAGCAAGATCATAAATCGCATTCTTGCGTACGGGTAAAGAAGAGTGTCCACCAGGGTTTGTGCCCGTGAAAAAGAATGAGAGAAATTTTTTCTCAGCAGCTTGCACATTGTTTGAAATTTTTCTCCCATTCTGCTCCATGCCCCCACCACCCTCATTGAGAGCGAAAGCAGCGTCAACCAACTCACGATGCTCCTCCAACAGGTAGGCGACGCCATTCCGGGGGCCACCCTCTTCGTCGGCAGTCAGCGCCATTATTATGTCACGATCTGGCACAAAGCCTTCCTGCCGCATTCGGATGAAATTTGCGGTGTAGATAGCCGCCTCATCTTTGTCATCCGTAACACCACGCCCATAGTAGTACCCATCACGCTCGATGAATTCAAACGGATTAAGATCTGGACTCCAATCCTCGGGTAGGGCTTCAACAACGTCGATATGTGCTAGTAGCAGAATGGGTTCCTCTCCACTATCCCTGCCCCTGTATCGTGCAACGAGATTTCCTTTAGTGGGGGAATCTTCTGGTACGAGGACATGAACGTCCTCCTCAGGAAAACCAGCTTCTAGCAACACTTCAGCCATCGCCTGCGCTGCAAGTGTGTTATTACCGCGCTCGGTGTTCGTCGTATTAATCTCGACGAGTTGCTCCAACAGTGATCGGGCCAGATCCATATGTTCTCTTGGCGATGTGGTTTGAGCAGAGGTAGTAATCGCTGTCAAACCCATCGTAAAAGCCAATATCCCAGCTGGTCGAAGCTTGCTTGTCATCACTCAGTATCTCCCTATTCACCTGTTCCGTTAGAAACGGCCTATCGTGTGCGGCCCAATCTCTTTCACAGACAGGAATTAATCTATCGTATCTCCTGGGAAGGTAATCGCCCTAGCCTACCCAGATCGTGAAATCTGCGGCTGATTTGCGAGACTTCTGGTCCGGCACGCTCGCTGGCTCACCGATGTGGATCGTTGCGATGATCCGCTCTCCATCAGCCACACCCACTGCCGATCGCGCTAACGGATCTTCCATAACTGCACCACTCTTAATATGAGCCCCTAACCCCATATGGTGGGCGGCTAGGGACAGGTTCTGGAGTCCCATAAATACCGCAGCATAATCTTCCTCACAGATTTCAGGGTTTTCATCAAGTACTAAGGTGCTCGCTATCATGCAGGGGAGCGCTTCATGCGCATTAGCGACCTTGAGAATTACAGCCTCCGCCGCCTCAGGATCTTCTACTCTCTTCGCTTTCCGTCTACCCAGCGCAGCACCGTAGGCATAACGAGCTTCGGGACCAAGCACATAAAATCTCCACGGCTCGGTCATCCGATGGTTTGGAGCTTGAACTACGGCCTCAAGTAATCGCTCTATCTCCTCTTGCGTTACGGTTCGCGCCGTAAATTCCTTGATAGAGCGACGCTCATGAATTGTCTGGAAAATACTCATTTCAGAAAGCAGTCCATTGGGGATAATCAGAAGTGGGTTGGATAGCTTAAGAAAGTAATCAAGAGATCCCCTAGCTATTAATGGAACCCTTCCTAATACACGTCCATGTCCTTCCCTGAAGCTAGCAGGCCATTATATCCGGCCGCACGCATCTCGTTCATGAGCCCCGTATCGTCCGTACCCCAAAACAGGTGGTGATAAAGCACCAGCATACCTGGTCTAGAGCGATTGGCGATATCAGCAAGTTCAGTCGTCGAGGTGTGGAACTGCGAATGGTAAGCCTGCCATTCTGGCGGTCGTGTAGTAAAGCGCTCGGCACTGTAGACCTCATGTAGAAGGATATCACAGCCATCACAGGCCTCCACCAGAGATTCACTCGGCGCGGCGTCACCACTAATCACTATCGTTCGATCAGGTCCCTCAAAACGGTAGCCATAAGAATACTGCCAAGATCCGTGTTTCACTGAAATCGCATACACGCGGACAAGTTCGTCTTCATAGACAAGTCCTGGCTCAATCTCATGAGTATTCGGTCTATACCCATCACGATTCGCACCCCGTGGCTCAAGCCCGTCGATCCGGATAGAGATGTCGTCAGCCCACGCTTCTGCTATGCCACTCATCATCCGCTGTATCCCTGGAGGCCCGAAAACATTTAGGGGGTCGAGACGATCAAGCACCCAAGGGCTGTACAGCAAATCTGGAAGACCAACAGTATGATCGGAATGCAGGTGGGTAATGAAGACATGGTTCAGGCCTGACGCTGAGAGTGCCGGCATATCATTCTCACGTGCTGCTAAGGCGGCACGGCGAACAATGCCGGGGCCAGCATCAATGAGGTAGGCACGATCATCAACCACTACTGCAGTTGCGGGACCTGACCGCTCTGGATCCGCATTGGGCGTTCCTGTCCCTAACAAAACAAGCCGAGTGCGGGGTATAACCTGTGCGTCCGACCTCACTGGGCTGGAACTGAAGCTGATAATTACCCCAACCAAAAACATCATTCGGCCTGCGTTTAACCTCAGCCCCTTCATCATCAGTCCTCCGAAAAGCATTTGTTGTGTGTCTTCATCGTTGATGGGTCAGCCACATGTAATTCCACCCTCAAGTCTGAGGAAGCATAATAACTCCAAGGACATAGCACCGCGCCGTAGGTTCTCAGTTCACCAAGACTCCACTCTATCTTGGGCTGTAAAGAATAATATTCGCTCCTTTACGGGATCCCCTGTCAATCGGGTCCAAGCATCTGCATAAAGGTCGACTTGCTGACGATAAGCTTTAAGCCGAGAACTAAAATCCGGATCTGTGCCCAGGTCCGTCTTGTAATCAGCAATCACCCAACCACCGTCTTCCTTGAACGCTAGATCAACCACCCCTTCGATCACCTGTAGTAGGGCTTCCTCCTCCTCGCTAGAGGGTTCATCACCCACTTTAGGGTTCTCTGTATGTGAAAAAATATCTATCTGTCTAGCAGTCAGAGAACTTGATGCAGACTTCTTCCTACTCTTTGAACTTTCAGAATCACCGACAGCTTGGATTCCTTCGTACTGCAGGGCAAATGGCACCTCAACCATCATTTTGTCGGCTTCCTGTGCTCGGGCCCAAAGTTTCGAAGCACGAACGGCTTCTACCGCTTGAAGGAGTTCGGTAAGCTCGATCGGCTCTCCTAGATCATCGAGCGGGTGCTGATATTCTCGCAGAAGGTCTCGGCACGTAGTCTGAAGAAGCTCAGGTGGAGGATCATCTGCTGCTGCCGCTAAGGCACCGTGAACTACGCTGCCCCAAGAAAACCCCCGGAAAATCTCTTCTCCGCCATCTTCATCGGACCCAGTAGCCACAAACTCTTCTTCATCCTTCTCCACAATTCGGGTAACAGACCTATACTCGAATGAAGGCTTGGCTGACCCGCTTAGCCTATCAGCTGCTGCCTCACCATCTCGCTCGATCACCTCCTTCTTAAGAGAGGTTTCCGCTCGTGGCTCTGGCTTATCAGCGGTCATGGGCCGACCCTCAGGATCCAGCTTTTTCAGCAACGGATCGAGCTTAAGCCACGGTGACAGCTCATTATAGGGATACCGTGCAACCCAGAGTTCACTCTTTGCTCTGGTGACTGCCACATAGAGGAGCCTCACTTCCTCCGCATCCTGAAAGCGTTTTTCAGTTTTTTCGTGATCGTCCCAGGCCGGAGCAGTGGCTAAAGTTTGAGACCCACGCATTACCTTCAGATGACCTGAAGCTGTACCATCTTCCTCCCGATGAACATAGAGCTTTGGCTTCCGGGATCGGGCTCCAGCAGGATCTGCGAGAACAACCACTTTAGCCTCGAGGCCCTTGGCCTGGTGCAGGTTCATCAGGCGAATCACCCCTGAACGCCCTGGTTCGAGTGGGGCCTCAACCCGAGACTCTGCAAAAGCTGACCGCAGTGCCCTCAAAACACCGGGCAGTGAGGCGTCACCAGCTAATGTGGTAGCCTGAACAATTTCGAGTGCGTACACGAGGGTGCCGGCTCTGAGCGCACCCAATTCTCCCGCTGCTACGTAAGGCAGGACCCCTAACTCGCTAATCACTTCTGATATAAAGATGTCTGCCGGTGATGTGGCACTCGCCCGCCACCAACTGTTCAGCTTGTTCAGAGCTTCGATCACCATTGGATGGCCAAGGGAATGAACCTCCATCACATCGAAATGCCCTCTATCCTCTTTGTGTTGTAGCATTTGCTCGTAGTCGATACCGAAGAACAGTCCTACCAAAACCGCTACAACCTTGATCGGATTTCCCGGATCGATCATGCATTCGAGGAGCATTTGAAGCTCTTGCAACTCTTTCTCCGCGCTGACACCGGCGCCAGTGACTTGAACCGGGAGCCCCCATTTTTCGAACTCACGCGCATAGACACTGAGTTGCTTTGTGTCCCGCGTTAGGATCATGAAATCACCCGGTACACTCTCGTCTGTGTTGAGTCGACTATTGATCCATGTTGCCAGACGGGCGGCATCCTCCTCGGCGATCAACTTCCGATTATTACCGTCCTGCTGACTTAGTTTATACGACTGGACTCCGTCGGCTGAACTCAAATCACTCACCCAGGTATTCAGAGGCTGAAACGGGGCCTGCTCTTCGTTCCCTTCCTCCGGGAACAAGCCACCCTTGCCGAATACATCATTAACAAAATCGGTAATTGGTGGACGTGACCGGAAATTCATGGTGAGTGTCAGAACTGACCCGAAGTCTGCAAAGCGATCCTTTACGAAACTGTAGAGGCTGATATCAGCACGCCGGAAGCGGTAAATGCTTTGTTTCGGATCACCAACTAAGAATAGCGCTCCGGGTCGCGGGTTATCCCGTCGCCAGTCGCCTTCTGCCGCTTCCCCATCAACTGCGGGTTCGGAAGCAAGAAGAAAAAGGATTTCCGTCTGTAGGGGATCTGTATCCTGAAATTCATCGACCAGGATCCTCCGATACTTATCCCCGAGCTGGGAGCGGGCATCCATACTCCTCCTCAGCAACTCAGCTGACAGTCCCAGCAGGTCCTGATAATCGAGCCGCCCGATCCTTCGGCGATAGTCAGCGAATTCCTGAGCCCCTAGGATCGCAATCCGCATAGCAAGCTTATAACGATGGGCATTTTGGAATTCTGCCCCCCGTTTCGCTAGTTCATTCTCATCAGCAAATTTTTGGACTCGATCTCTAAAGTCCTTAGCACAATTTTCGTCCTTCCATCTATTTTGGACAATTTTGATCTTAGGTGGTGAACAAAGCCTGGAGAGCGCGTCTAATAAAGTGCTATCCTCATCCCATCCGGAGATTTCGTGGGTGTAGTGTAGCTGACGAATGACTTTCTGAAGAGAATCCCACCCCATCTTTGGCTCTTTTTCAGAGATCAGTTCCCAACCTGTTTTCACGATATCTTCCAACTCATCACGAAGATCATCAATTTCGGCTTCTGGTATGGTCTCTATAGTGTCATGTGGGAATACCACATCAGGATGTTTCACGACTTCACGGAAGAGATCACGTATATGAGAAGGATTGAGATTTACGTTACTCATTTCACTCAAGATCGGGTCGTCTTCGCGAACCAGCCTCTCGAGATATTGGTCCCAAAAATCACTCTCGAACCTGCCTCGTTCGTCGGCAGGTATCTGTTCGAATGTTGGATCCAGGCCCACTTCCAATGGATGTTCGCGAAGCAGCCTTGCACAGAAGGAATGGATCGTCCCGATAAAGACCTGATCAATATCATCGAGTGCCAAAACCAGTCGTTCCCGAACGATTTCGTCAGAGTCCGAGCCTTTATCACGAGTCAAGCGCTCTAGGTGTTTCTGGAAACGTTCACGTAGTTCGCTAGCAGCCTTCCTCGTGAACGTGACAGCCGCGATCTCGTTCACCAATGCCTTACCTTCCGAGACAAGTGCTACCATACGCTCAATCAGTGCCGTGGTCTTCCCCGAACCCGCGCCAGCCTCGACCAGAAGATTGGTTTCGAGGTCCTCTTTGATCCGGGACCGTGCAGAACTGTCCGCCAGTTCCGTGACTTTTTTCTCACCAGAGTCAGTCATCGCGCAAATCTGCGTGCCTGGATACCGCCGGGAAAGTGACTGATACCTTCCAATCTGGCACAGACACGGAACGGAGATCACTTTTCCCAACCACCAGGAGGCAATCCTATGCACGTGCTCAAGCAGGTACCAATCCTCGTACTATCCCTGATCGTCCTCTCACCCAATCTCATGCCGGCAAGCGCCCAGGAGACCCTCACACAACGAATCGAGCGGATCTTATCTCAGGTACCCCTTATCGACGGGCACAATGACCTTCCGGGACAGATCCGGGATATTCAAACACCTGCAGGTGATGTGGGCTTATATGACTTGAGACAGGCCACCAGCGGGGATACTGACATTCCGAGGCTACGCCAAGGTCTAGTTGGTGCTCAGTTTTGGTCAGTGCACGTGAACGTCGAGGACCCGGCACCAGCAAAGCAGCAGCTAGAACAAATCGATATTGCTCACCGGATCTTTGAGACGTACCCGGACGAACTCGAGTTTGCAGGTAGCGCATCTGACATCCAGCGTGTCTTTGGGGCTGGCAAAATTGCTTCGCTACTGGGTATAGAAGGTGGACATGTTATTGAAAACTCGCTTGGTGCCCTAAGAACATTCTACCGCGCTGGTGTCCGCTATATGGGCCTGACACACTTTTCTAATACCGATTGGGCAGATTCCAGTACAGATGAAGTTGTCAATGATGGGCTCTCGCCTTTTGGTGAGGAAGTCGTCAGGGAAATGAACCGAATGGGTATGCTCGTCGATTTAGCTCATACATCGCCGGCGACTATGAGTGATGCCCTCAACCTGGCAGAAGCGCCGGTTATTTTCTCGCATGCGGGGGCACAGGCACTTGCTGACCATCCCCGCAATGTTCCCGATTCTATCCTGAGGCGACTCACAGAGAATGGTGGGGTCGTGATGCAGGTCTTCTATCCACCGTATATCAGTATCGACGATTCCGTCGCGAACATCTCGGACGTGGCTGACCATATAGAACACATCCGCGCCGTAGCTGGCATCAATCATGTCGGCATAGGCTCTGACTTCGACGGCATCCCCACATATGTGGAAGGCTTGGAAGATGTTTCGACCTTCCCTGCCCTGTTCATGGAATTGGCACGCAGAGGATGGACGGACCAAGAACTCTCCAAGCTCGCAGGTGAGAACCTTCTCCGGGTCATGCGCGTGACGGAAGCTGTGGCAATGCGACTGCAGCGAGAACGCCCACCGTCTACCAAGACTTATGAAGAGCTGGACGGAGGAAGAAGCGGCTTTGACTAAAGCCTTATAACTCGACCCTCTGAGGTTACCCTGAGTAATGTTCCTTGAGGAGTACCATCGAGTGCGCTCAGTTCAACTTCCAGCACAGGGCACGTTGAGTACCCCAGCTCTACGCTGACAAGAATTCCAATAGCTAGAATCGCATCTGCACTCGCCATGAGTATTGCTGAGGGTGCGTTACCTTCCCGGAGCAATTCAAGCATGACAGCGCTTGAAGAACTTGACCCCACCGCTCCAGGCATAGCTAGAACAGCCCCCCCGATACTTACTCCATAGTCGGGATGCCGCGGGTCTATCACTATCCCGCTCACCGGGTCAATACCACCCCAGAGGCTGATAGGGGCCTGAAGTCTAAGAAACCGTCCTTCAGCGTTACCCGGTATAAGCACACGCCCCTCTACCACGACCAGATAGCCTCTGTTCGAGTCACTAAACCAATGACGGCTGATTCAACGCAGTCCTCAAGACTCCCGTATACAACCTCGTAGCCCGTATTCGATGGTGCGTAATGAGCGAACTTACCCGAATTCGTCATCAAGACCCCCCCACTCTCTCGCAATATTGGCGTTACGACGACGCAGGTATCTGCAATGATCTCTACGCCTGCCTCCTGGAGTTGGAGTAAGTCGTTACCCCTCACCTCAAGCTCCTGGAGGGTAGCACGAGCAGTGCAGGCATAGAATGGAACCGCCATACGCCGACCACGCACGAGGGTAAGTAAGGCCTCAAATTCTGTAATCGAAAAATGGGGGCTACCCACCGCCACTGCGTCAATCCGTTCTACGGTATCAGCAGTTGAGAGCCGTTTGAGGGCTCCTTTCACCATATCAGCCGTGAGTTTAATTCGATCTACCGACTGGGTCTCGCCCACCACTGCATCCAGATTTGGCGCCTCTGGTGTCACTCCCGCAACATGGAATAGTGCCACGGCGCCCGTTGATGCAGCCGAAGCCCCTAGTGCCTTGAGCTGATCCCTGCTGACTGTCGACGGCAAGCCGATAATGACCGAAACCTCTCTGCCCACCTCAAGCCCTAACCAACTCCCCAATACCGGGTAGAATACGTCCTGATCTTTCAGTGCATCCGGCACATTTGTCGCATCAACTACAACGGTGGCCTGGCGGTTCTGTCCGATATGCAGGCCGTGTAACGGTGCTCGTCCCGCCAGAGCACAACATGCGTCAAGGAAATCCCCATATCGCTCAGTGCGCGCTCCAAGCACCGAGTTAGCAAACGCGATTGCATTAGACTCTCCCCATGCCACTTGTTCACCAAACGCCGGTTGGTGTCCGACCTGGTATGGTGCACAAGTAAATGTCGGCTCAGCACCAATCGAGACATAGGCATCCATCTGTCTGCGCGCCATTGCAAGCTTCGATGGATCTGCCCTTACTGTATCTGGATGCAGAAGGTCCAATGCACCAACATTCAGCGTGGTTGGGACAGCAACTCGCCCACCAGTGGCCACCAATTTTTCCGCAAATTCGACACCTCCGTCTCCATGATGGAGGCAGCCATCTATATGTGCAGAGGTAATGCGAACAAGAGCTTTTGCACCAAGCAGTTCTGCTGCGGAGACAAGAATTCGCATCGCTAGGGAGACCGCCTCCCCATGATCGCCTACGAGGAACGCCCGCTCTTCAGTTGTTAGGTGCAAAGTCATACAGGAGGCTATACGCCTCGGGCCTTCAACGCCACGGCATCTTATTATTGCAGTTGAAGAGTTTTGGTGGTCGTCGTTAGCATGAACTCCCTATTCGACTAGGAGTGCGGATTAGATGAACCGTAACGGTGAGGAGAAGTTATGGATCCGATAGCTCCGATACCGCTCACCTCCATCGAGGAAGCCAGGAGTCGGATTGAAGGAATTGCAGTCAACACTCCGTTACTCCCACTGAATATACCGGATGCTCCGTGTGAGATTTGGTTGAAAGCAGAATGTCTACAGCCGATTGGGTCTTTCAAGATCAGAGGAGCGGCAAACGCGATGGCGCTTGCAGATCAGAATGAATTGCAGCGAGGCGTCTACACTGGCAGTGCAGGAAACATGGCACAGGGAGTCGCCTTTAATGCTCGGCAGCGTGGCATTCCATGTCGCGTGATAGTTCCAGAAACCGCACCACACACTAAACTCGCAGCCGTTGCACGATTAGGGGCCACCGCCGTACCGGTACCGTTCGATGAGTGGTGGTCCGTCATCCGTGATCACCGACACCCCCTTGAAGAAGGCTTCTTCGTGCACCCGGTGAGTGACCCTGCTGTAATCGCAGGCAATGGAACTGTCGCCCTTGAGGTAATTGAAGAGCTTCCCGACGTGGACGCTGTCATCGTGCCCTACGGAGGTGGGGGGCTCTCATGTGGTATAGCCTCAGCTCTGAAAGCATTGCGCTCGGACATTCAAGTGTTTGCGGCAGAAGTGGAAACGGCGGCACCGCTTGCGGCCTCTCTGGAAGCAGGTGGAGCCGTCGAGGTAGAGAGGACTCCAACATTTATCGATGGAATCGGAGGTAAGGGCGTTCTTCCTGAGATGTGGCCGATGGCTTCATCACTGCTTGATGGGTCTATCGTCGTCTCTGTGAAAGAGATCTGCGAGGCCATCCAAGTCCTGGTCTCTCACGCCCATCTGGTAGCTGAAGGGGCTGGAGGCGCTTCAGTTGCCGCGGCTCTTACAGGAATGGCCGGGAACGGCAAGGTGGTCGCGGTTGTATCTGGCGGAAATCTCGACCCAACTGCCCTTAAGACAATCCTCGAAGGCGATATTCCGCCTCTGGCTTAGCCATCATCTTCGAACTCGCGAACCTTCTTGAGAGGCGTGAGATCCGTATCCTTCAAGTATTTTTCCGACCACTCTGCGAGAGGCGACGATGTAACACCACCGTAGTCAGATTTTTCGACTCTGCACACTTCAGAGTAGTCGCAGTAGCTGCAATCTTCTTTATCGTTGGTCGGAATGAAACGCCCCTCCGCCACTCCTTGAAGCATATGACCCACCAGCGAGCCAATACCTTCTACTAACTGATCCCTTCGGAATGAAAAAAGCTGGTTTTGGCCACCACGCGTCGGATAGTGGTACTCGCCAGTCTCGACCTGTCGACTAAGGCGCTCTTCAACCGCAAGCGTGTAAAGGCCAAGCTGGAGACGACGACCACCGTTGAACACACGCGTTCCTTGCCTGAAATCTTTAGTATTACGGCCAGTCTTATAATCGATGACCCGAATCCCCTCAAGTTCCAAATCACCGCCCGGACAATCCAACCGGTCAATCATACCCCGAAGCTGGATCGAACCACCTTCGACTTCGATTGACACGGGTGCCTCACCACCCATCCCAAAGCCAAACTCAAGCTCCTCCCACGGTGCTCCCTCCTTCCTCACCATTCTGACAAAGGATCGTACGTCATCCTCAAGGCTGGAGATTTCCCGACCGACGGCGTCTTCTCCTGGCGCAGGTACTTCCTTTTTCGCCTTCTCCACTTCGAAGTGGAGTCTTTCAAGTGCGAGTTCTTCAAAGGCACTGTCGCTATGTGCCAGATTGCTTTCTCTCGCTTTAGATAGGGTATGTTCAAAAACTTTGTGGAGTAGTCGTCCTTTTCTGCGAGGATCAAGCCACCGGTCCGGATTGAATTCGTAATCATCCGGCGGTATCAAGCGAAGCACCGACGAGTGCAGATACCTGAGTGGACATGTCCCTAGACCTTCAAGCCGACTCGGGGATAGCACGATGTCCTCGTTTCGCCTCGGATCCAGAGTGGACGGTCTGGGGACAATGGCACCGTGCACGTACCCTGGCTCACCACCTCGTTCGCGCTCCTTCGTGACTCCCGCATTCAATCCGGGGAAAGCTTCTAGAACGCTCAGTTCACCGCGCTGCATCACTTCACCTGATCCTAGTCCAGATAGCCAGATATCATCTACGTCCAACAGTGGGCGAGCAGATTTGGGGACTCGGCAAATGATATCACCCAAAGCCTGGCCTAGATCTTCGAAAGTCAAATGGGCGTCAGATTGTGAGAGCCGAAGCAACTGCAGTAAGGTCGTCGAGGGACCTACGATTTGAGATTGAACAGCGTCCCAGGCCGTATAGCTCATGGTCAGGTGAGCACACTTCAGACGGGCGATCAGGGCAGCGAGTGAGAATACACGCTCTCGTAGCAATTCTGTCGAAGTAGGAAGTCCCTCACCCAATATGCGGCAGTCTCCATCAACCAGTACCGGGTCCTGAGTGACCTTTCCGGGCAAATGCTCAGTATCAGCACCAACGAAAAATACAGCTCGCCTTCCAGTGACACCCCCATGCTCAAGATCCGATAAATGGAGATGGCCGCCCGAAGACGCCGTAGTCCTAGACTCGGCAGAGCTTTCGGATAACCCTACCCCATAAGCTTGCACATGGACTTTGAGGCGGCGCCTGAGAATGGTCACCGCTGCCCGGAAGTTTGTCCGCCTCTGCAGTGTGGCCTCTATTCGCTCGAGGAACTCATCGATCTCCTTGTGTGCACTGCTATCTGGTCCTTCAACAATCGGGACCCGTCTCAAGAATGAGCGAAGCCCCTGTGCAAGCTCCGCAGGAGAGACCGGCCTTCCATCTTGGCCAAAACGATCAGGTACTCTCGGTGTAGCTTTTAGCGGTGGAAAAAGGATTCCGCGCAGGGCCTCTAACTCGTTTCGTGTCTTCTTACAACGCTGCTCAAAGTCCTGCTCAGGCTCTAATCTTCTCGGCCTCAGCCACTCTATACCATCGATTGCTGAACGGATCTGGGTAAAATATCGCTCGCGACCCCAACCGATTCGTAGGGAGCGAAAACGACGAGCAAGATCCAATGCCGAGGGACCATCCTGAGCTTCTCTTGGCCGCAGGTCACCAGCTTCGAGAAGGCGCCGTATCAGGTCCGCTGGAAAACCCTCTTCAATCCAATCCAGATATGCTTTTACAACACGACCCGTGCGGGTCCTTTCGATCGGCAAACCCACGGCATAAGTGACCGGGATCCCAAGTTGAGTCGAAACGGAGTGGAGGGCAGACCCATACTTAGCGGGCTCAGTAGCGATGATCTCCACTTCATCCCAACGTAGTCCACGTTCCACGATTCTTCGCAGAACTTCCCTGAGCTCATCGGTAATCGAAGCGGCCCGAAATATCTCCACTTCTGGACCGGTAATATCAGCAGGCAAAGCAGCGGGTGCGTGTAGATATGAATGCCATTCCGGCTCGGTATGGCGATTCCAGAGAATTCCGTCAGGGATATCGATACCCACTACGGGATCGGTCTCGAGAACTGAAGCGCCTCGGGTCTGTAGGCCAGCTAATAGCTGACCAGTAAGCCCTCTCGTTGTTAATCCAGGCGTAAGGACCAGCCTATCCGCACCCAGTAGTGACGGTAACTGGTTTCCCTCTGTCTCCAACGCGTCTAACGCAAGCTGAAAAATCAGTGCGCTATCAGCTTGCCGACGCTCGTAGAGCAACCTTTCGTAGTGCTTGAGCATCCGTAACAAGAATAAGCGCTTCGAAAGAGTCTTGAGTCGAGCTGACTCTAAGGCGCTGACTTCGATGCCCGCCATACGGAGCGCTGATATAGCTCCGTAGACCTTCTCACGGAGACCCACTCCTTCACTGAGATTTTCTAGCTCACCATCTCCCGAAGAAATACAAAGATCGAGGGCCTCATCGAGGATAGATTGTTGCTCAAATGCATCCAGGGTCTTCAAGGATTTGCGATCCAGGCCTAGCCGCGCCAGTTGAAGCGCCAGAGTACGTGGGGTCGTGATCTCAAAGCCTGCCCAACCCATGCGCTCTAGAGATAGGCGGCGCAATAACTCACGACCCATTCCAAACGTAGGAACTACAATAAGTTTTCGTGCAATCGCGTTACGGTCAGCTTCCGAGGCTAAGGCATGGATCAGATGAGGTATGCTGGAGCCGGATGTGACACTCATATGCTCATGGGCGACAATCGAAGGTGTCTAGCAATTATTTCAGACAAGGCAAGTCGGTAGGGATATCTGCCAAGATAGATGGAAATTGTTGGCGATGGGAGGGCGTAGCGCGCACCGCTGTGACCCCCTACCCTTTACGAAGGCTAATTAGTTAAAAATCTCTTTCGCTGATTAAACTAGAGGTCCTACATGTCTCGACACACATCCACAACCCCGCGGGTTCTGCTAACACTCGCTGCATTGCTGCTCGCCACGGATTTAGCGTCTGCACAAACCTACTGGCCTGGTCAAAATCTTGATTGGGAGCGAAAGAGCCCTGAGGAAGCCGGGTTTGATCCAGCTAAGATTCAACAAGCCATTGAAATTGCAGTGGCTGGAGAATCGAACTCACCACGAGATCTGGCATTCAACCACCAAATGACGTTTGGGCGTGAGCCA
>PBPC01000018.1 GCA_002724575.1 Gemmatimonadota bacterium | reverse complement strand
TTTTCGTCCCCGCAGACAATCAGGATGTTCATGTTACCTGGGGCCGCTTGCTGGCCGAAAGCTGGCGGCGGGGCAAGAGCGATCGAAAGCCCGAGGGCGCCGAGCGTTAACACATGCTTGCTGTTCATTGAATTTCTCCCTTTCTCTGGCACTTCCGGGTTCGCTTCATGCCCTAATTCTGCCCCCACCCCCCTCAGGACCGCAACTTAGGCAGGAGCACCACCCCGGACGCACAGCACCACCAAATCTTTTCAGGGAATGGCGTTTCAGTGGCGACAACTGAGCCAGGGGGCCTCCCCGATTCTTCCGGCTTCCCCAGTTTGGGGATCCGGATCATTATTGCTGACCAAACGTTATTCCAACCTGGGGAGAAATGTGATGGGACGCTTATTAAAGATTGGCGTACTGCTGACAGTTGTCTTCGCCGGGTTAACTCTCCTCACCTTGCGCCTGACCGGCTTCGATCCGCCCTATCTGGATGCCCGTAGTGAAGAATTTTCTGAAAGACTGAGGACTGGCTATTTCGGATTATGGCTGAGCGGAGAGCTTGCACAGGAACCGGTCACAAACTGGGATTGGGTCAATCAGGTCAATGATCCCGTTCGCGGTAACACCATAATGCTGGAGACTCGTACCTGGTACGGAATTCCCCACTCAGTGGTTATCAATCCAACCCCACGCGGCGACAAACTTTACATTGGCGGCAGCGAACAGGATTTCAGGCTGGAACGAGAATTTCCTTACTCTAAGAGGTGGTGGACAAATATTGAGCGCGATCCACGCGTGCGCATAAAAATCGATGGCAAAATTTACGAAATGACAGTAGCTCACGTGGCTAATCAAGCAGAGGTTGCACAAATCATTGGAAGAGATCCAGTGATGCGCTCCTTCGGCGAAGACGGTACAGAACAAATCACAGGAATCAGACATTACTGGCGCGTATTTCAGCGCAATATCCCGGACTATAACAGTACGACAGATAAAGCTCCCTAACCCAGGGCGTCGGTCCTGGAGAGACATCAGCGCCCTCCCTCTGGCCGGAGCGACTACCCATACCCTAGACTGCGCCCTGACTTAATCCGAAAAGGGGGCCTCATGCGCTTCATGCTTAGCGCGTTCGCAATCTCGATCCTCTGGACCCCTCTGCACGCGCAGGCTCCCGAGGAGGCTCCGTTCTGGCGGCCCGTGGTCATGGGCACCTTTGGTATGGTCGCGGCTGAACATCCGCTTGAGTCGATGGCCGGATGGCAAGTATTGGAAGCAGGTGGTAACGCCTTCGATGCGGCGGCTGCCGTGTTCTACATGACGACTGTCGTCGAGCAGCACCAAGCCGGCATGGGCGGGGACCTGTTCATGGTAGCGTACCTGGCTGACGAGGACCGCGTTGTCTTCATCAACGGAACTGGAGGTGCTCCTGAACTGGCGACGCCTGAATACTTCCGCGAACTCGGGGGGATTCCGAGCGAAGGACCTGATGCCACGGACGTACCCGGTGCGGTCGGAGGCATCGACCTCGCCCTAACAACCTTCGGCTCCATGTCATATGCCGAGGTGCTGGCGCCGGCGATCCGTGCTGCGCGGGAGGGCCACCCACTCGATTTCTGGGCATCGGGCTACCACCAAAGTGCGGTATCGAAGACATCACCCTATCCCTCTTCCGTCTCGGTGCTCATGCCCGAGGGCCACCCACTCGACCGAGGGGACGTGTTTGTGCAAGCCGATCTCGCGAAGTCGATGGAGATGATCGCAGAGGACGGCGCGGACGTCTTCTATCGGGGCGAGATCGCAAGACGCATCGACGACTTCTACGAGGAAATGGGAGGGCGCCTCCGGTACGAGGACTTGGATGCTTACGAGGCGGAACTGAGCGAGCCCATCATGACCCGATACGGAGACTTGGAGGTGTATCAAAGTGCNCCGAACTCACAGGGCATCGTGATGTTGATGGCTNTGAACATCCTCGAGGGCTTTGACCTCCAGGCAATGGGCCATAACTCGGCAGANTANGTGCACGTCATTACCGAAGCCTTGAAGCTCTCGTTTGCCGACCGGAACCGATGGGTAGCCGATCCCAGGTTTGTCGACGTGCCTACCGAAGAACTGCTCTCTAAAGAGTATGCATCGGCTCGGCGTGGGCTTATTCGCCTGGATAAGGCCCTTGTAGCACCTCCACCCGGCGACCCGATCCATGGAGCGGCGATCCTGGATGGTCAGAGCGTGGAATACGAGTCCGGACCTCAGCCGATAGAACGAGGAGACGCCTATGAGGATGCGGGTGAGACATCGTCGTTTTCCATCGCGGACCAATACGGTAATCTCGTCTCCGTAACGCACAGCGTGAATGGAAGCTTTGGGAGTGGCATGTACGTGCCCGGCACAGGGATCGTCCTCAATAACCGCATGCCCTACTACTCGACGGACGATAACGACCTGAACGTGCTCGAGACCGGTAAACGCACACGGCATACCATCAATCCGGCATTGGCGATGAAGGACGGTCAACCCTATCTGGCATGGAATACGCCCGGCGGCGACAACCAACCTCAGGCGATGCTCCAGGCATTTCTTTCAGTCGTCGAATTCAATATGAACGTCCAACAGGCCGTAGAGGCCGCGACGGTGACGAGCAGCGCCTTCGCTGCATCAAATTATCCCAACCCGGTCCGTGGTATGCTGACCATGCCGACCGTGTTGGCCGATGGTGTTGCGGACAACCTCGCGGCACGTGGCCACCGCATCGAGGTTGGAGAACTCCAGCAGCCCTACCGGATGGCCCTATCTGGTGCTGGGGCGGTGAAAATGGTGATGATCGATCCAGAGACCGGTGTCATGTACGGTGGGGTGAGCCCTGCGAAAAGCGACTACGTGATCGGTCGGTAGTTTTAGTCTTACCCACACTGAGAGAGGGAACTCAATGAAATATAGTTTCGCATTTATCACCTTAGTCGTTATGGCTGCTTGTTCTCCAGCCAACAATGGAAGCGCCACATCAACGGCAATGCTTACCGACCGTGAGATAGTAGAAGCGCTGGATGCTGAAATGGCGGAGTTCACCGCTGGATGGGCTGCTGGAGATCCCGAGAGGCTCTCAGACCTTTATACCGAAGATGCAGTCCGCATCCTTCATGATGTTTCAGAACCCATAAGAGGAAAGGATGCCATCCGGGCTGAGTGGGTAGCTCGGTTTGCCTCAGAGGAAGAGCGCAGTTCTGAGGCTACCATCAATAACGTCCGGCTGTCATACAGAGTAATAGGCCCAGATTTGGTGATTGTTGATGGCCTATATGAAATATTTGATGAAGAAGGAGATTTTGGGTATAGGGGATTCTGGTCTACTGTTGAAAGAATCAGAGATGGCGTTGCAAGAATCGTTTTTGAGACAGCGGGGGAATACAAAGTAGAATGACTCGGAAACTGCTACTGGCCGCCACGATCCTGATGACCCCGTGGGCCTCGGAAGCACAGACCACCGCACGGCTCGACCTCGACTGGCCGGCTGTGGCCGGAAAGATTCTGGAGCGGCTGGCGTTGGAGCCGGGAGCCCGCGTCCTGCTCGTCGCCCATCCAGGCATGTTCGATGCGCTGATTCCGCATCTTCGCTACGCTGTCGCCGAGGCAGGCGGCACCGACCTAGGTGTCATCGATGTGTTGGCGACTCCCCTTCCAACCTCGTTGGACCAAGAAGCCCTGGCGCGCAGTGGCCAAGACGCCCGCGAAAGCTACCGCCGTATGTTCCGCGACGTGGACGCGGCCGTGATGCTACCCGGAGCTTCAACGAACGATGCGGCTTACCTGGCCATGCAGGACCTTCTACATGAGGGGCAGGGACGCACAATCCACTTCCACTGGTTGGAAAATGGCAGTGTCTACCCTGTGCCCGGACAGCCCCTACCCCCACTCAACGTAGTCGACGCAACGTACCAGCGGGCTCTCCTGGAGACGGACTACGCGGCTCTAGGTCGCATCCAAAGGCGTTTCGAGCAGGCGATGCGTAACGGGGAGGTCCGAGTGACCACGGCGGCCGGAACAGACCTACGCTTCAGCATCGGTGTCCGCCCAGTGAACCAACAGGACGGTGACGCATCGGCTGCCCGCACCGACCGCGGTCTCATCCTCATCGACCGTGAGATTGAGCTACCGGCCGGCGCCATACGCGTTGCGCCACTCGAGGAGACGGTTCAGGGAACGATCGTATTTCCGCCCTCACAGTGGAGTGGCAGACCCGTGAACGGCCTGACTCTCACGATCGAGAACGGCGTGGTAGTAGAAGTCTCAGCTGAATCCGGCCTCGACGCCGCACTCGCTGAGATGGACTCGGCGGGCACACCCGGCCGGCGCTTTCGAGAATTCGCGCTGGGATTCAACCCCTTGTTGGCTGTCCCGGACCGCCAGCCGTGGGTGCCCTATTACGGGTACGGCGCCGGCGTAGTTCGGCTCTCGTTGGGGGACAACTCGGAACTGGGAGGAACCGTAACCGGGGGCTACGTTCGCTGGAACTTCTTCACGGACGCAACAGTGACGGTAGGAGAGGACATGTGGGTACGGGAGGGGCGGCTCACACCTCCAACAAACTGAACGCAGCGCCACTAAATTTTTAGGGGGAATACAAAGTAGAATGACCCGCTCGATCCTGATGGCATTCGGGAGCGTAGTCCTTGCTTTTGCTCAGCAGGCGAGCAGCCAACTCCCTCCGGGTGCGATGACGCCTACCCAGGCAGAGATCGAAAGGACCGTTCCCCCGATCGGCCAGGACATTCCGTTTCGTCTGGTGGACGGGTTCATCATGCTCGAAGGGGTCGTTAATGGGGAGTCCGGGTTCTATATGCTCGACACGGGTTCACCATTCGCGTTGTTCCTGAACAACCATCTTCTCACCCTCGGCCCGTCTCGGCAGATCGCCTCCGGTTCCGCTGGATCAGGTCAGAGAGTGGTCGTGCTTGCCCACGAGAATGTCGATTCTCTCACCATGTGGGGTGATGTTCGATTCAGAGACGTGCGGTGGGCGCAAAGTGCGGACTTCGGCTTCATCGAAGACGGTATCGTGCCACAGTACCTCGGCTTCATTGGACATGGGATTCTGAAGAACTTCGAGTTCACGATTGATTACGATCGCAGCAATTTATTCTTCTCCCGGCTCGACCCCGATGGTGAGGCGCTGGTAAGCCGTGTACCGCTGGAGGACGTGCACGCAACACTGATGTTTGCCTGCCGTGATTGCGATCGCCAGTACGACCAGATCCCGTTCAGGCTTGGAGAAATCCCACTGACTCTCGGGATAGATACCGGGAATTCAGGCGGCCAACTCACCCTGACAGCAAGAACCAAGGAAGCCCTTGAGCATTCGGGACACCTCACTGCTCAAGGCGATTCCTATATCCTCGAAGGACTGGAGCACGAAGAAGTAAGCTTCTCGGTAGATGGTCTTCGAGTCATGGTGGGCGAGACTGATGGAGGAACCCTCGGTTATAGCTTCCTAAGACAGTTCAAGACGGTGTGGAACTACCAACTGGGGACCTTGGTTCTAGTCAGGTAGCACCACAGCGGACGAGTAAAACAGTATCGGATGGTGCGAGAGGAGAGACTAGTTCCCGGCAGATCCTTGTAATAGATCCACCTTGAAGGGCCCGGCAGAGAAACCGGCTGGAGTGCCCTCTATACCACCGGTCGGTCCCGCCATAGACGCAGAGAACCCTTCATCTTCGAGGACCCGTAGATTGGCCTCTGATAGAGCAAAAGTTGCCTCTTGGATTGAACTGGAAGCCAGGTCCACCATCAGGTGAAGGAAGGCCCATCGGGCGAAAGGGTCCTCGGGTAACTCAATAGATGTCTCAGTAACCGGCATGGGGTTCTTGGTTCTCTCTCTCTGAACTGAGAGGGTCCTCAAATCTAAGAGGTCACCTGCCCCGACCAGACTCATGCGCAACCCCAAGCCACGGCTCGGTCCTGTCCGCTGTACGGATCGACCGTCTACCACAACCACACCGGATGCACCCACGACCCAAGCGGAATCACCATCCACCACAAGTGCCGTATTCTCATCGATTCCCAACCCGATCTGGGGTGAGTTCTCCTGTAGAGTGGACACCAGGATCCGTCCGATCCGACCCCGTGCCAGGAAGTGTTGATCTAACATCCCTAACTCAAAGAAACCCATCCCTTCCCGGATATGCACACCGTCACCGTCTGGCAGCCGAACACCGTGAGTGACCGCATCCGCAGAACTTCCGCCGGCAATCATTACGCGGCTCATCATGGCTGCCCCGGCACTCGAGCCCGATACTACAGCACCCTCTTGCCACTGCTGCCAGAGGGCCCGGTAGGCTTCCGTGGTGTCTCCACCAGGAAGAAACACATCGACGATCCGGCTCTGGGATCCACCGGTGAAGAAGAATCCTGAGCAAGTCCTGACCTCAGCAACTACGGAAGGGTCTTGAGCTTGGGAGGGATTTTCTGTTGAAATGAGGATGCCCTTCACCGAGCCGACTCCGCCGTAGCCAGTCAAAGTCGCTACAGCCCGCTCCATTGAGGCCTCAGGATCACTACTGGCTGTCGGCACCACGCATAACGGACCATCCCCTGCTCGCGCATCGACAATGGATTGGTAGACAGCAGAATTGTCTGCCTGAAGCCCACCTCCGGCGATGACCAAGCGTCCAGTCGTTCTGGCCTCTCCGTCTCGACTAACGCTATCGCTTACGGCACACCCGACTGCTATCAGAGCGATAGTGAATAACAGGGTTTTCTTCATGCCCTAAATCTGCCTGCGCACCGAGCAGAACCGCAACTCAGACAGGAACACCACACCGGACGAGAAAAATACTGTTGTATGGTCCAGCGTTGCGTGTGTTGAAATAGGGGGTGAACGCAAAGACTGAGGGTAGCGTGAATGTCCCCTGATAAGCCAAGTAGGATCTATGCTATCCTAGACCCAGTGCTAACCACTCAGGAGGATCGTCCCTCCCCCCGATGGGAACGACAATATATTGCTTGCCCTGGAACATATAGGTCATCGGTGCACCAGTAACTCCAGTGGGAAGCTCGGTATCCCACAGCACTTTACCCGTGGCCTTATCGTACGCTCGAAATCCTCTTCCCCACATATTGCGCTGCACGCCCCCAAAGACATCCGCTCCATCCCCTATAAAGAGGAGTGTTCGAGTCACTAAAGCGGCTGGTCGACTAGCTATTCCGAGAGGTGGGAGGTCCAGGTCTTTGAGGAGTGGGTGGTCTCTAAGTGCATCCCCGTTTGCAGCCGACCACACATGTATACCTGTATTCATGTCTATAGCTGTGATCCGTCCCCATGGAGGCTTCGTTATCGGAAGTCCATCAAGATAGGGAGCATCCCGATTGGGACTCCAATAGGGCATTTCCGAATCCGGATCTGTGGTCTTTTCTAATCGGTACACTCTTGGGATAGAGTGCGCGAATGCATAGTAGAATCCTGTCTCCGGATCGAAGGCACCAGTATTCCAATTACCAGCTCCCCATGATCCAGGAAGCATTAGTGTCCCCCCCCTCCCAGGTTCTTCAGTTACGATAGATGGAGGCGTAAAGATTGAGCCGAATACAAATGAATCTGCTATGGCCAGTGCTCGCTCCCGGATTTCGGGGGTAAAGTCAATAAGATCGTCTTCTGTGATACCGATCTGAGCAAACGGAGCTGGCTTGGTGGGAAAGGGCTGGGTCGGTGACGAATGTTCCCCGGGCACATCCGATTGGGGTACGGGACGCTCTTCGATTGGCCAAACAGGCTCCCCAGTTTGGCGGTCGAATACGTATAAGAACCCAGTCTTGCTAGGCTGCATAACAGCATGGATTCTCCGGCCATCGACCGTGATTTCGCCGAGTATAGGGGGCCCAACAGTGTCGTACTCCCAGAGATCATGGTGAACCATCTGAAAATGCCAGACCCGTTCTCCTGTCTTAGCATCGATCGCAACGAGGCTGTTCGAAAAAAGGTTGTGGCCAGGACGGTGACCACCGAAATAGGCAGCAGTAGGGGCGGAAAATGGCACATAGACAAAGCCGAGTTCCTCATCCGCGCTGAAGCAGCACCACGAGCCCAGGTCCCCGGAATATTTCCACGAATCCTCACCCCAAGAGTCGACACCTAGTTCGCCCTCTTGGGGGACTACATGGAAAGTCCAGAGTAGTTGTCCGCTGCGAACGTCATACCCGCGGAGATTTTCTGGTTGGCTTCCGCGCCATTCCATTCCTGAATCCCCAGCTCCATCGACGACCCCTCCAATCACCACCACATCCCCAACTACGATCGGACCAGAGGACCAACTAAAAGAACGTGCAGAAGGCGGAACCAGGTTTACTCGACCTTGTTCTCCAAAATTGGTATAGCTGCTCCCGGTTTTAACATCGAGTGCATACAGGTAGGCTCCTCGGACAGAGAGGATTCGCTGCCCCACTCCATCTTCCCAGTAATCCACGCCGCGAGAGCTGCGTCCAAAAGCTTCTTCTGGTGAGGCGTCGAACGGTTCTTGGCGCCATATCGTCTCTCCAGTTCCTGGATCAAATGCCTCGACAAGACCTAAGGCATTCGGTGCATAGAGGACATCATCAATCAGGATCGGAGTCGACCTAAGGTTTCCAGATACTGCACGATCTGGAAATCTGGCAGTAAATGCGGGATCCGTCGCAGCACGGCGCCAAAGAACACTGAGTTCTCCAACATTGCCCTTATGTACCTGATCAAGCGGAGCGTATCTCATGAACGCTTTATTCCCACCGAAATATCGCCATCCCTGTGGGGTCATATCGGTCTGAGCCGATAGCGATGTAACTGCTACCGTTACAAGCCAGGCTATCGCAAGCCCACACAGCCAGTCTTTTTTCATGCCCTAATTCTGTCCCCTCACCCCGCGGGACTGCAACATTAGCCTTAGAGGGAGGGTCAGGGTGGACGGCGATCACTCCTGTTTGCTGATCGTGACTGTCGAGGCCACTTTTGACGTCAGTCTGCAGGACCGCACCGTATTGACGTCGGAATCGGTCCCGTCAGAGGCCGACAGTTTCTCACATCCAGCAGCGGAGGCCCCATGCGTTGGAGTATTGTACTAG
>PBPC01000017.1 GCA_002724575.1 Gemmatimonadota bacterium | reverse complement strand
CGTGGGCATAGTCCAACGCATCAGACACTTTACGTGTAATCGATAGTGCGTCCTTCACACCCAGCTGTTTTTCTCTCGTGATCAGTTCACGGATCGATTCGCCTTCTACATACGGCATCACGTAGAACAGGAACGAGTCCGCTTCGCCTGAATCGAACAACGGCAGGATATGAGGATGCTGCAGGTTCGCCGTCGTCTTGATCTCGGCCAGGAAGCGGTCCGCGCCAACCACAGCAGCCAGTTCAGGCTTCAGGACCTTCAGTGCAACCTTGCGCTCGTGTCTCAGGTCGTCGGCCAGGTAGACCGTCGCCATGCCGCCCTCGCCTAGCTCACGATCAATCCTGTATCGACCCTCTAATGCCGCGTTAAGTCGTGATACCGTATCCGACATACACTTACTCCGTTGTCACCCTTGGCCCAGTAGGCCTTAAGTGTTTATCAAACCAGTTCATAATGACCTTAGAGACTTCCATCTGTAACTTCGGCTCGCGAGGTCCATGCGGGGTCCTGGGTAGCACGATCATCTCTGTAGGCACACCGAGGCGGCCCAAAGCCCTGTAGAACTCCTGGCCCTGTGTGAACGGAACTCTGAGATCATTCTCTCCATGAATTACCTGAGTAGGCGTCGTGACATTCGCGATCCGGTACATCGCCGAATGCCGCTCGTAGCCCTCGTAATCTTCCCAAAACTCCTCACCACCCATATGAGCAACGAGATATTCACCGATATCTGTCGTAGTCACCATACTAACGAGATTCGGGAGGCCCGCACCCATACTAGCCGCTTTGAACCGATCCGTGCGTGTGACAGCGAAGGATGTCATATAGCCACCGTAGCTCCATCCCATGAGAAGCAGCGAGTCCGGATGTGCGACTCCCATATCGATGACCTCATCCACTCCCTCCATCAGGTCATCCATATCGCCATAACCCCAGTCACGTACGTTCGCGAACCGAAAATCACGGCCATAGCCTGAGCTTCCACGTGGATTCGGTCGCAGGACAGCATACCCTTCCTGAGCGAAATACTGGAGGTTGTAAGTGGAAGCGCTTCCCGTGAACGACTGCACGAACACCCCTGATGGCCCACCGTGAACGTTCAGGATCAACGGATAGCTGCGATCAGGATCATAGTCTACCGGATACGTCAGTAGGCCCTCGATCTCAAAGCGACCATCTTTCGATTCCCACGACAGGACTTCAGTTTTTCCTAGCTCCGGTATTTCCACATTAGCATGCAGATCCGTTACCGGTTCTGGCTGGAATGAGGAAACCGAAGAAACATACACATCCGCTGGCGTATCCGTTGTCTGCCAAGTGAATGCCATCGCGTCAGTGCCGGATGCTAAAGCTACCGATCCGAGCACACCTGCACCGCTAGTCAATTGCCGCAGTGGCTCCCCATTTACTGGAAGAGAGGTCAGGTGTCTAGTTGTCCCGAGTGATTCCGAAAGTAGTACCGATGTTCCATCTCTCGCCCAACCCATCAAACCCCCACTTCGGTCGTGGCTATCCGCAAGTTTTGTCGGCATGCCACCTGTGGAAGGGATGATGTACACGTCACCGAGACCAACCCTTTGGGGTGTGTCACCTGATGATGTAAACGCTAGCCACTGACCATCAGGAGAATAGAGTGGGCTACCATCGGTACCACCGAGTGTGACAAGGGGAGTTACGGTCATATCGTCCCCAGCCGATACCGTCGAGATATCGGAAGCCCGAGCTCCTTCATCTAACCTGGGATCAGCTTGATGACTAAATGCGAATCCAGTGCCATCCACCGACCAATCAAATCCAGTAACGTGAAATTCACCTTCAGTATGCCTGGTAGCTTCCTGTGGTTCGGAAGACGAAGGATCGAACGACACACTGTAGATGTGATTGTACTTAAAGTTTTGATCTACAAAGATCGGGTCACGCTTCTCTCGCCTTTGAGCCTTCTCTTCATCCGTATCAGGATCACGCATTAAGTAAGCAATGCGATCCCCCGAAGGTGACCACTGGTACGAACCCGCTCCAGAAGCAGCGTCGGTTACAGGAAAGGCCTCACCGCCATTGACGGAAATCACCCAAACTTGTGTGCGGGAGCCGCCTTGGCTGTCTCCCTCTGCTCCGCTTCTCTGGCTAGTAAAAGCCAACCATTCACCATCAGGTGAAAATGCTGGACCAGAAGCTGAAATCTTACCTCTCGTGAACTGTGTGTTTCCCGTGCCATCCGAATTCACCAACCAGATATGGCTCAGATATTCAGATTGCTCACCTTCAATCAACGGAACCCTAACCACATAGGCTATTCGGCTACCGTCCGGAGAAATGGCAGTCTGCTGCACAACGTTGAATTCCAGACTCTTACTCGGAGTCCAGCGAAGTACATCATCGTCTTGCGAGGATAGCGGTGTCGTTGCCACCACCCAAGTCGTGAGCATGACTACAAAACACAGTAAACGCATCTGGGACCTCACTTTGCAACATAAATTGGACAGCGAACCTACGGTGCATTCAGAGTTGTCGGCAATTCGATCTAAGCTATNGATCACATTAATAAAAGTACTGACTCTATTAGTTATCAAAAGCCATTCCTAGCGNAAAAACAGGCTTNGNNTACATCTTTTANGTTCGTGACCCGAAGAAAATTGCTGATACCTCTCTTTCAGCGACTGTGAACAGACTGATCTTAGCTTCGTCGATTCTTTTGACAGGAGACACCTGTGTCGATCCTTAACAGGCACATTTTAACGTTTGAAATCATAGCAATCATGACCTTCTGGATCCCCGTATCCGGGCAAACCACTGCGACCGACTACACGAGAGCTGAGCAGTTCTTGAGTTGGAATGCGGCCATGCTCGTCGAGGGTGACGAGATGAGTCCAGAATGGCTTGACGGTGACCGTTTCTGGTACCGCAGCCATATCGGGGACGGCCACGAGTTCATTCTGGTGGATCCTGACTCACGAACACGCAGCGTTGCGTTCGATCATGATCGTCTGGCTGCAGCGCTTTCGATCGCGGCTGACACCTCCTATGTCGCAAACAAGCTGCCCTTCGAGACATTCGATTTTGTGGAAGATCAGTCCATTCAATTCCATACCGGTGACTCAATACGGTGGGAATGTTCCCTTGCTTCCTACACGTGCGCAGGACCAGATCATATCCCGGCTCATCCTAACACTGAACGACTGTCGCCTGATGGGCGTTGGGTCGCATTTACCAGAAACGAAAATCTTTGGATTCGTTCTCTTGATGATGGTGCGGAAAGACGTCTATCTGAAGATGGTGAAGAGAACTTTGGTTATGCTGTTCCACCTGAGGGCTGCTGCTCTGCAGTCACCCTGAAACGAGAAGGCAACGAAGCTCCACCAGTCCTGACCTGGTCTCCTGACTCACGGCGGATTGCAGCCCATCGACTGGATGAACGTGACGTGAAGCAGTTGCACCTTCTCGAAGCGAAAACAGGCCGCCCAGAACTACACAGCTATCGCGTAGCCCTCCCGGGGGATTCGGTCATACCGACTTACGAGATCCATATCTTCGATGTAGAAAACGCTACAGCAACGCAAGTTCGAATCGATCCTCTCGAAGCGATGAATACATCGTGCTGTGGATTGATGATCGATACACTCTGGAAGGACGTACGCTGGGGTGATGATTCTGAGCAGGTCTTCTTCACACGGAGCGTTCGAAGCTATGACACGCTCCAGCTATTCGCCGCTGATACAGAGAACGGTGAAGCACGCTTGATCGTTGAAGAGCGCTCCAAAACGTTCGTCGAAGCTAACGGGCGTTCTGGCGGCGTCCCAAATTGGCGGGTGACCAATGGGAATTCAGAGGTTGTGTGGTGGTCAGAACGAGATGGCTGGGGACATCTGTATCTATTCGATGCAGTAACCGGAGAGTTGAAGAACCGTATTACAGAAGGCCCCTGGATGGTGCTCGACCTACTACATGTAGATGATACGGGCCGCTGGGCCTACTTCACAGGAGTCGGCCGAGAAGAAGGCCGTGACATCTATAACCGCCATCTTTATCGGGCCTCCTTAGATGGTGGGCGTATCGAATTGCTGTCTGTAGAAGATGCAGACCATGAAATTTGGGCGAGCCCATCTGGTCGCTATTTCATCGATCAGTTCGGCGACCTTGAATCTGCACCCACGACAGTTCTAAGAGATTCCAATGGAAGTATCCTGCTCGGTCTGGAAGAGGGTGATTTCTCTGAATTATTAGCAACGGGCTGGAATTTTCCGACTCACTTTGTGGCAACTGCACGGGATGGCGTTACCCCTGTACACGGCCTCTTATTTTTTCCATCCAACTTTGATCCTGACACTAAATACCCCGTCGTAGACTACATCTATCCCGGACCCCAGGTTGGTGCGGTCCGTGGCAGACAGGCCTCCGTTAGACAGGGTGGTAATGCCGCTGCCTTAGCAGAACTCGGATTTATCGTTTTCCTGATCGATGCGATGGGGACACCGGCCCGTGACAAGGCCTTCCATGACAGCTACTACGGGAACATGCGTGATAACGGGTTACCTGATCACATCGCCGCACTCAGACAGCTCGCGAGAAAGTACCCCCAAATAGATCTCGATCACGTAGGAATATTTGGGCATTCGGGTGGTGGGTTCAGCTCTACAGACGCGATCCTTAGCTATCCGGACTTCTTTAAAGTTGCTGTATCAAGTGCGGGAAACCATGACAATCGAAGCTACGACTACACATGGGGCGAGAAGTACCACGGTCTACTCGAAAGGAACGATGACGGGACTGATTCGTTTGATTCTCAAGCAAACCAAAATCTCGCAGGCGAACTCTCAGGAAAGCTTCTACTCATGTACGGGACGCTGGACGATAACGTACACCCGAACGCAACAATCATGGTGATCGATGAATTGATCGAGCATAACAAGGATTTTGACCTACTTGTAATGCCAAACCGGAATCATGGATTCGCTAATGAACCTTACGTGATCCGCCGCACTTGGGATTACTTCGTTACGCATCTACAAGGTCGAACACCGCCAAACCAATTCAAGATCATCCAACCTGGAGGTTGATCGGGCTACGTAACTCTCAGACTTCCCTGCCTAGTGTTCTAGACTCAGGGCCCGGTAGATCAACCGTCCCGTTAAGTCAGAGAACACATTCAAGGACGATTGAGACGCATCCTGTAGGACCTGCTGGACACCTTCTCCATTCGTGGATGCAGAGCGCAATCGCGCTATGATCTGGACCAATACATCCTGTTCCGCATCAGCGACAATTCGAATCTGATTCGAACGTCCCAAGGCGTCGAATGCTGCTATAACGAATAGGTCCGCCCTCTCTGCACCTATTTCTCCGTCCAAAACTCCCTGCGGAGTCGCAGCTATGACTGCTTCAAAGGCTGCGATCGCCTCTGATTCATTCCCACTGAGCCTAAGGGCAATACCTCGCAAGTACTGCTCAATGCGTTCCTCTGGATTGTAGGGCCGCCCAAGACCTAGATGTTCAGGCCAGGTCACTGCCATATCGAGATGACCC
>PBPC01000016.1 GCA_002724575.1 Gemmatimonadota bacterium | reverse complement strand
CGAGAGATCGAAACTTCGCGGCCACGGACTGGGCGGGTCGACATTTTTTCATCGTTGATACTGGGGGAGTCATCGAGGGGAGTGATGAACCACTTGATAGAGCTGTACGTGAGCAGGCGTTTGTTGCTGTCACAGAATCCGACGTCATCCTCTTCTTAGTCGACGGGCAGCAGGGTGTACATCCTCTCGACGAAAAACTCGCTGATGTTCTGCGTAAATCACAAAAGCCGGTACTCTTAGTAGCAAATAAGATTGATAATCTCCCAAATGACCAACGACATCAGGAGTTTTGGTCACTGGGCATGGGTGAGCCTATCCCCGTTAGTTCACTATCGGGCAAGGGGTCAGGAGATCTCCTGGATCTCGTAGTTGAGGCACTTCCTGAAGTTACGGCAGTGGATCAAGAGGATGAGACATTGATCCGGGTAGCAGTTGTGGGGAAACCCAATGTAGGTAAATCAAGTTTAGTGAACCGGCTGATCGGAGAAGAAAGGGTTGTCGTTTCCGATATTCCAGGCACCACTCGTGATCCGGTAGATACTCTGTTCCGCTACCACAACCGAACACTCGTCTTCGTCGACACAGCAGGCCTAAGACGTCAGACGAAAGTAAAGGACAACCTGGAATACTACAGTGCACTCAGGACAGATCGGGTTGTGCACGCAGCTGACGTGTGTGTAGCTCTGATTGATGCGAGTGAGCAGGAATTGCATGCTCAGGACATCAAGATCCTGAGAACAGCCTGGGAAGCGGGTAAGGCAGTCGTTTTGCTTATGAACAAGTGGGATCTTGTTGAAAAAGATACGATGACCGCGCCCGCATTCGAAAAGAAAATGCGTGAGCGCATTCCGTTTCTTCGTTGGATCCCTATGCTTTTTACATCAGCATTAACGGGGCAAAGGATCCGAAAATGTCTAGACTTGATTCTCGAGGTACATGAAGAGAGACGCAGGCGTATAGAAACGCATGAGGTCAATGAGGTTTTAGAGTCCATACTCAGACGCCAGCCACCTCCGCTCTACAGGGGGCGTCGGGTAAAGGTGAAATACGGGACTCAAGTAACCGTTGCCCCACCTACGTTTGCTATTTTCTCGAACTACCCGAACGCCTTGCCCGCGCCCTACATTCGCTACCTTGAAAGTGGTTTCCGTGAAGCTTGGGGGTTCATGGGCACACCAATTCGTCTTCGTTTCAGAACAGGTCGGGAACAGTGACTTACGCCCTGCTTGCACTGTCATATGTGATTGGGGCCACACCCAGTAGTTACTGGGTCTCCCGATTGGTACGTGGTATAGATCTGCGGGAGCACGGCTCGGGCAATCTTGGAGCGACCAATGTCTTCCGCATTGTCGGTCCTGGTTGGGCGGCACCAGTCATGCTTGTTGATGTAGGAAAAGGGTTCGTCCCGGTATGGTTTTTCCCGGGATTGATCGATGCATCCTTTGGCTGGACGCTTGCATTTGGAGGTGCAGCGATTGTCGGGCATATTTTCTCATTCTGGGTGGGATTCAAGGGGGGGAAGGGAGTTGCTACTAGTGCTGGAGTCTTATTAGCACTTGCTCCGTGGGCTGTTCTGGGATGCTTTGCGGTATGGTGCGCACTCACATTTCCAACCGGATATGTTGCATTAGGATCAGTTGGTGCTGCGATGAGCCTTCCGATCTTTGTTGCACTTACGCCTCACCAAGTTGGTCAGGGGCTCATGTGGTTCTCGTTAGCACTAGCGGTTTTCGTTACCTGGGCTCACCGCTCAAACCTCAAACGGCTTTTGGCTGGGACTGAGAGTAGATTCCGATTGAGAGGTGATACTAAAATTGATGATCCTGGTGAGGTAACGTGAGCGAAAAGCGCAGGATTGCTGTTATTGGTGCAGGTGCTTGGGGTACTGCGTTGGGTATGCTATTGGCCGAGAAGGATAAGTTTGCGGTAACGATGTGGTCTTTCGAAGCAGATGTAGCAGATAGTATCAACGAGGTTCACCAAAATCGGTATTTGTCGGGAGTATATTTGCCCGACTCACTTCGAGCGGAGACTGACCTCTCAAGGGCTTTGAAGGGAGCGTCGGTAGTGCTTTCAGCTAGCCCGGCCCAGCTCGTACGTGAGGTGATGGCTGAGGCAGGGCGGTACGTGTCGGCAGACGCTCTCGTTGTTAGTGCGTCTAAGGGAATAGAGAACGAAACACTTCTTAGAATGGATGAAGTCCTCGGTCAGATTCTGCCGGAACAAAGCATGGAGCGCTTTTGTGTGCTTTCTGGCCCAGGCTTTGCAAAAGAGGTTGTGAGTCATGCTCCCACGGCTGTGGTAATAGCCGGGCGAACAATTGAAGCAGCCAACGAGGCTCAGGATATTTTCCAGACCCCATATTTTCGAATCTATACCAGCACAGACATTGTTGGCGTGGAGTTAGGTGGCGCGCTTAAGAATGTTGTAGCACTTGCAGCAGGAATTGCCTCAGGGTTGGGGTACGGACACAATACCATTGCTGCTGTTATTACTCGTGGCTTGGCTGAGATAACTCGTCTCGGGGTCGCGATGGGGGGTGACAGAGCTACTTTCTCAGGGTTGGCCGGCATGGGCGATCTCTTGTTGACTTGTACAGGGGACTTGAGTCGTAATCGCACGGTTGGATACCGTTTAGGGCGAGGTGAATCAATACAGGAGATCTTGTCCGACATGAAGGCGGTAGCTGAGGGAGTAAAGACTACCGAGTCGGTATACGAATTGGCGAAGGGTCGTGGTGTGGAAATGCCCTTTGTAGAGCAAGTCTATGGCATTTTGAATAATGACGTTAATCCGGCAGATGCTCTAGAAGCACTAATGCTCAGAGAACCCACATCTGAGGAATGGCAGTAGCACCTGTAGTCGGATCCCTAGACCTCCAGGAGTGAGGATGAACGAGCCCGTTACCAAAAAGGTGTACTACTCCATCGGTGATGTCTGTGACCTGACTGGATTGAAGCCTCATGTCCTCCGGTATTGGGAAACTCAGTTTGAAGTATTGAGGCCGACTAAGAATCAGGCAGGGAATCGGGTCTATAGGTCGAAAGAGATCGAAGTGATTATGCTCGTGAAACGCCTTCTTTATGAACAGAAATACACAATTGAGGGCGCGAACAAGAAGCTTCTCGAGATGCGCGCGGGCGGTAACCTTAAAGAAGAACGGAGGGGCGTACTTGAATCCGAGGTGTTACAAGGCCTGAAGGCTGATCTGCTTGAGCTAAGAGACACCCTCAGTCACGATTAAGCGAACCGAGACAGCCTGGCGATGAATATCCTCTGCACCAACGACGACGGTTATCTCGCTAACGGAATTCGTGTGCTCGCTAGTGCAGCAAGTACCCTGGGTTCCGTGACGGTTGTTGCGCCTGATCGAGAACAGAGTGCCACTAGCAACTCCCTCACTCTCCATCATCCGTTACGAGCGCGCTTGACCTCAGACAACTCGTATGTGGTTGATGGAACTCCGACGGACTGTGTGATCCTCGCGGTTAACGGACTTCTTCCCAGACGGCCAGACATATGTCTATCTGGGGTTAATCATGGCCCAAACATGGGCGAGGATGTTCTCTACTCGGGGACTGTTGCTGCTGCGATGGAAGCTACGGTGATTGGGATCCCAGCGATTGCAATTTCCTACGTTCGAGATCGGCCAGAAGAATTAGAAGGGTGGGAGTCAGTGGTGCGTGTGATCTTAGGGGAAATANTAGGCCAGAAGAAATTNCCCGAAGACACCCTGTTCAATGTGAACTTACCTCCAGTGCCNCCGGATGAAGTGCANGGGATTAGNGTTACGACACTTGGTCGTCGNCGATATTCNGATGCGATTACTCGAGCNAATGANCCCTCTGGNAGAGAATACTTTTGGATCGGGGGNGGAGCAGTCAATTGGAGGGGTGCGGAGGATTCTGACTTTCAGGCGGTTGAAGATGGGTATGTCTCTGTCACACCGCTGCATCTTGACCTTACGAACTATAAGCTCCTTGAGGAGATCCGGGCGTGGGAACTGGCCCTTTAGAGGACACTCGCTTTCTCGGTCATCGCAGAAAGCTGATCGAAGAGATTCAAGCCAAGGGGATCGGTGACCTTGAGACACTTCAATACTTCGATATGGTGCCTCGCCATATCTTTATTCCAGAAGTGCTATGGCCACGGGCCTATGAAGATGCGCCCCTCCCGATTGGATTTGGGCAGACTGCTTCTCAACCCTCCCTTCAGGCATACTATCTCAAACTACTTTCCCCTAACAGTGATGAAAAGGTTTTAGAGATCGGGACTGGAAGTGGGTATCTGACTGCGCTTCTCGCACTGGCTTCAGATCGTGTTTATTCGATAGAGAGACTGAGTGAACTGTCTAAGCGTGCTCGTAAGGTACTCGACTCACTAAGTGCGAATAATGTTGCTCTGCTTGTGGGGGATGGGACGATCGGATGGAAGAAGTTCGCACCGTTCGATGTAATCGTTGTATCCGCAGCATCTCCCTCGATTCCACCTGCGCTTGTGGATCAACTGGACGAAGGTGGGCGTATGTTGATTCCTGTGGGTTCGAGAGAATCCCAGGAATTAGTCCAGATCAAGAAAACCGGTTTTGTGGTAACGGAGGAAGTGGTTAAGGGAGCCGTTACATTTGTTCCACTTCTAGGCCGATTCGCCTGGCAGGGTGAGGGTGTGTGACTGACACAGTAAAGAAGACTGGGCCCGTGAGGCGGCTGTACGACTGGGTGCTTCACTGGGCAGAGACGCCCTATGGGGTAGCAGCGTTATTTATGCTCGCCCTTGCCGAGTCCTCTTTTTTTCCGATACCTCCTGACCCGTTGCTCATCGCTCTCTGCCTTGGAGCCGCAAGTAAATCCCTGAGGTTCGCCCTGATTGCGACGAGTGCGTCCGTTCTCGGTGGAATAATAGGGTACGGGATCGGTGCGGGTGCATGGGATTTGCTCGAACCATGGTTCTATCAATATGTGCCGGGGGTGAGCCCGGAAGCATTTGAGCAGGTGCAGGCGCAATACGATCGCTGGGACTTTTGGGCAATCTTTCTTGCAGGGCTCACACCCATCCCCTATAAAGTGTTCACACTCTCAGCGGGTGTATTTTCGATCAATTTCGGAATTTTCGTTGTGGCTTCCGTACTTAGCAGAAGCATCCGTTTTTTTGTGCTGGCTGGGCTGATCTTCAAGTTTGGTAAGCCGATTTCTTCATTTATCGACCGTTACTTCAACCTTTTAGCCTGGATCTTCGGAATCCTGCTTCTTGGAGGGTTTCTTATGGTCGAATTTCTACTTTAATCGTCGAGGGTCCCTCTTCGATGGGGCAGCTCACTACTATCTTATTGTCGACTTGTATCGGAATACCCGGGTAGGTGTCATCCGATAGTGTGATAAATGACTTTAAGTAAAACATCATATAACATTATTTGATAATGGTTTGGTAGGTGTGCTATTTATTTCTTTCTTGAGAAAACCAGGAGGATTGTATGCTTAAGAAGCTGTTAACGATCTCGTTATTGAGTGGTGTAGGTATCAGTTGCGCGGATGCGCAGACTAGCACAGATGGCCAGACTAACCCCGGGGCGACACGGATATCTATAGCATCGCATAGCGTTCGCTTTAGTGATATTCCTGCCTTTGCTGCACTCTATAGAGGTGCGGCAGTACCTGTAATGGCAAACCTAGTGGAAGATGGAATGATTACGGGTTATGGAGTATGGATGCATAACACGGGCGGGAAGTACAATCTCCGCTGGCATTTAGCAGGTATGGAAGGGACTAATTTTGAACAAGCTTGGACAGAGGTCATTACTGGAATAGATGCTGTAGATCCCGAAGGATTAGAGGCATTCAACAGGAGTGTTTTAGCTCACAAGGACGAGATCTGGAATCTTGGTGCGCGGAATTTGGAATCACCTGCTGATGCATCGTACGTGTATGAGAATCTCTTCAAGGTTAATAGAGCTGACTTGCCGAGATGGAATGAACTTTGGGCTGATGTGCTACCAGCACTTGATGGAGCAATTTCTGACGGACTCATGAGAGGGTATGTGGTAGAGGAGCATAATACAGGTGGTGAATTCAACTGGAATCTGGTCGTCTTTTTTGATGATTGGGATACCATCGATGAGGCGCAGGTTGTGTTCTTTGAGAACATACCCCTAGATCACGAGATCTGGACGATGGCTATCGCCCATAAAGATGAAGTGTGGGCACAAATTCCAGACATGAACTGAAATAGAGGGAGTTCACAGGCACGGCCTCTGTCAGCTGCGAATACGAAGTAGGTATGTGTTAAGTGATATAGGCTGAAGCCTATCTAGAATAGCATTTTGCCTCCGTAGCTCAGGTGGATAGAGCGTCTGCCTCCTAAGCAGAAGGCCCCAGGTTCGAGTCCTGGCGGGGGCATGGCCGGGAACCCTTTGTTTATTGGGGTTTCCGGCTTTTCTATGCAGATCTGATGTAAACGCTTTTTACATCAAAAAGCCGTTTTCGATACGGTTTTTACATAGAAACTGTCGCAGAAACTGTCGCAGCAGTTCGGGGCGATGAGCCAGATCGACGAGTTTATGGGCAAGATCTGGCGTCATTCCCGAACATCACCGCAGATTATACGCATGCGCTACATCCGACTCTCCGCTGTGCTCGTACTAATTGCGTGCGGTGACGGTGGGACTACGCCTACGAGTCCACCAACACCTCCGACTCCACCTGCTCCTGTAGCGACCTCGATCACGCTGTCTACGACTACTCTGAGCTTTGCCTCGCTCGGTCAGACATCCCAGCTCACCGCTACGGTCAAAGATCAGAACGGCGCGACAATGAGCGGAGCGAGTGTGTCGTGGAGTTCGTCTAGTCCGTCGGTGGCTACGGTTTCTTCTTCAGGTCTGGTCACCGCGGTAGCCAACGGCTCTACAACCATCAAGGCGACTTCGGGTTCAGCATCAGCTAATGCGAATGCCTCCATCCAGCAGATCGCAGTATCGATCACGCTATCACCTGACTCGCTGGTGTTCGCTGCAGCTGGAGACACGGCAACGGTCACTGCAACCGTTCTGGACGCGGGTGGCTCTGCGATCGTGAGTCCGAATCTGACCTGGTCATCGAGTGACACGGCTGGGG
>PBPC01000015.1 GCA_002724575.1 Gemmatimonadota bacterium | reverse complement strand
TGTGGGACTTCAATCAATTGGTAACCACGTTCTAGAAGTTCTCGGGGGAAAAACGCCGGAAGTAGCGGCGTGTAAACGAGCAACAAATCCTCAGCGACCGGACTCACAACGGACATAAGATGGAAGACGTCACCCAACCCACTCCAGTCTGGCAAGGGCACCTCGAGCACCTCAACCGTCTCTGTAAGGACTTTCTGAAGTTGCAGAACACCCTGATGATTTGTCCGTTTGCCGCAACCCACAGCGAGTGTGGTGCCGTCGAGCCACACTGCGTCGCCTCCTTCAAGGGTACCCGGACTTTCAATCATGCCGGCAACACGAATCTCAAGACGGGCATACTCATTGGCATGGGCAGCTGGCTCTACAGCACGAGACTCCTTCCCCATCCGACATAGAACCGCGCCCGCATTCGTGACGACTGAAGGATCCCGCATATAGATCGAATCCAGACCAAGATCTCCACCCTCAGCCCATTCAACGGTCACCCCTAAATCTTCAAGCTGAATCGCTAGGGCATCGGACTCTCGGCAAGCTTCCTCATAAACTGGCGGACCCGAATAGTTGAGATCCTCCCACTGCTCGGCGATCCTGCCCGGTGCGACGAAGGCATCACGGGCATGTTTCATCAAGACACGCCGGAGTGGTGACACATCGGACTGATACATCTGGCCTCCAACTCAGTGCACCATATAGCAGAATACTGGACAAGCATAACGCTATATACTCGGACCTCAACGCTCGAACACAACGCATAGAATAGAAGGAAATCGGCACTTTTGAGTATCGTCACAACCCTTGGGCTTCTATGGTTCTGTGTTGCCTTCACTCTGAGAGGTAAGCGGAATGACCCACGACGAGTACATCAGCTATGACGGTACCGGCCTCGGCAAGCTCGTCCGGGAAAAGGAGGTGGAACCATCAGAACTCCTTGACCTAGCACTCGAAAGAGTTTCGGTCCTGAATCGTGAGGTTAATGCAGTTGTGAGGCTGATGGAGGAGGATGCTCGCGCAGCAGCCCAGAACTACAAGGTAGATGGAGTATTCAGCGGGGTTCCTTTCCTCGCGAAGGATTTGGGAAGCCATTTCGCCGGACACCCAACTTCAGCCGGAAGTCGGCTCACCAAGGATGTCTCTGCCAAGCGAGATACAGAGCTTGTCCGTAGGCTTCGAGCCACTGGAGTATCGATCTTCGGAAAAACGAACCTACCTGAATTTGGACTCACCCCCTATACCGAACCCGAGTTATGGGGCCCCTGCAAGAACCCGTGGGATCTCGCTCGGACTCCTGGAGGATCAAGTGGTGGTTCGGGAGCCGCAGTCGCTGCTGGCTTTGCTCCGATGGCAGGGGCTGGAGACGGTGGTGGTTCAATCCGGATCCCTGCTTCATGCTGCGGCCTCTTCGGCCTCAAGCCTACACGAGGCCGTACCCCAACAGGACCCTCGCGGGGACAAGTTTGGCGAGGTGCAACAGTCGAACACATTCTTTCTCGCTCCGTAAGGGACAGTGCAATAATGCTAGATATGACACATGGTGCTGACCCTGGCGCTCCCTATGAAATCACCTTGCCCGAAAATCCATTTGTGGAAGAAGTCGAGCGTGATCCTGGTCGCCTTCGGATCGCTTGGACAAGAAAGCCCATCCTCGGTTCTGAAGTGCACCCAGATTGTATCAACGCTGTTGAAGAGGCTGTCGGACTTCTCGAGGAGTTGGGACACCAACTCGTTGAAACCGAACCTCAAATCGATGGCGAAGGCTTCGCCCGGGCCTTTATGCTGATGGTCGCAAGCGAAGTGGGTGCCGATATTTATGACGCTGAAACTGTGCTCAGTCGGAGCGCGAGGCGTGGAGAACTGGAACCGGTAACACGGGTCCTCAGTCTACTCTCAAACTCACTCTCTGCCAGAGAATTCAGCAGCGCTCTGCGCCTTCTCGAGCATGAAGCACGATCTGTGGGAGCATTCTTCGAAAACCACGACATGTTACTGACACCCACCATAGCCACACCTCCCGCAAGAATCGGTGAACTAACTCCAACCCCTACAGAACAATTGCAACTTCGCGCGCTGGGGCTAATAGGATCAGGACGGTTGGTGAAAATGATTGGCTTACTCGACGAGGTAGCCAAGCACGCATTCGATTTCACTCCCTGGACGCCGGTCTTCAACGTCACAGGGCAACCGGCGATGTCTGTACCACTCTATTGGAATCCGGATGGGCTACCCGTCGGTGTCCACTTCGTAGCTCGTTTCGGTGCCGAAGCAACCTTATTCCGACTGGCTGGACAACTTGAACGCGCCCGGCCCTGGTTCGACCGGCTACCCGAAATCGCTAAGAATGTACTGAACGCCTAAAGCACGATCCTGACCCCTACCGTCCTCTCAACATCCCCCCTGAGAGATCACTTTCGTAGACGTCTCTAGTCCAAGGGTTTTGCCTTTCAATATCCCAGGGACACCCTCTTCCATCCATACAGGAGCAGGTGCATCCATCAGGTAATGGTCAAAGAATTGCTGCATCCGAGTGGTCCAGTCTTTTTGATTCTGAGTCTTTCGGAGCCCGTGTGGCTCCCCGTTGTAGTTAAGCAACCACACCGGCTTACTTAATCGCCGAAGCGCCACAAAGAACTCTATTCCCTGTTCCCAAGGCACCGCTGTATCCTCGTCATTATGCATCATGAGGATTGGGGTCTCGATCTTGTCGGCAGTGAAAATCGGTGAGTTCTCTAAGTACCTGAGGGGCTTATCCCAAAGTGATCCACCAATCCGGCTCTGTGTCCGTTCGTACTGGAACATTCGGCTCATCCCGGTACCCCAGCGAATTCCTCCATACGCACTCACCATGTTAACCACAGGGGCTCCTGCTTCAGCGGCGGCGAACAAATTTGTACGTGTAACCATGTAGGCGATTTGATATCCCCCCCAAGAATGACCCTGTACTCCAATACGTTCCCGGTCCACAAAGCCCTGCCCGACTAATTCCAAAACACCTGGGACTACAGCATCCAAAGCGCTTTCCCCGGGATAACCAATCATGTAGGGGATGTCGGGGACAAAGAGCAGATATCCCCGGCTAACGTAAAAACTACGATTAATGGAAGAACCGCCTGGAGCAGGTACCGTGTAGGAATGCAGGCCATCTGAGGAGCGCTCATAGAAGTACACCATCATCGGGTACTGTTTATCAGCATCGAACCCCTCTGGCTTGTATAGTATTCCCTGAAGAGGAATCCCGTCGTTTGAAGACCACTCGACCAACTCGGCTGAACCCCACAAGTACTGGTCTTGTTGCGGGTTCGCATCCGTAATCTTACGAGCACCCATGAAATCTTCATCCGCTACCCAGATATCAGGAAACTCCTGGAAGGTCGAGCGTGTGTAGATATAAACGTCCTCTTCCTCTGCCTTACGTACCCCGCCGAAACTCGCATCCTCCATCACGAGTCGTTCAGGTTCTCTGGCTCCATCAAAACGATCCCGATAAAAACCATTCGCCTTGGTATAAATCTCGAATGCGTTGAGGTAGACATCCGAGTCTGTTGGCACGAACGGGTTATCAGAATCCATATCTATGACTCTGAACCGAGTATCGGTGTCTCGGCCTAAACCCTCGGTGAGATTTCTAGGATCCGCATCGCCCATGGGATCGATCGCCCAAATGTCGAACTGGTCGTAAACTACAAACGCCTCGTCACCTTCTGTCCAACCTGCAGAACCATAGGACCGTAACGCGTCTGGGTGATCATCAAGGATATCGTAGAATGGAACGTTGAGAGAGGCAGTTAGATTCTTGGTTTCCCCTGTCTCCGTGCTCGTCACAAACCAGGCCTTTTCGAAACCATCCCATCTTGTCACATACGAGCCGCCTGGAGAGAGGTTACCGCCACCACGAATCATCTCGGCAATACCCTGTCGCGAGCCATTTCTAACATCGACCAAGAACAGGTCCGAGTAACGACCGTCCCATGATACCAGTTGTCTATAGGCGAGATTGCTCGTCCCCAAAGCAACACTACCATCCCCGTTCTCGCCAACCACAACCGTTGGAAGATCCTCGGTCTCTAATTGCACAATCTCACCACTCTCCATATCTAGCATCGCAGAGTAGGTGCGTCCTCTCTCGTCTTCAGCCTGGACAAGTTGCATCGGCTGTAGGAAAGGATCTTTCCAGTTCCATATGTCTACGACAACACGCTCATCGTCAGGTGTGTCGTCCTCTGGTTCGGGCTCGGGCACTAGTCTTGTACCGAAAAAGACACGTTTCCCCGATTTTGAAAATGACACTTCACCATCCTCACTTGGCGCCCATCCCACTGGCAATCCATCCGAGCCTAGTCGCGCCCGATCTATTGCTGGGCCACCAGCCGAGGTATAAAGAGAGAAACGCGGAGCTTCTCGATCTCTATCATCGCGATCGGTCAAGAACGCTGCCAATCCTTCATCTGAAACAACCAGCTCTATATAGCGGCCCTCGCCGGTCGCAATTTCTTCTACTGGGCCACCCGAAGGAACTTCAAAGACCCCATCCGCGGCCCCATCGTCTCCTGATGAAGTGTAGAATAGGCTTGAGCCATCAGCAGCGAAGTCGTAGCTCACCACATTCTCGAAACTCTGCTCCTGCCCAGAATTGAGTTCCAGTAGTACCAACGAACTACCGTCATCGGTGCGGGGAGCTCGATTTACCTCATCATCTGCAGCCTCTTCTAGATCTAACCCTTCTTCCTCATCCGTGTCATCTTCGTTTTCGAGCAAGTATGCAATCCGGTCCCCCGTGTCCTCTGGCATTCTGAACGATCGCACCCCTGCCCTACGAAAACTCGATAGGTCCGACAAGCTCACCACAACCAATGAATCCGCTACTTCGTTGTCTCCGTCTTCGTCCCGACCCTGAGTTCCCGCTTGATCTGAGGAGTCCTCCATTGGGGTGATCAGAGCTATCAAGTGTCCAGCGTTCGCTGTGAAGCGTGCAGAATTAGCACGCTCAATCTCTAGTGAGCGGGTATCGCTAAGGCTCCGCAGCACTAGAGTGGCCTCTCCAGCTCCTGGCACCAGCCTATAGGCAAGCCACAGACCATCACTGGAAACAGCAACATTTTGGATTCGATTCCAAATGTCATAGTCAGCGTGATCAAGTGCGCGTTTTTGCTGTGCCCCGAGGGAGGCAGCTCCGGTAATAATGAGCAGGGATGCTAGAGCTGGAATGGTGATCTTCATGGTTTCATCTATCCAAGGCCTGTGTGTAAGAAGCACGGTACCGAGCACTCTGACACACGGCAACGGCCCTGCCTAGGCATAGATCGGCAATTATTCTCTTTGATCGGCTAAATCTTGTAACTCTGGCGAGGTCTGCACATCGCACGCAGGTTTCTTGCTACTCAGTATTCCAAATACCTGGAGCACCGCGCATGGAACAGCGCTCCTTATCAGTATCAGCAGTCTTTGCCTTCCTCCTCCTGCCTTCCGTTCTGCTTGCCCAAGGAACAGCCAATGGCGAGTGGCGCGTCTATGGTGGGGACGCTGCCCATACGCGATATACGCCACTAGACCAAATCGATGCGTCTAATGCATCCGATCTTGAAATCGTCTGGCGGTGGAATGCAAGAAACTTCGGACCAAACCCATTTGCTCAGACACAGGCAACACCACTGATGATCAATGGTGTGCTTTATGCTACAGCAGGGAGACGTCGCAGCGTGGTCGCGATCGACCCCGGGACCGGCGAAACCTTATGGACTTGGAGAATGGACGAGGGGGAGCGCCTCCAAACAGCCCCGCGACCAAATTCGGGCCGAGGAGTCGCATACTGGGAAGACCCAAATGGAAATGGTCGGATCTTGGTTGTCACCCCAGGATATCATTTGGTCGCCCTCGATCCGGATACCGGATATGAGGTTGAGAGCTTTGGTGAGCAAGGAATCATAGACCTCATGGAGAACCACAGAGCCCGTGACGGTATCGAGCTGGTCGGTTCTATCGGAGCGAGTTCCACAGCAACCGTCGTCGGTGATGTGATCGTTGTTGGATCGGCACACCATGTGGGTGCGCGACCACCATCCAGGGTTAACACCCCTGGTGATGTCCGTGGNTACGATGCTGCCACAGGAAATCTTCTTTGGACATTNCATACCATCCCNGAACCAGGGGAACTGGGCGTTGATACGTGGGAAAATGATTCTTGGTCTTANACAGGTAACGCTGCCGTCTGGGCACAAATGTCATATGACCCTGAAACTGGTTTTGTTTACCTGCCGACAGAGGCTCCCACCGGTGACTACTACGGTGGGCATAGGCATGGAGACAACCTTTTTTCGACCAGCATCGTGTGCCTGGATTCGAAAACCGGTGAGCGTGTGTGGCACTTTCAGACAATCCACCACGATATCTGGGACTGGGACAATCCCTCTGCACCAATACTCGCAGATCTCGTGATCGACGGAGTAGAACGCAAGATCGTAGCTCTGATCACGAAACAGGGCTTCGTGTTCGTGTTCGATCGAATAACTGGGGAGCCGATTTGGCCAATTGAAGAAAGACCTGTACCTCAGACTGATACTCCAGGTGAGTGGACTTCTCCAACACAGCCATTTCCAACCAAGCCCGCACCTTTTGACAGACAAGGCTTTAGCGAAGACGATCTCATTGATTTCACACCAGAGATCAGGGCCCGAGCGGCCGAAGTGGCTAGCCAATACCGGATGGGACCAATCTATGCACCACCTTCCTTGGCTAATCACCCTGATGGCACGAAAGGAATGCTTTCGCTGCCGACATCTACAGGTGGTTCGAACTGGGAGGGCGGAGCGCTCGATCCGGAAACTGGGCACCTCTATATAGGGTCCTATACGAGGGCGACTGTGCTAGCTCTTGTAGAGGGTGGTAACCGCTCCGATATGGATTACATCAGAGGTGGTGGCGGAGCACAAGTAGCTCCGGGCGTTTCAATCGTAAAACCCCCATGGGGACGGATTACCGCGATCGACCTCACGACCGGCGAACACGCCTGGATGATCGCTAACGGTGATACACGCCCTCGGATTGCCCAAGCTCTTGAGCTCGAGCTTGCAGACCTCCCCAGGACTGGCAAGCCGTCACGTGCTGGCTTGCTTGTGACAAGCACCCTGCTATTCGCAGGCGAAGGAATATCGGGTGATCCGGTTTTCAGAGCTCACGACAAGGCAACCGGAAATATCTTGGCAGAAATTGAAATCCCAGGTACTCAAGTTGGGTTACCGATGTCATACATGTACGAGGGCAAGCAGTACGTAGTAGTTGCAATTGGAAGAAGGGGCCAACCAGCTGAGATTATTGCACTCGCATTACCTGACGAGGAATAGCCTTTGAAAACGAAATGACGGAGGAAGTTTAGCAGTCAACAAGCTCTATGCTGTCAGGTCCGTTCGGTACTACACAAATAAACTCAAAGGGCTCATCACCCTCGTCAGCCTTATAGTTGTGCGGAACACCCGCCGGGATGTAGACCACATCTCCGGCTTTCACATGGTGTGTGCCTTCCCCAATTTGAACTTGAGCGGCTCCCCTGAGAACATACTGCTCGTGCTCTACAGTGTTGGTATGCATGGGCATACCCCCACCAGGTTCCATTATAAAACGTCGCATCGCAAAGTTTGGTCCTTCATCAGCCCCGATAAGGACCTGACGTTTCGTCCCGGTTCCAGCCGCTACATCTTCGGTGGGCAGGCTATCTACGCTTCTAACCGACATGATCGCTCCTGGTCTTGATATGGCGGCATAAATTGCCAACTGCGATGCTATACCATCAATCTAGGGGTGTAACCTAGCAAACGCGCAATCGTGAGGAATCCAGTGATAAAGCATGGGTACCAAATAAGCTTCCTGATTCTCTGTAGCTGTATTTCTGCTTGCGCCGAATCGACTCGGGAACAAGTCGGACCGGATGTGCAAACACCTAAGGTCTTGGTGATCGGGATTGACGGCATTCGGCCTGATGTCTTGATGGACGTGAATACGCCTAACATCGATAAACTGGCGGCAGAAGGTTTTCTTTCGAACCACGCCTTAACGGGCTATCCCTCGGTAAGCGGGCCAGGTTGGTCTTCTATGCTTAATGGTGTGTGGCCGGATAAGCACGGTGTGACAGACAACTCGTTTGAGGGCGAGCGCTACAATGATTTTCCCGATTTCTTAACGCGGATCGAGCAGATTCGACCCGAATTGGAAACATTTGCAGTCACAGACTGGGCACCACTCGGTCGCTCCGATCAGGGCAGTCCACCTATAAGCGATGCGGTAGACGTTAAGCTCGTCCTCGACGGCTATGAGTTGGGCTGGGCTGAGGCCGACGCGAAGTCTATCCAACTCGCAGTAGAGCAGTTAGAAAATTCAAATCCAGATGCTCTCTTTGTCTACCTCGGCAATCCGGATGAAATCAGCCATGAGCATAGCTCAATAGGATCCGAGTACCGAGATGCGATCGCACTAGCAGATGAACATGTGGGCATTCTCGTGCAAGCACTTCATAACCGTCCGACTTACTCTGATGAAGATTGGCTAATTCTCTCAAGCACAGATCACGGAAGACGCTCCGACGGAGGGCACGGCGGGAACAGTGAAGAGGAACGCACAATTTACTTTCTAGCCAACGGACCATCAGTAATTGCGCCAACCCCTTCAGACTCGACCTTCATTGTAGATATAGCAGTCACTGCCCTCACCCACCTTAGAATCCAAATTGAGCCTTCCTGGCGATTAGACGGAAAACCAGTCGGAATCCTCCGCTAAGCGTAACTATCGGTCTACGAAAACTGGACTTACTCAGAGACAAGTCGATACCGACCAATCCTTAGTGGTGGAGCGACTGTATAGAAGAAGTGCAAGCGGTTTTCACCATCCACAATCACGTTGGATGTCTGTTGTTTGGTTTTTGGATAATCACGCCCTTGCTCGTTCTCTATTACCAACACCTCCCCCTCCCCCAAATCACTAACGAGAACAGCCACCGCTCCTTCAATTTTGTCGAGTAACTGTTGCTCTGTTTGATCCTGAACGTCGCCCTCAGCTTCCGCGACGATTTCATGGGTCTCGACCAACTTGTATTCCGAACCGAAGCCATCCACGCCAATAGACATCTGGTGGTTGCGGCGAAACCCTACCTCGTTCAGCGCTTTGGAATCGAAATTTAATTCGACGCTCTGGAAGAATGCCCCGTATTGCCTAAAGATCATCTATACCCTCAAGTAACAATCGACTTCTGTTAACCGTCAGTAGATTTCATGACTCAGGATCCAAGAGAGCTTCGAGTTCCTCTGCCGTAAGGTCATCGGTTGAACGCGACCCAAGACCCTGTGGTGACCGGGATTTACGCCTTTTCTTTTCAGCTGCGCTTGATTCAGTCTTAGGAACACCAGCGTAGTCATACTCTGGAATGTGCACTCGGCTTAATTCTCTCCCCAGCCGATGCTCCAGACTCTTCAGCGCACCCAGATCGGCACCTGTGACAAAGGTTATCGCGGTACCCGTTGCACCAGCCCTGCCCGTGCGTCCGATGCGGTGCACATAGTCTTCCGGATCCAGTGGTATATCGTAATTCACTACGTGGCTGATCCCATCAACGTCGAGTCCCCTCTGTGCAACATCGGTTGCGACCAATACCCGAACCTTACCTTGGGCAAAGCGTTCCAGGGCACGTGTTCGGTGCTGCATCCGGCGATTGGAGTGTAGTACATCAGTTCGGATATCTTCACGCTGTAGGCGC
>PBPC01000014.1 GCA_002724575.1 Gemmatimonadota bacterium | reverse complement strand
GGCTGCCGATGTGACCGCTGACACAACGGTTTCAGTTGTTCAGCTTCCATCCGACGAGATGAAGGGTCGCATTATCGGTAGGGAGGGGCGAAACATACGGTCCTTTGAGCAGGCGACGGGTGTAGATGTCATCATTGACGACACACCCGAAGCAGTAGTGTTATCGGCCTTTGATCCGGTCCGGCGTGAAGTTGCTCGTATTGCTCTCCAGCGCCTGGTTGAGGACGGAAGAATTCATCCTGGGCGCATTGAGGAGATCGTTGGAAAGGCAACGAAGGAGATTGATCAGGAAATGTTGGATGCTGCAGAGGAAGCACTCTACGAACTTGGCATCCATGGGGTGCATCCTGAGATCGTCAAGACGCTTGGTCGCCTCAGGTTTCGCACCTCTTATGGTCAAAACCAGCTCCGGCATGCTAAGGAAGTTGCACAACTTGCTGGAAATATGGCTTCAGAACTTGGGCTCGATATCCAGGCTACCAAACGTGCAGGTTTACTGCATGATGTGGGCAAGGGCATGACACATGACCATGAAGGGACACACGTTGAATTGGGTTACCGGTTATGTAAGAAGCATGATGAGCAACCCATCGTACTTAATGCGATCAAAGCGCATCATGACGAAGAACCCCATCACTTTGCTGAAACCTTCCTGGTTTCAGCCGCGGATGCGATTAGTGGATCACGCCCTGGGGCTCGGCGTGAAATGTTCGAAGGTTATGTGAAACGTTTAGAGAAGCTCGAAGAACTCGCGATGGAACACCCGGGAGTAGAGAGATGCTTTGCAATCCAGGCAGGTCGTGAGTTACGGGTCATGGTAGAGCCTGACGAGGTAGGGGATGATCAAATGGCTAAGATTTCTGAGGCTGTTGCAAGGCGTATCGAAGCTGAACTCCAGTACCCGGGACAGATCAAGGTTGTTGTGATTAGGGAGACGCGCGCGACTGATCTAGCCAAGTAAGAAACAACGGGGCTTCAGAGGTGTTACTTTTCCAGTCCGCTACTTACTTACTTCTTAATACGGTTAGTGCATGGGTGCGCAGATTATATCCGGTAGTGACATTGCCGATGAAATCCGAGCAGAGATCAAGGAGAGCGTTAAGCGCCTGAAGGAAGGATCAGATGTGACACCTGGTCTCGCGACGGTATTAGTGGGTGAAAACCCTGCCTCGCAGATGTATGTGGGAATGAAGAATAAGGCGGCCGCCGATCTGGGGATAAACTCTCGGCAGATTACACTTGCGGTTGATACCTCAGAAGACGAACTCCTTGGCGTAGTTGCTGGATTGAACGCTGACCCCGGGATCCATGGGATCCTAGTGCAGCTTCCGCTTCCAGATCATATCGACGAAGGGAAGGTCCTAGAGGCCATACATCCATCGAAAGATGTGGACGGTTTCCATCCGATCAATGTTGGACGATTGGCGACGGACTCAGGAGACTTTTTCGCACCTTGTACACCCGCAGGTGTGATTGAAATGCTTACCCGCAGTGGGCATGATCCAAGCGGTAAGAACGTTGTTGTTGTGGGTCGCTCGAACATTGTCGGTCGTCCATTAGCCGCGCTTCTATTAAGGAAGGCCGTCGGCGGAAATGCTACGGTAACAGTCTGTCATTCTCGTACGGCTGATCTGGGGTCAGTGACGCGAGGTGCTGAGATCCTAATTGTCGCTATGGGAAGACCAGAGATGATCACGGCTGAAATGGTTGCTCCAGGAGCAGTGGTGATTGATGTAGGCACAAACCGGGTCGACGACCCTTCTCGTGATAAAGGTTACAGAGTGTGTGGTGACGTGCTGTTTGATGATGTCACAACGGTTGCTGGAGCGATTTCTCCTGTACCAGGAGGGGTCGGACCTATGACGATCACGATGCTTCTCGCTAATACCGTGAAGGCAGCCAGTCTCAGAGCGACCTCAGGGTAAGGTCTGATTCCTTGTGCCTAAGGAGTCGATGCCGGGCTTGTTCAGTGGTCTGGATGAAGAGCCATTTATGGATCCCATAGATCCTACTCCTGACCGTATTTGGTCGGTCTCAGAAGTAAACAGTACGATACGAAAGCTGATCGAGGGCAGCGCTGACACTCTTTGGATCCGAGGTGAGGTCGGGAATTGGAAGCGTTATCCATCCGGCCACTGTTACTTCTCGGTCAAGGATGACCGGTCAGAACTCCGTTGTGTCATGTTTGCACGGGACGCTTCTACTCTTCCGACAGATCCGGACGATGGGATGGAGATCCGGATTTTTGGAAAGCTGACTCTGTACGAAAAAAAAGGTGCCTACCAAATGTCGGTGAGGCTGCTCGAAAGTGAGGGTGCGGAAGGGCTGTGGCGTATCGCTTTCGAGAAGTTGAGGAGCCAACTCGAAGTAGAGGGGTTGCTCGATCTGGCACGTAAGCAACCCTTGCCGAAGCATCCAGCGGTGGTTGGGATAGTGACATCAACGACTGGCGCTGCTCTTAGGGATATCATCTCAGTCTTGAGTAGAAGGGCCCCTTGGGTTCGTGTTCTTGTCCGCGGGACGCGAGTACAAGGTGAGGGCGCGGCGAGTGAAATCTCTCAGGCGATTAGAGGTTTGGTAGCAACTGGAAAACCCGAAGTAATCATCGTCGGTCGAGGTGGGGGCTCAATAGAGGATCTTTGGGCGTTCAATGAAGAACCGGTGGCGAGAGCAATCTCGGAATCTACCATTCCGGTAGTTTCAGCTGTGGGACATGAAATAGACGTAACCATCTCGGATCTTGTAGCTGATCTTAGAGCACCTACGCCGTCTGCTGCTGCAGAGGAAGTTGTACCGGACGGGACCGGCATAAGAGAAAATTTGAGCGCGGTACCCGGTGAGTTAGCAAAGGGCCTGCAAGGCATGCTTCAACGCAGAAGAAGTGTGATAGAACATACCTTGAGTCACTTAGGGTTAGGTATAGATCGGAAGATGCAACCGGTACACCAGGGGCTGGATAATGATTTTGCTAGACTGCAAGCTGGGCTCCGAAGTGTCTTGGATCTTCGGAGGCAGCGCCTCATAGGTGTGGAGGGAAAATTAGATGCGCTTTCGCCTCTGGCCACGCTGAGAAGAGGATATTCTGTTGCACGCACGGGGGAGGATCAGATTCTTAGGTCAGTGCATGACTTTGTAGAAGGAGACAGCTTCGTACTGCGTGTCAGTGACGGGGAAGTCATAGCAGAGACAAAAGGACTACAGCCTGGAGAATAATGAGCGAACCAGAGAAGAAACCCGATAAGTTGGATGAGTCAAAGGTCGAAAGTCAGTCACTTGAGGAGCGTTTGCGGCGTTTGGAGGAGATATTGTCACGGCTCGAGGACGACGATGTTCCCTTAGAGGAAGCTCTGCAACTATTCGAAGAAGGTGTAGGTCATGTTCGAGACGCTGAGCGTGTTCTTGCTCAAACCGAGCTTAAGGTCCAGGAGCTGCTTGAGAATGGGGACGTTCAGGATATGGAGCTCGATTAAGCTTGGACTACATCGGGCTGAAGGAGTACCTCCGGGCTGAGAGACTCTGTGTCGATAAGGCTCTGGATCAAGCTGTGACACTCATCGAATCAGAATTGGAGCCTGATATCGCAAGCGCAATCCGTCATGGAGTGATGAGTGGCGGAAAGAGGCTTAGGCCGATTCTCTGTTCCACAGCGTACCGAGAATGTGGGGGGCAAGCTGAAAATAATGCGTATGATCTAGCAGCTTCTCTTGAGATGATTCATGCGTATTCCCTTATGCACGACGACCTACCGTGCATGGATGATGCAGAGCTTAGAAGGGGCCAGCCCACAACGCACAGCGTATTCGGGGAAGATGTCACAATGCGAGCTGCAGCTGCTCTGATACCTGCAGCTGCTCGCCAGGCCCTAAGCTCCGCACGAAATCTGGAATGTGGAGCCCTTGGTGCAACAGAAGTTGTGCAGGAACTTCTTGAGGCTGCTGGAGCAGGAGGTATGGTGGGAGGACAGTGGCTGGATCTATTGGGTGAGGGTCAAACTCTAAATCCGAAAGAGTTAGATGAGTTACATCGGAAGAAAACAGGGGCCTTACTCACTGCGTCACTGGTGATGGGTGCTCTTTCTGCTGCGGTGGACAAAGAGACTGTATCTGCGTTGGCAAGCTATGGACGTTCAGTCGGTCTTGCATTTCAGATTACGGATGACGTGCTAGATGCCACACAATCAGCGGATTTACTAGGAAAGAATCCGAGTGACGTTGATCTGGATAAATCCACATACGTTGGACTGCACGGACTCGATCAGGCGAAAGAACACGCTCGCGAGCGCATTGTGGAGGCGTTGAGCGCGCTTGAGAGCATCCCTATAGATGCTCCTATATTGAGTATTTTAGCTCGTTATGTAGTCGAACGAGAGAGATAACTCGAACACATTTGGCCTGTGCGGCACGGTCTGTGCAACTATCTTTGACGTTGGCCTAGAAAGCATCTAAGAGAAGGAGTCAATTCGGTGGCCCTACTGGATGAAATCACTTATCCAAGAGATCTGAGACGTCTTGAGCGAGATGACTTAGCCGCTCTAGTTGATGAGGTGCGTGCACGTCATATCGATGTTGTATCGCAAAAAGGTGGCCATTTCGGTGCAAGCCTCGGTGTCGCAGAGCTGACAGTTGCGCTTCACTATGCCTTTGATACCCCCCGCGACCAGATTGTTTGGGATACCGGGCACCAGGCCTATATCCATAAGATCTTAACAGGTCGCAACGAGAAATTACCGACCATCCGAACTCAGGGAGGGCTAGCCCCATTCTGTAGAAGAGATGAATCGGAGTACGATACCTTTGGGGCTGGGCATGCTGCGACTTCGATTTCAGCGGCTTGGGGTATGGCAGTTGGACGTGATTTGACTCAGCAGGATTTCAGTGTGGTTGCTGTTATAGGGGACGGTGCCATGGGGTGTGGTCTGGCATATGAAGCGTTGAATAACGCAGGCCATACCGACCGGGATTTCGTAGTCGTCTTGAATGACAACGACATGTCCATCGCACCTGCTGTGGGGGCGATGAACAAATATCTCACCAGAATGATCACCAATCCGGCCTACAACAAAGTGAGAGGGGTGGTGAAGGAAGTATTACACCGGACTCCGGGTGGGTACGGAGATGTGATGGAGGAACTTGCTGGTCGTCTAGATGAAAGCGTAAAGCATCTACTAACTCCGGGGCTGATTTTTGAGGAGCTAGGATTCCGATATGTTGGTCCGGTAGATGGTCACGATGTGGAAGCCTTGGCCGACACCTTCTCCAGGGTACGTAAAATGAAGGGGCCAATACTAGTCCATGCACTTACACAGAAAGGGAAGGGATTTTCGAAAGCAGAAAACGATCCCTATACATGGCACGCATCAGGCCCGTTCGACAAAACGACCGGGAGCGGTATAAAGAAACCAGGGGGACTTCCGCGGTATCAAAAAGTATTCGGTAAAGGTTTGCTGCAACTTGCGGAAACAGATCCCTTGATTGTGGCTATAACGGCCGCTATGCCGGATGGTACGTCTACTGACATGTTTGATGAAGGATTTCCGGACCGGTTCTTCGATGTTGGAATCGCAGAAGGGCATGGGGTGACGTTTGCGGCAGGCCTGGCCACCCAAGGTGTGAAACCAGTTGTAGCGATCTACTCAACATTCCTGCAACGTGCATACGACAACATCGTGCATGACGTAGCGCTCCAAGATCTACCAGTCGTCTTTTGTATGGACCGAGCCGGTGTGGCTGGTGAAGATGGACCTACCCACCATGGTGCGCTTGATATCGCCTATATGTTAGCTGTTCAGGGTATGACTGTGACTGCTCCCAAAGACGGAGCAGAAATGCTTGCTCTCGTTCGTCTTGCAACTGAAAAACATGATGGTCCCTGGTGCGTACGCTGGCCGAGAGATGCCGTACCGTCAGAGGTCCCTCACCTAAATGAAATTGAAAGTGTTGAGCCCCATACGTGGGAGGTTCTGAGGAAGGGCTCTGATTGTGCTATTCTCGCCGTAGGCAGCATGGTGCTCCCTGCTCTTGAGGCTGCTGACGTGCTAGGCGCAGAAGGAGTGAAATGTACCGTGGTGAACTGCAGGTTCCTCAAGCCGTATGACCGCTCGGTTTTCAATGAGGTCATGCATAATCATCCGACGGTGTTAACCATCGAGGAAGGTCAGGTGGTTAATGGTTTCGGCGCATTTATGGCGAAGGAACTCAATGAATTGAATCTCAAGACTGCACCACAGATGAGTGCTATGGGACTACCTGACTCGTTCATCGAGCATGGAGCTCGAAAGGATCTTCTGGCTGATATCGGTCTTGATGCAAAGGGAATGGTCACACGCGTCAGGAGACTTGTGGGTGTGAAATCTGCGAGTCTTATGGAGACCGCGTGAGGTCCTCCCAGAGTTCCCCCCTCACGAGCCCGATTAGACGTATCGGAGTCGTGCTGAGTGGCAGGACTCGTGAAGGCTCAACCGCCCTCAATCGTCTGATCGATTTGTGTGAGGCAAGGAGCGTGTCACTGGCATTCGAGTCTAGGAGTCCAAGCCTACCTGAGGGAGTAGATATACTTGATTTAGAAGGGTCACCGGTCGATCTAATCCTAGCTCTAGGCGGTGACGGTACCATGCTCCGTGCGTCGCGACTTGCTATAGGATCAAAACTTCCTGTTCTCGGCGTGAATACTGGTCGTTTGGGTTTCTTAACAACAACCCCGGAAAATGAACTCGAAGCAGGGGTTACAGCAGTTTTGGATGGACAGGCACTCGTGGAACGGCGCTACACCCTAACTGCAGCTGTAAACGTGCTGGAAGGTGAAGATCTGGGCCCATTCAATGCATTGAATGACGTAGTTGTTCACCATTCGGGTGCAGCCCGTGTGACACCGATTAGGTTAACAGTAGAGCGGCCAGAAGGTGAGGAAGAGATCGGCAGCTTCACGGGTGATGGAGTGATCTTGGCGTCACCGACTGGATCAACAGCATACTCTCTTTCAGCAGGTGGGCCGATCGTAGCTCCAGACGTTGAGTGTATGGTTGTTACACCGATCTGCCCGCACTCACTTTCTGTTCGTCCACTGGTTGTTGGATCTCACGAGAAGGTGGCTGTTACCGGGTTGGATCCTGGACACAATTTGCAGCTTACCATCGATGGCCAGGTTGAAGCTGAGCTAGGTTCGCAGGATACCGTTGTGGTTTCTAGGGGAGAGCACGAAGTCTCACTAGTGCAGCTTCAAGGTCAGACGTTTCTTGATACCATGCGCCGAAAACTAAACTGGGCAGCCAGACCTCCGGAACGAGCTTAATCGTTCAGCTGACTCCGCCCCAAAATCGTTGGAAGAGACGGATCCCGAACTCTACTCTAGTAGTGATAGGCGTGTGCCCGCCGCTTCCTGCAAGAGTGTAGATAACTCTGCCATGTAGTTCGGCAGGGCGCTGTTCACTGGCTGATCCGAGAGCGTTCAGTGTCGAGTACCTGAGACCGACTCCAAGCTGATGAAAGGTTCTACTGCTTTCGTCCTGTAGGTCTTCGACGAAGACTGAAGCTACTTGTGTGGCGATGTTTTGGTTTTGGTTACCGGTAAGTTCGTAGCTATCCATAGCTTTGGAGTAGAAATGGTAGGTACCGAACCCATAAAGCTGTGGTGAGAAATTCCAAGAGGGTTCGACTTCTAGTCTCATATACGATGCCGGACTCCATTGTACTTCACGCAAGGTAGCTGCCAATGGCATCACTATTTCCGGTGGGGCGACCCTTCTCATGAGTGTGGTGGGCATCTGTAGCCCATACCGAGCTGAACTCCGAATACCCATACGGGACCCGATCCCCAAGAACCCTGAAATGCCTGCCTCGATATCTGTTTGCCCATCACCCGTCGCTAAATCTAAGAAGATATTGTGAGCATCGACCTTCCCTGTACCGAGCCGTACTAAGAGGCTCCCCATTAGCCCATACCTTAGAAAGGGTGGGGGTTCACCCAAACTTGGTCTTCCACCGTCTAGTAGACGAACAAGTGCTGACACCTCGATATCACCGAGTTCCCATATTCCGGGGATGTCCTGTAGCGGACTTCCTTCGATCCCGATCCCATTTGTTGTGGGTAGTGCAAAAAGTGCTGCCTCAGTGAGCCAATCTGTCGCGAAGACGAGGTTGGAGCCGATTGAGTTGAGTCCAATGCTGACCATCTCGTAGTCGAGTGCAGCCAATGCGTTTGATAGAGAGGTGGCAATCGCTGATCCGTGCAGTGGGAAGAAACTGGATGAAGAGTACGCTTCCTCAGTAGCCGAGCGAAAAGTCTGTAGTCTTTCAGCAAGAGACTCGGCGTGTGCGCAAGCAGCGCTACCCGAAGAGTCGGTACAAACAGCGTTAGCATGGGCTTGTACCGAATTGTATGCTGATTCAAGAGCATCCAGGAAGCCAGTCACTTGTGCACCGTTTGAGATCCTTGGGTTTAGGCCCAAGTCACTGTTCAAACTGTCCGGGCGAAAGTTCATCTCAAACACCGTGCGGTTCTTAACTAACGGAGCGACCACACCAAGGGTGAGCCAATCGAGCACACCCACATGGGCTCCCATATCGATGCGTGTGACGTCATGTACCACCAAGCCATCAGCCGCACCGAGGATCCCTGAATAGCTCGGGTCACCAGTCAGCGCACGGATCTGTTCCTCAAGTTTTCCGATCGAAGGGAAGAGAGAAGTGCCCGCTTGATCTGTAAGATCTAGGCCAAGCGGCTCCTCTTCCTCCACCAGTATTCCGCCCTCTAGTCGCTTCCCAAATCGACTGTTCCAGTTGTCGAAAGAAGGATTAAAGAGCACGCTCACATAGCCCTTTGGTACGAGCACATGCGTAGGGGCTTGAGAGTGCAGGTCACCCGTAATGAGAGCGAGAAGAACAGGTAAGAAAGCTAGGGTCCGGCGCATGCAAGTCCGTGTTAGTGGGCGCGAGCGCCAGAAGGCAGCAAGGCCCCGATTGACCGCAAAACATAAGGGTTTATGAGGAATCGAGGAACTCATGTTGGAAGGGTATGTGAGCATTGACCACAAAATTGTATATTCTAGCTTCGTCACGATTATAGACGCGGGAGTAGCTCAGTTGGTAGAGCTCCACGTTGCCAACGTGGTTGTCGCCGGTTCGAGTCCGGTCTCCCGCTCTGTACACGAGGAAAGCCCGGTAAGGCCTTGTGTGGTCTTGCCGGGTTTTTCACGTCCATTGTAGCAAATGGATTTATGAATAAAGAATTCATAGTGCAGTCGCAGAATCGGTTTGTCTTAAGAGTGCCAGGGCTAGCGGTCCTGGCCCACTCTGGTGTGGTGCTCTTCTCAGTGTTCGCGGCTGGATGCGGAACAGGGCCCGATAAGGTGGAGCACACAATCATTCCCCTTCCGGCATCTGTAGAATGGATGCCGTCGGATACGTTTCACTTTACAGAAGAAACACGAATTCTGTTCGATCCTACTGACACAGAAGCGGAGCGAGTTGGAGACCTTCTCTCAAGTCTAATCGGAAACAGTACTGAGACTATGCCGTCGGTAGAGGCGAGGTCGGGTGACGTCACAGACGGCACTGTCTACCTGACAAGGGAAGGGGCGAGTTCTTCACTTGGATCTGAAGGGTATGAGCTGACAGTGACTGCATCACAGGTGACTGTGCGAGCTATGAATTCTGCTGGACTGTTCTACGGTGTTCAGACAATTCGGCATTTGCTGCCTCCAGTGGTCGAGTATACGGCGGCATATCCTCGGCCGTTGTCCTTGCCTGGTGTGCACATTACCGATCAGCCACGATTTGGATGGCGCGGGATGATGCTCGATGTAGCGCGTCATTTCTTGCCACTTCACGATGTGAAACGCTTCATCGACCTTGCCGCCCTCTACAAGTTAAACCGACTGCATCTACACCTATCTGACGATCAAGGATGGCGGGTTGAAATTCCGGGATGGCCTAACCTTACGGAGTACGGTGGGTCAACGGAGGTTGGTGGAGGAGTCGGAGGTTACTACAGCACAGACGAATACACCGAACTCGCAGAGTATGCTCAAGATCGCTTTATCACTGTCGTCCCTGAGATTGATATACCCGGCCATACGAATGCTGCACTCGCTTCGTATGCTGACCTAAACTGCGACGGCATCGCGCGGGATCTTTATATAGGCACTAACGTCGGCTTTAGTGCGCTGTGTGTGGATAAAGACATCACCTACGAATTTTTGGATGACGTCATACGAGAGATCTCCTCACGTACTCCGGGTCCGTACTTCCACGTAGGTGGTGATGAAGTCGAAGAGTTAAGTGAAGAGGAGTACGTCACTTTCATCGAACGGGTGCAGTCGATGGTGGGTTCGCACGGTAAACGCATGATCGGCTGGGACGAGATCGCGTTGGCGAACCTTGATCCGGGATCTGTGGTGCAACTCTGGAGACCCTACTGGCCGACGGATCAAACGGAAAATATGGATTCTGCTCAGGTAGCACTCAGGGTTGAATTTGAGGCCGGTATCCTCGGTGCGGTTGATGCCGGTGCTACTGTAGTTCTGTCCCCAGCGGACCGACTCTATCTAGACATGAAATACGATACTTCTACGGTATTGGGACTGACCTGGGCCGGTATACCCGATGAGCGTATGTCCTACGACTGGAAAATCGCGGACAAGTTCAGCTCACTACCCGAGGATGCGATCGCTGGGGTAGAAGCACCGCTTTGGTCGGAAACACTCGGAACACTAGAGGATTTCGAGTACATGGCATTCCCGCGTCTTGCTGGAGTCGCAGAACTCGGTTGGACATCGGCTTCGCTCAGAGACTGGGCGGAGTATCGAATGCGGTTGGGCGCTCAATCTGCGCGTTGGATGGTACTCGGGATCAATTTCCGGCGCTCACCACTGATTCCGTGGGATATGGGTCCAACCAATCACTGAATTAGTGAGCTTGGGTCTATATTGTCGCACACGGGTTAAGGATTAGCTTTTACCCCCAAAGAATGGGTGTGCGTGTTGTATTTTTAGCATCGGCGCCGTGGCCAAGCGGTAAGGCAGAGGACTGCAAATCCTTTATCCCCGGTTCGAATCCGGGCGGCGCCTCTTTTGTAAAGCATTACGATACAATGCCTTATGGTCTCCTTACGAAACCGGGGCTCGTCATGTTGATCGACGAAAATGGGGTTTATTCGTCCGTTTTATGACCCCCAACGGTGCCCTCAACGGTGCCACCCCCCGATGACGCAGCTCGACGAGTTCCTCCTAATTCGCTCCCGTCTAAGTTGCGGTCGTACAGGGTGCCCAAGCAGAATTAGGGCATGAGTGAAATTGAACCTGGAGTAATCCTTGCCTTCATCCTTGTGAGTGTCTTCCTGATTAGTCTCTTGTCCGACGTCTTGTCTGGAAAAAAGGATGGGCCGTTTGAGTCGTACTACAGGAGTGGCCAGCTAAAGGAAAAGGGCACCTACAGGGACGGGGAGTTGGAGGGACTGTGCGAGGAGTACTACAAGAACGGTCAGTTGAGTGAGAAGGTGATCTACAAGGACGGGGAGCCACACGGACCGTTTGAGGCGTACTCCAAGAATGGTCAGTTGTATGGGAGGGGTACGTACAACATGGGTGAGGAGTGCGGAGAGTGGTTCGAGGATGGTGAGACCCTCACCTTCCCACCCTGTCCACCCGACCTAGAAGATGGGAACTAGCTGATGGCTCACACTGAATCTATGTCGGCTCCCAAGGATAGAATTCGGGTAGTCGCGGCAGTAATCCAGCGGGATGGCCACTTTCTTGTGTGTCAGCGCTCTCACCTAAAACGCCATGGAGGGCTTTGGGAATTTCCAGGAGGGAAGATAGAGCTGAGTGAGACTATTAAAGCGGCAGCAGAGCGTGAACTGAAGGAAGAACTAGCGCTTGAGGTTACAGGTATTGGACGTACCCTGCTTATTCAAATGGACCCTGGCTCACCTTTTCAGATTGAATTCGTAGAGGTATTCGCCGAAGGCGACCCAAGGGCTTTGGAGCACGAAGAAGTGCGTTGGGTGCTGCCATCAGAGTTGGAACTCATACCACTTGCTCCTACGGATGAGGTGTTTGCGGCGTCCCTGGGGGAGGCCAGTTAGAATTAGGGCATGAAAATGGATCTGATTAGTCAGATGAAAAAGTACCAGTGGTTTATCACTGGAATAATGGTTGCCGTCGTATTCATCGTTCGAAATAACGAGTCCATTCTTGGTGTAGATGTATTCTGGGCGATCCCCTTAGTGATAATCGCCTTGATACTTGGCGGTTTATTCATCTATCGGCAGGTGAAACTATCCGAGCAGCGCTCAAAAAAGTTCAAGAACTTAGCTGAGCAAATGGGAATGGAGTTCTCAGTTGAAGATGAATGGGATATCGGTGCGAGCTTGTCGGCGTTTGATCTGTTCTGGGAGGCGGATATCACCAATGTGCTGTCTGGTGATTCTGAGCAACTTGGATACGGTGAGGAGTTCGAAGTCACGGTACTTGAGTGCAGTTATGTGGTAGCCTCAGGGGAGGACAGCACCAAGACCATCGTTCAGACCGTGATTTGTTTTCACTCACCACAGTTGAGTCTTCCTGACTTCTCTATGCGTCGAGAAGAGTGGCACCACAAACTGCGCAGTAAGCTGGGCTATCAGGACATAGACTTTGAGTCGCACCCAACGGCTGTTGAGTTCTCGAAGAAGTATCTGCTTAGAGGAGAGGACGAACANACGATTCGAGCGCTATTCACGGACNCGGTCCTNACCTTCTTCGCTGCCCANCCAGACANGGTCTGTGTAGAGGGNAGNGACGATCAACTGATCTNGTATNAGCCCGGAAAGATTATCGAACNAGAAGANATCCCTGCATTCATGAAAGAAGGGTTTGAGGTGTTTCGATTGTTCGCACAGAAGCAGAATTAGGGCATGGCAAGTACAGAACAATTACTCTCGCCAACAGAAGGTCCAGTCACCGAATCCGGAAGGATCGAGTCCATCGATGTGCTGCGAGGGTTCGCACTCCTAGGGATTCTCGTGATGAACATCCAGGGGTTTTCAATGATTGGGGCTGCATACCTGAACCCCGCGGCCTATGGAGATTTGAGTGGTGCCAACTGGTGGGTGTGGGTTCTGAGCCATCTGTTTGCCGACCAGAAATTTATGACGCTGTTCTCGGTCCTGTTCGGAGCAGGGATTGTCATGATGTGGGAGCGAGCTGAGGCTACCGGGCGAAAGTCGACGGGTTTGCACTATCGCCGCACCCTATGGCTTTTGGTCTTCGGTTTGGTCCATGCATATCTGCTATGGTCCGGAGATATTCTTTTCCTTTACTCCATCTGTGCATCATGGGTCTACTGGCTTAGAAGGGCTTCGCCCAAGGTGCTCACCATCGTAGGATCTTTAGTCCTGATGGTCTCTCCCGTGCTGTACCTTGCCGCAGGCTCTACTATGCCGAGCTGGCCAACTCAGGATCTGATTGCCCTTACAGAGTCTTGGGCTCCGGGGTATGAAGCAGTCACACGGGAAGTGGGGAACTTCCAAGGGAGTTGGGGCCAACAAATGGAGAGTCGGGTACAGCTCGCACTCGGTTTACAGCTAGAAGCCCTGCCATTCTGGGGATTCTGGCGAGCGAGTGGCCTAATGCTGCTCGGAATGGCGTTATTCAAGGTTGGATTTCTTCGAGCAGGGCTATCGGATGGACTTTATCGTCGCCTTCTTTTGGGAGGGCTAGTCTTTGGATTGCCCCTTATCGCTTTTGGCATACAGCAAAATTTTGCTGCGAACTGGGATGTTTCGCGCTTTTTCCTAGGGTCTCTCTATAACTACTTCGGAAGCTTACCAGTAAGCCTAGCGTATGCGAGTGCGATTATGCTCATGTGCCGTCGAGGAACGTGGGTATTCCTACAGCGCAGCTTTGCGGCTGTCGGGCGCATGGCGCTGACGAACTATTTGGCCCAAACAATCATTTGTACGACGATCTTTTACGGTCACGGGCTCGGATATTTCGGGGAAGTTGACCGAGTTGGACAGATCATAATTGTTCTCGGCGTTTGGTTGTTCCAGATCCCGTTCTCACTCTGGTGGTTAGAGCGTTTCCGCTTTGGTCCTTTCGAGTGGCTGTGGCGGTCATTGTCCTATCTGAGGTTCCAGCCCATGCGTAGATAAGGAGAGTGGGAGAACTAGTGATTTACTGGAGTGGGGCCACAAATGGGGCCACCCCTAGAAATCATACGAGCCTAGGGGTTGGTAACTTCAACGGGTGTAATTATTTATACGAAAGGAGCCAAAGTAGAGGTAGAGGACTACAAATCCTCTATTCCCGGTGAGTCCGGGTGGCGCCTTTTGCATTAAAAGAAGTAGAGAGTGTTACAAAACCAGGAGATTTTTCATGAAATTATCCAAATCACTCCCGATTGCTTTCATTTCGATGACTTTGATCGGATGCGGCAACAGCGTTCAGCTGCAGGTGGGAGGGGATGAGGAAATGGCAGAGGTGGCTTCACCGATGATCACTGCCGAATCATCCGCTGAAGAAAAGATCGCAAGCGCATTGAGCGCCGCGCCCGACATAGTTTCTTCCGGTGCGATGGTACTCGACTGGCCAGCTGCTGATGGTGAGGATCCAGGGTTGCTTAGAGAAGGTGATAACGGCTGGACGTGTTTCCCTGATCGCTTTTTCACACCTGGCCTGGACCCCATGTGTTTTGATGGTCCCGGGATGGAATGGGTAGGCTACTGGATGTCTGGTGAGCCGCCGCAGATGAGTTCGATGGGTCTTTCGTATATGCTGATGGGCTCCTACGACAACAGCAATACCGATCCCTTTGCAGGGCCGCCTGAGAATCCAGCGGATGGGATCGTCACAGGTCCACACGTCATGATCTTCCCAGTCGATGCTACTTCATTAGCAGGTATGAGTACTGATCACATGACTAATGAGCCTTATGTCATGTTCCAGGATACACCGTTTGCGCATCTGATGATGCCAACAGCGAACTTCGACGTTCCAGGAAGCTGAAGCTGATTTTATTGCTGTAATTTGGCTTCAGAAGTGAGAAGTGGCCTCCTACGGAAAGACTGTGGGAGGTCACTTTTTTCATTAGGGTAATGGGACTGTTTTGGGCAGAAATGCCTTAGGGTCCTACCCTAAGGCAGGAAAACCTGCCCTGTGTTAAGGTGATATCACTTTTTCGCCTGCATGACCGGGGATATATCACCCTCGGAAGTGCCCTGGCTCCGCACTCCTTTTCAGTAGCTCAATTGAGGTGGTATCTCTAAGTATGAACCTAAATCTCAAGAATGCGCTTGTTTTGTGTCTGATCAGCACAGCTTGCGCTACGGATGAAGCGGCGGTTGCCGATCTGCTGCTGATTGGGGGCCAGGTCATCGACGGGTCAGGGTCCGAACCAGTTCTGGCTGATCTCGCAGTCACTGGAGAACATATTTCGTTTCTAGGTGATGCGGCATCTTCTGGTATGCAGGCAACGGATACCGTGCAGGTTGAGGGTCTGGTAGTTACACCTGGCTTCATCGACATGCACTCGCACGCTGAGCTTGATTCCGATCACGGTCGGGACGCACGTGCGTTTTTGCATCAAGGCATTACGACAGTGGCACTCGGTGTAGACGGGGGCGGTGGATCGGATGTCGCCTCCAGGTTGGAGGGCTGGCTTCGCGACGGGATCGGTGTAAACGCGTTCTTGTTCGTAGGGCACAACGCCGCTCGACGTTCCGTGATTGGTATGGAAGACCGGAGTCCTACGGACGAAGAGTTGGACGAGATGCGTTCGTTCGTTCGGAAGGGCATGGATGAAGGTGCGTACGGTCTTTCTTCTGGCCTTTTCTATCTGCCAGGTAACTATGCCGAAGCAGAAGAGGTGATGGAACTCAATCGCGTAGCCGCCGCTTATCCAGGAGCGATCTACGACACTCACGACCGGGATTTAGGCGCAGCGTACCCCTCCTTCGGATACCTCAATTCAATCGCGGAAGGAATTCGTATAGGTGAGGAGGCCGGCACCAAAGTCATCTTCAGTCATTTCAATGCTCAAGGCGCCCACAACTACGGGCGCGCCCCTGAAGGTGCAGCCTTGATCCAAGAGGCAAGAGAACGGGGCATTGATGTCGCGGGTGCACATCACTCCTATACAGCAACTCAATCGAACCTGCGGTCGTACACGATCCCCGGTTGGGTAGTAGCTGGTGGCGATACGGCGATGGTTCGGCGCTTCAATGATCCGGACACGCTTCCCATCATCGACCTTCAGACCCGCGAAATGCTCGAGATCCGGGGAGGGGCAGGCAACATCCTGTTTGTCGACCAACGNCCTGACNTGAATGGCAAAACACTTATGCAGGTGGCAGATGAACGNGGCTTATCAGCGCCNGAGNCCGCNCGCGANNTTCTTCGTGACGGAAACGCTNNTGTGATGAACCTCAGGCTGTACGACGATGAGAACACGCGCCACCTCGCCCAAATCGATTGGATGATGACCTGCACGGACGGGCGTGACCCTGGTCCCACCCGACCGATCACACATCCAAGAGCGTTCGGGTCATTCACGAAAAAGCTGAAGGAACTCGTGATCGATGACGGACTTATATCTCTGCCATTCGCAGTACGGTCGATGACAGGGCTGGCTGCCGACTTTCTTGGATGGACCGATCGGGGTTATCTACGTGAAGGCATGGTCGCCGATATCACTGTACTAGACTTATCCGAGGTTCAGGACATGGCCACCTATGAGGCACCACACCAATACTCAGAAGGCACGGTACATGTGCTGGTGAATGGAGTGGTCTCGATTAGGGATGGTGAGATTACAACCGGGCTTGCAGGTAGGCCGCTTATGCGCGCTGGCCTAGTTTTTGGCAGCTCGGATTGAAATACCTGGAATAGGCGTACGGCTGGATATCCTTGCGTGAGTTATAGATACACTTCAGGCTAGAGTCGGCTATAACCAAAGCTGAGAGAAGGTTTTTCAGGACAGAAGCGATATGAATGGTCTAAGAATCTTTGTTCGTGAGATCCACCACAGATCTCTGTGGCAGGTATTGCTCTCATTCCTGATGTTTTCCGCAGTGAGCATCGAGATTGCAGACGTGCTCACCGATCGAGTTGGGTTACCTGATTGGACCACAGCCATGGTCATAGTAGTCCTTTCCATTGGATTGCCGATCGTTGTGGCCACGGCCTACATCCAAGGAGGCTTAAGGAAAAGAGAGGTACAAGCTCCGGCGCCAGAAGCTGACGCTCCTGAAACAACCACTGGAATTTCTTTAGATACTCCGACTGTCGACTCCACTCAGCAGCAGCGGGACCCGGGGATATCCAATGCCGTCTCTACCCGCAGTCGATCTAGGTTGGGTGGCTTGTTTACGTGGAGGAATGTGCTCCTCGGGACCGTTGGGAGCTTCACGCTTTTAGGCTTCTCAATCTTTGGATATTTCGTTCTCTGGAGTAGTGGTATTGGGCCCATGGGGAATCTCGTCGCCCAAGGAGTCTTTGAAGAGGGTGAGATGATTTTGCTCTCAAGCTTCGAAGACCAATCAGAGAGCGGTCTCGGCGATGTCGTCACAGAGGCACTTCGGGTTGATCTCCAAGAATCTGCGGTAGTAAACCTTCTTGCTCCATCCGCTATATCTGATGCTATGGCGCGAATGGGTCGTCCGAGTGATGCGGTCTTTTCAGCTGACGCTGCCCAGGAACTATCTGTGCGTGATGGCTATAAAGCCTACATCCAAGGTGAGGTGGCGGCAGTAGGGGGGGGATATCTCCTTACCGCTGCTTTAGTAGCAGGTGAATCTGGTGATATTCTCAAGGCATTCCGTGTTCCCGTCGACTCGGAAGACGATCTGCTCACTGGGATCGACAAGCTTTCACAGGACATACGTGAAAAATCTGGGGAATCCTTAGGCACCATCAAGCGAGGAACCCCTCTGGCCCAGGCTACTACGGCTTCCTTGGAAGCCCTACGCCTCTATTCGGAAGCCAATATCATTTTTGATCGCTCCGCACTGTCTGCTCTTCCGTTGCTTGAGGAGGCAGTCGAACTAGATCCCGATTTTGCTATGGCATGGAGAAAGATCGCCGTAGTCCTGAGCAATACTGGCCTGGATCCGGAGAGAATGCGTGAGGCATCTACGAAAGCGTTTGATCTCCGTAGACGTCTTACTGCACGGGAGGCAGGGCTAGCTGAAGCATTTTACCGCTCGGTGGTAGAGGACAACGCAGAAGGGGCGATTGATGCGTATTATCGCCTTCTGGATCGCTATCCTGATGAGTGGACTGCGATGAACAACGCTGGTCTTAACCTCTTGGATTTGGGTCGGAATCAGGAGGCGCTCGAAATTCTCACGCGAGCGTACTCAGAAGTGATGAACCCCGCTCAGGTCCTCTACGGAAATCTCCTTAACGCTCAGTGGAATGTTGGACAACGCGAGAACGCCTGGAGGACACTAGAACAGATGGCCGAGGGCATACCTGATGCCTCAGGTAGATTTCTTTACCGGTCGGCGCTCCTCGCCGGTGAACGTCGCTGGGACGAAGCTTTCGATGCCCTGGAGCAGGATGTGTCTGTGAACCCAGGGCAGTTGACTTCCCAGATTGGAAGTGTGACGTGGATGGCTGGCGCATTGCTTGGCACCGGGCGCTATGCTCAAGCCCTATCGCTTCTAGAGCGTTCGGAGCGAGCTGCCATCGCAGCAGGATCGGACGAATTCTACATCGGTAGGCCGGGAAAGATGCGATTCGACCTCGCATATGCCCTAGAGGGTTCTGAAGAGGATGCACGTGATGTCCTTCAGACTATCGAAGAAACTGTGGTAGTAGATTCTCTGAGCCCTAGGGGCAACGGATGGAGGCAATTGACGGTCTTCCATGCTCTCCTTGGCGATGTTGAGCGAGCTGAGGAGATGTTTGGGATCTATGATCAGGGTGTAGCACCTGAAGAACGAGGATTGCAATATCGCGGATGGACTACGCTACTGGATGCAGTTCAGGCCCTTGGCCAAGAGGATTACGCGGTGGCGGCAGAAGCGTTCGACATTCTGCAGAGTGAGGTCCGGTCCTGTGGCTCATTTTGTATCGATCTAGCGTCCTGGGGCATTGCACTCGAAGGTGCTGGGCGTACAGAAGAGGCTATCGACCGATATGAAGCCCATCTCTCAGAGGGGCCGCTTTTTTGGCATGTCGCCTTCACTCCCTGGACGCCCACTGTCATGGAGAGACTCGCTGGGTTATACGCAGAGCAAGGCGACGTGGAACGATCAGTTGAGATCCTCGAGCGCCTGGTTGCTCGATATTCGGATGGAGACGGTCCTTTCCTTGCTTATGTAGACAGAGCGCAAGGCCGTCTGGCTGAACTGCGAGAGTAGGCTTAGGCCGCTTACTACGCCTTAACGCATGAAGAAGATCCTTACTGAACTCAGTGCGATCGAGAGTCCCCAGGAACGGGGTGAACGATTCGAATTCGCGGTAAAGCGCATCTTAGAGACGGCGCCCGAGTTCCGATCGAATTTCAAGAATGTGTGGCTCTGGAATAAGTATCCTGATCGAAGGGGTGCCGACCTTGACATAGACCTCGTTGCTGAAAATAAGCAGGGTGAGCGAGTTGCCATTCAGGCTAAATCCTATGATCCAGACAAAAGGCTGAATTGGCCGGATATAAGCGGCTTCCATGATGATGCATTGGGTCGAGCAGAGATCGATCAACTCATGCTTATCACGACCACAGACAAGGTTTCAAGTACCGCCAAGAAGCAGCTAGAACAAGCGAAGAAACCTTGTGCGATTTGGGCGCGCTCTGATCTGGAAAATCTTGGTATCTCTCCGAGGACGAGCTTAGACACCCTGGCCTCATCTCTTCGCCCCGCTGCCACGAAATTCCGACCTAAGCGCCACCAGAAGACAGCGGCAACTAAAGCAGTCGCTCATCTTAGAGTTCATAAGCGTGGCCAAGTTCTCATGCCGAGTGGTACTGGTAAAACACTTATTGGGCTCTGGGCCCGGGAAGAGCTGAACGTCAAGCGGACGGTTGTGTTCGTCCCGTCCATCGCACTCCTAAGGCAGACCTGGTCGCATTGGACCAAACACTCCTCTAAGGAATTCTATTCCGTTGCGGTTTGCTCAGAGAGTCGTGGTAGGGACAGCCTTGTCAGCGGTCCATCCGGTGCGGGCCTGCCGCCGACAACCAATCCCGATGTAATTGCCGATGCATTGGGCGTTAGGGGCCCGATCGTTGTTTTCGCTACATACGATGCGGCAGAGGTGATCGAAGAAGCTATTAAGAAGACGAAATGGTCTTTTGATCTCATGATCGCCGATGACGCTCATAACACAACATCAGCCGGACTCCCGGCATTCGCTCGTCCTTTGGATGATGAGAACATCCTGGCTAGACGCAGACTCTTTCTTACAGCGACACCGAAGATCATGTCGAAGCGCAGTCATAAGCATGGCAACGAAGAGAACTATCAGGTCCACTCGATGAACGACACTGAAGTCTATGGTGAGATCGTCTACAAACTCCCGTTTTCCGAGGCTCTCGAGAAGAACCTGGTGACTGATTATGAGGTGCTCGTAGTCGGTGTGGATGACACAGCCATCACCAGGGCCATTCGGGGTGGTAAGGCCTTGAAGATTGCGGGTTCAGAGATTGATGCAGGAGAATTGGCGGCTCACACCGTGATCCATAGGGGGATGAAAAAGAACGGTGTCCGTCGATTGATCTCATTCCACAACGGGGTTAAGCACGCCAAGAAGTTCAGCAAAAACGTTCCTATTGTGAGAGAATTCTTAAGGAAGAATCGTAGGCGACCTTCCCAGGTCTGGGGTCATGCGGTATGGGGTGACATGCCCCTTACTCAAAGGGAAGAGATCCTCGCTCGGCTCAATACCTTGGATGAGGCGGAATGCGGCATCGTATCCAATGCAAAATGCCTCGGGGAAGCCGTCGATGTGCCGACCATAGATGGCATCTCGTTCGTTCAGCCGAAACACAATCTGATTGACATCGTACAGGCGGTCGGCCGAGCCGTTCGCAAATCCAAGAAGAAAGAAGGTAGAAGTACGATTATCCTTCCTCTCCCGATCCTGAACAAAAGGAGTCCGAAGGCGACGATTGAGTCTTCTGCTTTCCAGATGGTTTGGCGCGTGTTGGAGGGACTACGTGCTCATGATGATAGGCTAGTAAAATCATTGGATGAGCTTCGAATGAAGCTGGGGCAGAAAAAAGGGAAAGGCAGCAGAATTCGCCTACCCAAGTTGACTCTGGATTTACCACGTTCCATAAACGCTAAGTTCGGTAATACACTACGACTCAAGGTACTCGAATCCTCAACCGATGACTTCTGGGAAGGATTGGGACACCTCAAGACCTACAGGGCCAAACTCGGTGACTGTAAGGTGCCCTACAAGTTCAAAACCAAAGACGGTTACAAGCTAGGTATCTGGGTGAGCAATCGCCGTCGGGACTACAAGAGAGGCAAGCTCCCGCAGGATCGGATTGATCAGCTCGATGCACTCGGGTTTATCTGGGACCCAAAAAATAAATAGTCGACTCCTCGCGAGTTAAGCCACATCTAACGATCTTCTTCGCCCCGGTTTTGCCTCGGGATAGCTGTAACATCACTGCCTAGGAGAAGACTGATGGCGAAGCGTGCATGGATGGTCCTCACCCTCTTCATCATGTGTGTGGCGATGCCCGCACCCGTGACGGTGTTTGCTCAAGATGAGGAAGAGGTCGACGAAGAGACTAAGCTTCTTAAAGAAGGCCTCCCGCTCACCCCAACCCGGATGCTCACGGAATCATTTACGGAAGGCTCGTGGATATCCTTGGACATCAGCCCGGACGGTGGGACGATTGTGTTCGATCTCTTGGGGGACATCTATACGATGCCATTTTCAGGGGGCACGGCCGAGCCACTTACACAGGGCATGGCATTCGACGGTCAACCACGCTTCAGCCCAGATGGCAACCATGTAGTCTTCGTCTCAGATCGAAGCGGTGGACAAGGCGTTTGGACGATTTCGGTGGATAAAGCCGACACCACTCGTATCACGAGAGGCGAAGACAGTTCTTATCAGTCTCCTGAGTGGACACCGGACGGTGATTATATCGTCGTGACCCGACAGGGCCCGGGTCAGGGCAAGCTTTGGATGCACCACAAGAATGGCGGAAGCGGTGCACAACTCATCGACGAACCGGACAATGCTCGCACAACCGGAGCGGCTTTCGGAGATGATGATCGCTACATCTGGCACGGCAGGCGGACGGGAAGCTGGCAGTACAACTCCGGTGGCAGTGACTACCAACTTTGGGTTTACGACCGTGAAACGGGTGAAAGTACTAACCGCAGCGGACGTTACGGTGGTGCGTTTCGGCCCACGCTGTCCCCTGACGGACGCTGGCTCGTGTACGCGAGTCGTCACGTCTCGGAGACTGGACTACGTATTCGTGATCTATCCAACGGAGAGGAACGTTGGCTCGCATACCCAATCCAAAGAGATGACCAAGAGAGTAGGGCATCTAGGGATGCCTATCCTGGGATGTCTTTCACGCCTGACTCAAGGGAGGTCGTAGCTTTTTATGGCGGCAAACTCTGGAGGGTGCCACTAGATGGATCTTCGCCGATCCAGATTCCTTTTGTGGTCAACGCAGAAGTACCGATGGGGCCCGAGGTCGATTTTGATTATCCGATCGAGGATACACCGACTTTCGTAGCGAAGCAGATTAGGGACATTGCACCATCACCTGACGGGGAGCGTTTGGCGTTCACGGTGATGAGCGAACTCTATGTGACGGATTACCCGGATGGTGAGCCATCTCATATCGCGGAAATGGATGCGAATGCATCGATGCCTGCTTGGTCACCAGATGGAGAACACATCGCGTTTGTGACCTACTCCGACGCAGATGGAGGCCATCTGTATTCCGTGGGCAGTGATGGTGAT
>PBPC01000013.1 GCA_002724575.1 Gemmatimonadota bacterium | reverse complement strand
TCAGATCGTGCGCTCTGCCACGCTGTTCAGGGTCCATTTCCTTGAGAGCTACACCCGCACGCGGAAACATCTCTGGCGGTATGAAGTGCCAGCGTTGCCGCTCTACATCTTCAAATGTGAACAGTGCCCTTGCTCTTTGGTCTTCAGAAAGTGCCGAAATAAAGTCATTGGCCGCAGTCAGCATTTCATCGGCATTAGAACTACAGCCCACAGATGCGATAACCATTGAAGCCAAGACCCCGGGCAATAGTAGGAAACGAATAAATCCTGACCTTTTCATGTCAACCTCCTAACAAGATGCGCTAATGCTAGTAGATACTCAGCATGATACGCACTTGTGATTGTTCTTCGAACCCAAGCTCTCCAGCAGAGCCACGGTTCCAAGGTAGGGAGGTGTGCGCTGCTGGGGGCCATTCGCCATATCGGCAGTAGTCTGTCCCTTGCGGCTAACCACGGTTACATCGGCGCCGTGCTCGATTAGATACAAAACTAATTCGTCATCGCCTCGGGATGCCGCATGATGGAGTGCCGTATAGGCGTTCACATCCCGGACATCAACCTCAGCACCTGCCTCCTCGATCAGGAACTTCACCGCTACCAACCAGTTGTCTGGTACATACCGATGTGCATTCGCTGCAAATGACTGTCCGTACCCGACACCCGACGCTGCGTGAATCGGATAAACAGACGGGCCGCCAACAGGGACTGGGGGTATACCGGAATAGTCTTTATCCTCATCTTCTTCGGCTTCTTCTTCCTCAGTTTCCGTTGCAGCGCTCTCTCCTTCGGCGTTCGCCATTTTGGGATTCACCCTGACTTCGGCCTGTTCTCCAACTTCTTGTAGCTCTTCAGTTTCTTCTGCGCCCTGACTTTCCTCGCCTTCCAACTCCTCCTTCTCCTCCTCCGTATTCTCCTCAGTCGGATCAGCACGCCGACGCCGCTGAGGCGGCTTCATGGTCGGTATGTTCGGATCCGCTCCATAGTCCATCAGTAGTCGCATAGCATCCACATCCAGAGCATAGGCAGCGCGCCAGAAGGGTGTGGCACCCCGCAAATTGGCACCGCCAGCCCTGCCCAACACAGAGAACGTGTACTCCATAAACCAGAGATGGGTTTTGAGGCGGGCATCAGGATCCGCCCCTGCAACTAAGAGCGCTTCTAAGACCTCTAGATATGTACTTTCCTGCTGCTCATGCTCCGTTGGATGGGCATACGATGCCCTAGGTGCCCACTGTCTCTCAAGCGTTGCGAATAGTGGGGTGGTCCCAGCCACACTTATTCCGTTGGGATCAGCACCCTGGGCAAGCAACATTAACGCTAGGTCAAACTGGCCATTGATTGTGGCCATCAGCAGGGGCTGCGTCTGATCTCCTCCCGAAGGCTGATTTATATCAGCACCGCCGTCTATTAGTGCCGTCGTTGCCTCCATATGGCCCTGACGAACCGCATGCAACAGCGGCGTAAGCCCACCCCAGCTTCCTACCAGCTGGGCATACGAAGGCGGTCTCTCTTCTTCGTTTTCGTCTGCGGCGGTTCCATCTGGTCCAAATGGCTTCTCAGGTTGTTCTGCCTCTTCTGGTTGGTTGCTGGCTAATTCAGCATTAAGTGCATCCTCAGCACCTGGTCCGGCCTCCTCCAATTCATCGTCCTCTTCAGTTTCCACATCTTCCTCTTCTTTCTCTGTGTTAGAAGAGGGAAAATCGGGCCATTTTCGCTGAATCTCGCGGTAGGCCAGAATTGCTGCTTGGACTTGACTCGGGGCAGGCTGCCAGTCTGTCCCTCCACCTTCTTTTTCCTTGAATTCTGCAAGAAATTCCGACAAGCCTCTTTCAGCCGCGCGATCTGCTTCCGAGTGCTCCACAACGTTTACTACACCCGAAGTGATGCTCGGATCAGCTCCAAAGGAGAGAAGCACACGGATCGCTTCTATTCGATTGTTTGCTGCAGCAAATATGAGCGGTGTTTGACCCCAGGATGATTCCTTCGCGTCTATAGTGGCACCCGCCTGGATTAATTCAGTTAGGACACCAGGGTCACCTGAGGCAGCGGCAAGGTGGAGTGAAGTAACTCCTGAGTTGGTGGTCATCCCGTTGGGGTCTGCATTTGCTTCGAGCAACAGTGTCACGAAACCCACGTCGCCTGACCGCGCTGCCATATGCAAGGGTGTGTATCGACCAATCCGGGTTCCAGCATGTACATCGCCTCCGGCATAGATAATCGCATTACCAAGTTCGATGTCTCCATGCTGGACAGCCCAGTGGAGGGCGGTCATCCCATCACCCTGGGCGGCATTCACGTCAGCACCTTGGCGTAGCAATTGACGAACTGCAGTGATATCCCGCCGTTGGGCTGCATCGGCCACTGGTGTATCCGGGCTAGCAGACCCACCAAGCAGAAGCGGTAGGGCAACGACACCAAGAATGTTTCGGAGCACCGGTTTGCTCATACTGAGAATACCCCGTCGCTATCACCGAACCCTGTTAAGTCTCGATGTCCTAGCTTATTCAACAAGGATACGAACACATTTGCCATAGGTGTCCCGTCCGGCGCCTTCATGTGTGCGCCCCCCTCAAGTTGTCCGTTAGCCCCCCCCATCACCACCAGCGGGCAGCGACGATGGTTATGTAGATTCGCATCACCCATGGGTGAGCCCCAAATGATCATCGACTGATCCAACAGGTTGGACTCCCCATCAACAGTCTCTTCCAGTCGGTCCAGGAAGTACGCAATCTGGCTCACCCGGTATTGGCAAATCTTGTTGAATTCTAGGATCGCCTCTTCTCTGTCTCCGTGGTGAGAAGATGGGTGAAATGCTCGGTCAGACCCACTTTCCGGGAAGGTGCGATTTGAAGCATCTCGTCCAGTTTTTAACGCGACCACTCGTGTAATGTCGGCCTGGAATGCTAGCACCTGAATATCGGACAGAAGTCTCATGTGTTCGGAGAAAGAATCTGGTACCCCAGGAGGAGCTTCGGGTAACTCCCGGGGCTCTCCACCCGTGTTCCGAAGTTCAACCATATCTATACGGCGCTCGATCTCACGGATGTTCTGCAGATATTGATCTACGCGCTGGCGGTCAACCGCACCTAAATCCCTTTTCATTCGGCCCACTTCATCCGCAACCCAGTCCAGGATGCTCTTCTGAGTCCGACGCCGGTTGGCCCGCTCTCTCTCAGAGCCACCTGCCCCAAATAACAGGTCAAATGCAGTGCGGGGGTTCCGGATCATCGGAAGAGGCTCTGAAGGAGACGACCAACTAATCGAGTCCATGTAGGAGCAGGAATAGTTATAGTCACAGCCTCCTCCCTTATCCGTGCTCTCGATAGAGAGTTGCAGGGATGGCAGCACCGTCTCCTGACCAAAACGCTGAGCATGAAGCTGATCTAGCGAAGTCCCGCAGTAGAGGTCCGAGCCCTGTGTCTGTTTGGGGTGTGATTGCGTGAGAAAGACAGCGCTTGAACGGAAGTGGTCCCCGCCGATCTCCCCAGGGTTTACTGGCTCGGCCATACGAACATCTGTATTGCTGATGATTGTGAGTCGGTCGCGCCAAGGCTCCAGAGATTTAAGAGCATTTTCCGGAAGTAATTCATAATCACGACCAACAGTGGAGGGGGCAAACAAGTACTGCTCCGCACCCCACTCGTTGCATCCGGGTAGACCATGCACCTCTTCGATGCAGACCAAACGGGGTACCCCTGCTTCTTTGGGTGACCCATACACTCGGGCCGTGGGCCGCATGGCATCTAGCAATGGTAATGCCAAAGTGGTGCCCACTCCCCGAATGAACGTGCGACGTGGGATACTCTTCCCTGTGATAAAGCGCATGTTCCCTTACCTCGACTTGGAATCCAGAGAGTCCTCCCCTAACGCTACTGGAGCTTGTTTCATTTGGAATGCGTCACTCTTTAACACACCAAGTATGAATGACGACATCCGATAATTGTTCTTTTCAGCTTCTGCGACGATAGCCCGGACTGCCGGCTGGTCCTGATAGTCTAGCCTCCTGCCTAATGCATAAGCCATTAAGCTAGCAGTAAAATGTCTTATTAGCGGAATTGGCCGCTTGAGTAAGACTCGTGACAAGTCTGACGGACTACTAATATCCGTCCCGTCGTAGAACGTACCACGTGTGTCTAAGGACACACCTCTTTCCCGTATTCGCCATTTACCCGTCACATCGAAGTTGTCGAGAGCCAGGCCGATCGGGTCCATAAACTTATGACAAGATGCACATACGGGATTTGTGCGATGTATCTCCATACGCTCACGCGTAGTAAGAATACGCGCCCCTTCCGTCTCATCCGTCGCATCTAGATCCGGCACACCGGGAGGAGGAGGAGGAGGAGGAGTACCCAAAAGTACCTGCATTACCCACTTGCCCCGAAGTACCGGTGAAGTCCGATTTCCAAGCGAGGTTTGGACCAGTACGCTCCCATGACCCAAAACTCCTCGCCGTTTTTCACCGGGATAGTCTACCCGTCGGAATTCGTCTCCAATAACACCAGGAATATCATAGTGATTTGCTAAGCGCTCATTAAGGAAGGAGTAGTCAGCGCTATACATCTCGAGCAGGCTCCTATCCTCTCGAACCAGATTATCAAAAAAGAGTTCAGTCTCCCGGCGCATTGCTGTAGACAACTGTTGGCTATAGTTGGGAAACCAGAACGCATCCGGGCGAACCTTTTCCAAGTCCTGAAGTTGCAGCCATAATGAGGCGAACCGCGTAGCCAGAGCTTCCGAGCGGGGATCCAACAGTAATCGCCTAGCCTGACGCTCTAGGTTCCTCGGCTTAGACAGATCACCACTGCTGGCAAGACGAAGTAGTTCTTCATCAGGGTTTGCACCCCACAGGAAAAAAGAGATCCGCGATGCGAGGTCCACTTCGTCAAGTTCGTAGACCTCACCTGGTTCTACATTGTCCGGCTCTTTCTCCATCCGGAAGAGGAAGTGCGGGCTGGTTAGGATAGCTTCTAGTGCAGTCCGCACCCCCATTTCGAAGCCCCCCTCTTCGGCACCCATCTGATAAAACCTCATCAGAGGTTCAATGTCTTCCTGATCTAGACTTCGACCGTACGCCTGTGCTGCGAGTCCAGCTAGGATATTCGCGCTGCAGGACTCTTCTTCCTCAGCGGAGGTAGGCCGGCAGGTGAAGATGCGACGTCGAGTTGGCGTATCAGAAACACCCACCGGGTTATGCGGACCTTCAAGAGTTAGGTTAATGAGATGGGGAAGCGATGTAGTACCGTAACTCGCCTCTGTACCCGTTAAAGACCAGTCATTGGGGCGAATCAGGTCCTCATAGGGCCCATCCATCTGACGGATAAACGCGGCGGTAACTCTCCGCTGTCCCGCCCGGATGAACACTGGCTCAGTCTCGACCGGAAAGGTTTTTCTTCCTTGAAAATCGATATCGCCACCGTAATGCACCAACGCTACGCGCTCACCGTCAACTGATATGTCTATATCGTGGAAGCGCTCTCCCCACCCTGAAATGAAACCCATGGAGAAGGTGTACTCTCCATCTGCAGGGAAGGTATGCAGGACGCTAATACCGCCCCGAGTCCCGTAGGGAGCCCCCTCGACCGTCTCCCACTCGTGCTGTGATACAGTCGCTGGATTCGTATAGGTCTTTGCAGTAACCGGGGCATCTGCCTGGCCAACCGCCTGGCGTGCTACCTCACTGGCAGCTGTCATATACGCGTCCATCAATGTAGGCGACATCGCCTGCACGTCGGCGATGTTGTCGAAACTCGCACTAATCTGATCCGCTGGTAGCCACTCCCCCGGATCGATTCTGAGCCCCAAAAAATCCTCGATAAGGCGCGCATATTCCGCGCGATTTAGCCGCTGGAACGGTCGCGTCCCTGGGCTCCGCTGCTCATCCGCAGCCTCATCGATCAGCGTTTCAAGCGTTTCGACAAGAGTCAAAAGTGTGTCTGGACTGGGCCTGCGGGCCCCAGGAAGCGGCATCATGCCCGCCCGCAGCTTCACAATCATCTTCTCCGCGGTCTCTGCCAATTGAGGANCCTTAGCGATNTCGAACTCAGACAGAGAGAGNTTTCCCCTCAGCNTCACATCNTTATGGCACCCAACGCAGTACTGCTGGATAACGTCGTTGAGCTCATCGGAAGACATCANNAGTAGTGGGTCCCCAGTCNGCATAAACCNATNAAGGCCTTCACCCGANCGAGCTGCCAAGTACTCCTGNGTCAGGATACTAGGCGACCCCTCANGTTTAANGTCACTCTGTTGCGCTCCCATTAGCGATGGCATACCGAGTCCAANNCACGATAACGCTACNANCTTGTGGGCCAAGATTNTCATAGGNTGGCTCTTCAACTTCTAACGGATCCGGTTGTAAACGGCATGTGTCACACGTGTNATCTTTCCGTTTTCATCAAGTCGCACNTACTCNTTGTCAATCCTGTTCCCGTCCTCCGAAAGCGTATTGATGATGACCTGTGANACTCGACCATTTCTCTTGTTCAAGATTCGTGTGCTCCGGTCGTCGATGATCTCCACCGCAGTCTCAGAACCTTCTTGTCCNCGAACCGCTCGGAAAACACCGTCGAACATCGTCACATAACCCCATTCGTTATCCTGTCCCCCTGCATTGGTCGAAGCGACGGTAATCTCCATACCACCATTTCCATAGGGTTCATAAGTCATGATGTTCTTCGAAGGTGGAGGAGCATCCGATTGCATCTGCCAAACACCAAAACGCGGGTTCGACTGTGCAGACGCCGATACAGCCGTAATGACCAGGGCGGCAAAAGCCAGTAAGCTAATCCTCAAATTCCGTCTGCGCATCGATGGTACTCCTATCTAAGGGTGTGGGCGGACACAGGCAGCATGTGGATCTGGAGTACACCGTGCAAGGTTTCCCGCCCTATGGACGCTCGCTATCTCCAGGAGGGGTTTCACAAGTATCAGGCCATCCACGTTCGCAAGCGAGGGCATATAGTGCTTCCGGTTCCCGTTCGGTAACCGGACCTTTACTGCCCCGAATTACGATGGGAAGTTCTTCGAGTGGAGGAGAGGCACGACCGAAACCCGAGGCCCCGGTTCTGAGCCGGATCAGGTTCTCGCAGGCCAAATCGAAGCCGAGATCACAACCATTTCCTAGTGACACTTGGGCATCATTGAACCGATCCCTGCTGGCAAACAGTATTCCGAGTTCGTTACAAGCCCAGCCCGAATCGCTTTCACAATATGTATTCTGCATGAAAGCTAGATACTCACATCCACGATCACTGCCATCGTCACATGCCTGCTGCCAGAACGGGAGATACTGACCAGGGTGATTATCACCAACGCCACCAGTACCACTAAGAACAACAAAAATCACAACCCAAATTCCCACGAGTCCATAACGTCGCTTAATGGGAGCAAGACCCTTCGTGACCCATGAAAAGTCGAGGAATCCAAGCCGCCTTGAGGCCGCGCCTCGATCAATAACTTGGACCAAAAGATTCAGGATAGGCACGGGTAGTAGCTTGTCGTAGAAAGTTGGAACTTCCATTGCCCCTAGAAGCACAAAAAAGGCGATCGTAGCAAACCCGTAGAGGATGCCGAAAATAATCCGACCTCGGCCCGTACTGGGGGAGGTGGACGGATCCGTGAACAGAAGGTGCATTCCCAGAAAAACTGCAACCGGAATGTACGCATCGTGGAACAAGTAGGTTCCCGTAAGCAAGAAGTAACCAAGGCCAAACGTGTATGCGGAGATAACCGCCCAAACCGTCATGATCGCTACACCGAAAAGAAGCTGGCCCGGTATCGAGGCCAAAAAGATCACAGCATAGATGTAGGGAGGGTTATACTGAGATTGAGCGATCTCCTGTCCCCAGGTGATCTCAGTCATACCCGTCATGATCAGCACTAGAGAGCAAACGCCAAGCGGGAAGGAAGACGGGTTAAAGATGTGCGCAGAGCGACCGTCTTTAGTCCACCGGATAAGGTCTTTTCCTAGATATCCCAATAGGATCATCGCGAATTGCCAGTGGAACCATTCCGGCTTGAACCACAAGAAGAGATTGATGCTGAAAATGATTGGGAAGGGACCGAACCCAAGTTGGTAATTCTCGCGCCGGGACCACTGGAGCAGAGCATCTACACCATATGCGAACACGAGTTGGGCAGCGATCAATGGAGCAAAAGCATAAACCTGATCTACATACTGACCCCACCAGAGAAACACGGTGCCTTGTGCACAAGCCTGAACCCAATGGTGGCGCCGAATAGCTAATTCAAGAGTTAGTAATCGCTGTCCGTTTCTAATTCCAATGAAAAGAGTAGATGCCCAAGCAACGAGTACCCCCGCTGCAAGCAAGAAAGTGTTCCTTAACCCTAGGTCCCGTACCGGTGGACACCATACAAAGGCCGCGAGAAGAGCTGCGAAGAAACATGGTACCAAAACGGCCTGGGCAGGTGAAAGTCGCCTTCCAACAGATGTCACTTGTGTCACAGCACCGTTCATAGGCCTCACGGGCAAGTTACCAGAGATCTTCTGGCTCGATGATGATGCATCAACCTGACGGGTGATGGAACCCCCTCACCGCTCAGTAGCTCATTAATTCTGGTATACAAGAAGAAGGAGCGCCGCGCAGACTACTCACGCGGCGCCCCTCGACTTAATTGAGACTACATACCTCTAACATACTTTGTTAATCCACCACCCGCTGTAGGACGAGAGATCGGACCTTCAGCCGCATAAACGTTGCCATCGGCATCAACCGCAACGCCCTCACCAGCCACACCTGTATTACGAGAGTCAATCTCATAAGGTGGAATGAAGGCTGTTACAACATCTTCGGACGCATGACCTATACGGATACCAGTGGTCCAACCGGGGTGATTATTCGGGTTGGTTTCAGAGTCGATCGCATAAAGCATGTCATCATCTGTGATAAAGAGTCCGCTGATACGACTGAACTGAACATAGGATTCAAGATAGTTACCGTCCTGATCGAAAATCTGTATTCGGTGATTTCCTCGATCCGCAACGAAAAGGCGACCCTCGGAATCCATCTCTAGTGCATGAGGGGTACGGAAGTTACCAATCTCCGTGCCAATTTGCCCCCATTCTTTGATGAATGTCCCATCAGCAGCAAACTTCATAATCCGACCAGTCGCACCTTCTGTGACTGTGGGATTGTTCGGGGTCAGCATGGACTGGCCAGCAT
>PBPC01000012.1 GCA_002724575.1 Gemmatimonadota bacterium | reverse complement strand
GAAAGCATGAAGGTGTTGGACGAGGCATAGTTAGAACCCCGATTCCTGAACCGTGCAAAATCTAGCCAATAGGCCTCGTGACCTCACCGATCTGGTATCCAGCAGGGGGTTCGGCATCAAGTAGATGTCGCACGAAATAGTCCCAACGCCTTCGCATCATGTATGGCTCGTTACCGAAGCCATGCCTTCGATTCGGCATTAAGACTAAATCAAAATCTTTATTCGCCGCAATTAGAGCATTCACTACAAGCATCGTGTTCGAGGGGGGTACGTTCGAGTCTAGCGTACCGTGTGCGATTAAAAGCTTGCCCTTGAGGTTCTCCGCTAAAAGCTGGTTCGCCTGATTATCATAATTAGTCGTCCCATCAGGATACTCGACAAGGAGGCCCTGCCACTTTTCACCCCAATCATCCTCATAGTTTCGCTGGTCGTGGTTACCGGCTTGTGACACTGCGACGTCATAGAAATCCGGATAACGCATGATGGCAGCAGCCGCAGCAAACCCGCCTCCAGAGTGTCCGTAAATTCCGACTTTGTCGATATCCATCCACGGATATCGATCCGCTAGCTGACGAATCCCAGTAATCTGATCAGGAAGCCCGTTGTCTCCCATGTTTCCGTAGTAGGCTTCATGAAATGTCTTCGAGCGCCCCGGTGTACCCATCGCGTCAAGTTCAACCACCACAAAACCAAGTTCCGCAATCGCTTGCAAATCTCGGTGCGATGCGCGGAAGCTCCTACTCCCGACACTCCCGCTCTGCGGTCCCGGATAGAGGTAATTCACGATCGGATATGATTGATCCGAGTCGAAATTCATTGGCCGAAAAAGCAGCCCGTATAGGTCAGTCTCTCCATCTCGCGCTTTAACACTAAAGGGCATCGGTGGCTGCCAGCCTGATTCCTGAAGACGGGAAATATCGGCTTCTTCAATAGTCAAGAGACTACGTCCGTCTTCTCTATCACGAAGGACGGTAACCGGCGGAATAACCGGCGTTGAGTACGTGTCAACCACGTATTTTCCATCCGGAGAAAGCGACACACTATGATTTGCACTGTCTGGTGTTAGTAACTCTACGGGTCCACCATCGAGTCCGACCCTGTAAAGGTATTGGAAATAGGGATCCCCTCGCTCTCGCGCGTTACCAAGAAAAGTTATCGTGCGAGCGGACTCATCGATCTCCAGGATTCGTTGAACGTTCCAAGTTCCCTGAGTGACCTGTCTCTTGAGAGCTCCAGTTCCAGCATCATATAAGTAGAGATGCCCCCAGTCGTCTCTTTGGCTGAACCATAAGATCTCATTTGATGAGGACAACAAATCCCAACCGTTCGACTCATAAAATGTCTCTTCTACTTCTTCGAAAAGCTTGGTTACGGTACCCGTAGATGCATCGGCGATACTGACTGTGGCACTTTTATGGTCGCGGGTACTCGAAACGAATACGATGTGCTCGCTATCTGTGCTCCACTCGACATCTCCAAAAGTACCACCACATGCGATATGGTCACTGCAGGTAGACCGATGCTGATCTGGAGGCATTGCTAAACTGACTACTTGGTCACCCGCCGGACGATCGAGATCCAGAACCACTCTAGTGATCCGAAAAATTACCGAGTCTTCAGGGAGCGGATAGCGCCATGCTTCAAGCTGCGGATGCCCTACCTGTGTATTTACGAGATACATCATTCCCACACCACGCGCGTCGTGCCGGAAGGTTGCAATCCTCCTTGAATCTGGAGACCACTTCAAGATTGGACGGTCGCTACGTGTCCACCCAGCGTTGTTGGTGCCGTACCCAAAATCTTCTTCTCCATTGGTTGTCAATTGCGACTCATCTCCAGTGCGAAGATCCCGAACCCAAAGATTGTGATCACGAATGAAGGCTGCATTTTGAGCATCTGGAGAAATCACTTCTAGCCGTGAAACCGCTGGGCCAACACTACCTGAAATGGGGTTACAAGAATATTCCGTCAGGTTGCACCGGAAGCGGCCGGGTGGACCGACGGTCGCCATAAGCGCACCACCCTCAAGTGTTAGGCCATTCAAAGGTAATCTTGAAGACTCAAATCCCTCTCCCGACATTGTACTGAGCACGGTGGCAATCCGCTCATGATCAAAAGCGCTTTCGCGGGTCAGATCTGAAGGGTCAATAATCATGAACTCCGTCCCCTCAGGCCCCGACGATCTGTACCAAAATCGACCGTCCTCAAGCCATTGTGGGCTCACCGATGCACCAAAAACCAGGGCACTGGTATTCTGGGAGAGAAAACGCTCTGCTCGTCTGTAGTCATCCGCTGTGATTTCTCTTGTGCCATCTTGAGCAACGAGCGGAGTCGAGATGAAAAGTGCCAATAAGGCTGATGAGAACCGCATGATCATCCTCTGGGAATACGAGAACCAAAAGAGCAGGCCCTTCGTGGCCCGCACGGCAAGTTGAAGTCGGAAGCGATAACCTGCAACGGAGTCAATGATTTAGTTCTTCCAGCGGTCGCGTCATCACAAGCTGACGTCTGCGTGATAGCACCTGAAACTGATGCCACTACCGAGCAGCCAACAACAAAGAAAATAATTCCTGTCAGGTCATATCCGTAATCGGCACTTCTACAACGCCAGCGAGCCCGTCAGCCTTGCTTTTGCCCTGTAAATGGCTGACCGCCCCCACGTGGACCCCCACGAGTCCCAGACATCTCGTCTCCGTCGACGGTTCCCGAGTAGTTCAGGTCAAATGAATTGCCTTGAACACTCAGCGTGACGGTGAAGCTGAATGAGTTATCCTCTACGGTCCCATTGGCAACCTCGAGCTCCTGGGCGCCACCGCCTCTGCCTCCTGGTCCACCTAAGCTGAACTTCATGGTCCCGGTGAGGGTCTCACCATCCTGCACGAGAACAAGCATGCTGGTCTGTGGACCTCCGCGACCTCCCTGAGTAGAGATCTCCCAGGTACCCGTGAGATCTTGCGCAACGCCTGGTGACACTATCGCCGCCGAGAGCAGAAGAGTCATTGAAAGATTTCGTATCTTCATATGCAAGGCTCCTGTTTTTTCACGAAAGCTACCGAAGCATTTTTCGGGTTTTCGTCTGCTCTTAGGGACACGTGAGCAAAATTCCATGTTGAGATCGGCTCATGATTGTCTACGAGTTAAAGGTAGGCTTCTCGAAATAACAAGGTCACGCTATCTGCGCCTTAACACCTCGATTTATCCTCCTTACTTCCTTGTGCCCAAATACCCGCATCTTGAACACTAACAGCAAGCTGAAGCTGGACTGCCATACCTCCTCCGGTTTGCGCTCGGGCGTGGAGGGCCTTACGTCACTGCACTGGCACAGACTCAGCCGCGGCTGAGTCTGGCCACAGAGGGGAAAAGACCGCACAACATCGTCAACGCGCTCGGGCAAGGAGCACGGAGATAAAGAAGTGGCCAGAATTTTCCCTAACATGAAAGATTAGCCAGTGATCCTGCCGCTCTCGAGGACCCAAACAAAACAACTGATGAATCGCTCACCTCTTCATCTCGCTCTCTTAGCATTGGCACTCTTCACCATGCTCAACACAGCGTGCGCACCCGATTCGGTGAAAGAAACCACGTACGTTACTCCGCTAGGTGCAGAATTCATGAGCCAGCAAGCCCCCCCAAGAGTGAGCCGCCCCTCATTTGTGGACACTCGTGGCCCCCGCATGGATCCAAATGAAACACCTGGTCGTTATCCCTTTTACTGGACCCGCGCCATTTATTCCGGTTGGGGTCGCCGCGGGTGGGGACAATCATGGGCAACCGACTATCCGAAAGGTGACCAGCAGTTCTTAGTCGTACTGAAGCGTCTAGTCCGACTCAACGCTTACGATTGGGAAAATGCAATCTGGCTCGACGACCCGACACTCCGGCGTTTTCCAATAATCTACGCTGTAGAAGTCGGTGGTATGGATATGACCAATGCAGAAGTTGAGGGGCTGAGAGGTTATCTCGATGCTGGGGGATTCTTGATTGTGGACGACTTCTGGGGTCAACGTGAATGGGATGTATTCGAGTACAATATCCGCCGCGTTTACCCGGACCACCCGATAGTCGACATCACCCTCGATCACCCGATCTACTCGGCCTACTACGACATCGAGGAAGTGAAACAAGTGCCCGCCATAGGGCGCGCCATGTATCCAGCTGAATGCTACGGCTGCGTCCCCTACGTTAAGGGCATCTATGATGAGGCTGGACGCCTTGTTGTCATCATCAACTTCAACACCGACCTCGGTGATGCTTGGGAGTGGGCTGAGGATCCGCGATACCCTCTAGAATATTCGACCTACGCGTACGAGATAGGGGCAAACATGATCGTGTACGCGATGAGTCACTGAGGCAAAGCCGATGGAACGCATCTTCGAGTTCCTGTTCAAATATCCCCCGCTCTTTTTCGAGCAGGGTGATTTCACATTTGGGGCACCAATGTCGGTGCGCCTATGGCTTATTATTGCTGGGATCCTAGGCGCAACTACTGTTGCTAGCTATACGATTGCCCGAGGGAAAAGCACGGTTACAGACCGCGGTGTGATGGCAGGACTGAGGGTTTTGCTACTTGCAGTCATCATTGTTTGCCTTCTCCAGCCATCACTGATTCTGTCGACTGTGGTCCCGCAACAGAATTTTGTTGGGATCCTCATAGACGATTCACAAAGCATGTTGCTCGCGGACGAGAACGGTGAGCCACGAAACTCGTTCATTAACCAGGAGTTCGCTTCCAATGAAAGTGAACTCCTCAGGCAACTCTCCGATCGCTTCGCGCTTCGCTTCTTTCGTTTCTCTGATATGGCCGGCCGAATCGATAGTCCGTCGGAACTAGCTTACGGGGGCACACACACAAACCTGTCTCGAGCACTCGATGTTGCGAGAGAAGAACTTTCCGGCGTGCCGCTATCTGGGCTGGTCATGATTACAGATGGGGCTGACAACGACGACCAGCCCCTTGCTGAATCACTGGTGCCCCTGCAAGCCGCAGGTGTTCCGGTTTTCACAGTTGGGCTTGGAGAAGAAAGTATCGCCCCCGATATAGAGCTCGGACGGATCGAGATGCCGAGGGCTGTGCTAGAGGGATCTTCGTTGACTGTTGATGCGGTCATTGCCCAGACGGGATTCGAAAACAGCACAGTTCCGCTGATCGTTGAGGACGAACTTCAGATTATCGCAGAAGAAATGGTTGAGCTTGGGCCAGATGGAGAGCCGGTTGTAGCCAGAATCTATTTCGAGTTGGAAGGAGTAGGTCCGCGACGCGTGAGCTTCCGTATTCCTCCTCAACCAGGAGAACGAGTAAACCGAAATAATGCCCGGTCGGTACAAGTCGAAGTTAGAGGAGAGCGTGAAAAAGTACTCTATTTCGAAGGAGAACCTCGCTTCGAAGTAAAGTTCATGAGGCGTGCAGTTGAGGAAGATGAAAACATCCAACTCGTAGTGCTGCAGCGGACCGCAGAAAGCAAGTTTCTTCGATTGGATGTAGACGATGGCAGTGAGTTGGAGTTTGGCTTTCCCACAAGCCGTGAAGAGATGTACCGCTATCGAGCATTAATCCTAGGGAGTGTTGAAGCATCTTTCTTCACGCATGACCAATTACAAATGATTGCGGACTTCGTCTCCGAGAGAGGTGGGGGATTATTATTGCTTGGCGGCCATGGAGCTTTCTCAGAAGGGGGTTGGCAAGGCACCCCGGTGGAAGAAGTAATGACGGTGATTCTTACCTCCCCCTCAGATGACCCTCAAGGATTCTTCGCGGAAATAGAGGTAACCCCAACGCCCGCTGGACTAACACATCCCGCTGTACTGCTCGGAGTGGAGCAAGACCAGGTGCGTGAACGATGGGATTCTCTGCCCCCGGTAACCACTGTCAATCCAATCTCTCAGGTACGTCCTGGTGCTACAGCACTCTTGTCTGGTTCCGGGGAACAACTTGCTCTTGAACAGATCGTGCTCGCATTCCAACGATACGGCCGCGGTAAATCCATCGCCCTTACCATCCAGGATTCTTGGCTCTGGCAAATGCATGCCGATGTGCCGCTCGAGGATCAGAGCCACGAAACTTTCTGGCAACAGATGATTAGGTGGCTTGTCGATGGTGTACCAGAAGCTGTAGAAGCAGTAACAGACCGGGAACAGGTGGAACCNGGAGAAAGNGTTCAACTTGTGACGAATGTAGGGGACTCAAGCTANATCGAGGTCAACAANGCAACNGTGACAGCACGAATTACAAGTCCAACTGGAACGGTGGAAGAGCTTCCTGTCAGTTGGACNGTCCAAAGGGATGGNGAGTACTCGGTAGAGTTTCGCCCGCTAGAAGAAGGTGANTATGAAGTTGAAGTAACNGCCGAAAGGAANGGAGAGGCTCTCGGCTCGGACAAAACCTATCTCTACACAGCTCCGAGTGACGACGAATACTTCAGTGCATCGAGGCGCACGCAGACGCTACGGCGGATCGCCGATGAAACTGGAGGTCAGTTCTATACTCCCGAAGATGTTTCGAGTCTTCCGGAAGATATTCGTGTGACGGGTGCTGGAGTCACTTTGATTGAAGAACTAGACCTGTGGGATATGCCGTTTCTCTTTTTCCTCCTATTGATGCTCATGGGCGGTGAGTGGGGATTTCGAAGAATTCGGGGACTGATTTGATGACACGGCAGGCTTCACTGGTCCTCTTGGGCTCCGTCTTAGCATTCATGGGCCTTTCTGGAGCATCTCTTGAGCAGGTTAGTGCCCAGGAGCAAACTCACGCATTGATCGTGGTCGGACTCGGTGGTAACGCGGATTATCGAGATCGGTTCCATAACCAAGCGGTCGCTCTAAGAGAGGCCCTTACTTCGAAACATGGTATGCTCACAGAGCATGTCACTTATCTCGGCGAGAGACCAGAATCCGATCCTGAAGTTGTCACTGATAAGTCGACACGAGATAACGTTCTAAGCTACCTGAGCAAGATTGCCCAACAAATGGGATCCTCGGATCGACTGCTCGTCATCCTCATCGGACACGGAACTTCTGACCAAGCTGAGGCTCGGTTTAACGTCACTGGCCCCGACCTCGCACCTAGTGACTTGCAGATGGCGCTAACAGGATTCCCGACGCAGACCCTGGCGCTGGTGCATACTGGCAGCGCTAGTGGTGGCTTCCTCGGGCCCCTATCTGGCCCTAACCGGATCATCATTACCGCTACCCGTACCCAACGGGAGCGCAATGCTACAGAGTTTGCACAATTTTTCGTTGAGGCAATCACAGGTGAGAATGCCGATCTAGATAAGGATGAAAGAGTATCGTTACTAGAAGCCTATCAGTACGCGCGTGAGGAGGTTGTCCGCTTCTATGAAAATGAGAATGAAATCCTTACAGAACATGCTGTGCTGGATGACAACGGGGATGGAACAGGAAGCGAAGAGGTCGGCTTAAATGAGCCTGACGGCTCGCTCGCAGCAGGATTTCAACTGGGCGGTATTTCCGTAACCGAGGAAGAGATTAACCAAAACCCTGAACTCTTGAGACTTTACGAAGAGCGCAGTCAAATCCAGGCTCGAATTACCGAACTCAGAGTTCTCCGTGATGCTATGCAGGAAGAAGCATATATGGCAGCTATGGAGGAACTGCTTGTAGAGCTGGCACTGAAAAATAGGGAGATCCGCGCCAAAGAGGGTGACGGATTATGACCCATTATCCCGCGCTTATACTCGCTAGTGTTCTAACTGCCGGCTCTCTTCAAGCCCAAACGACCGCAGAAGCACGAGAGTTACTGCAAGCCGGACAATATGAAGATGCAGCCGGTGCATTCCGTACCATACTAGAAAATGATCCGTCTTCTTATGACGTAAGACACGACTTGATTCGGGCGCTACTCGCCACTGGGAAGTATGATGCTTCCGAGCTTCTAGCACGTGAAGCTCCTACCCCAAGTTCATTTGCAAACACGCTAGGGGAAATCCTAGTGCTCCGAGGAAGGGCTGAAGAGGCGGCTAAAGCCTTTCAAGAATCCATCGATGCTAATGCAAGAGATGCCCTCACAGCGGAAGTTAATCTAGCAGAGTTGCTTTTCTCTCTAGGTGAAATCGAAGAGGCTATGACTCGCTTCGATCGCTTCATCGACATCTACAACACCTCTGATGGACGGCTTAGCGCTACCGAACTCGTAGCCGTAGGACGTGCGGTGCGCTATCTGGGCCGCACTAACCCCGGCCTGTTCCAGGATGCATTGCGAGCTTTTGATGAAGCAGCAAGCCTCGCTCCCATGTGGCACGAACCAAGGGTCAGAGCAGGAGAACTCTTTCTAGAGAAATACTCGAGCACCGATGCACAAAGTGAGTTCGAGAAAGTATTAGGAGTAAACCCGAGACACCCGGGAGCACTTCTGGGTCTGGCAAGAGCGCTTGAATTTGACGGCACGTCAGATGCAGGAAGAGTCCTTGGACAATTGCTTGAAATTAATTCGAATCATCTGGAGGCTCGTGCTCTATTAGCGAACCAACATCTCACCCGCGAGAGGTATCAGGATGCCTACAAGCAGATTGAAATGGCCCTGGCTATCAATCCACACTCGCTCGTCGCGCTCACAACTTTGGCTGGTGCTCACCTGGTCACGGGTGAGCTAGAGAAATTCCAAGAAGTTCGAGAACGAGTGCTACAACTGAATCCTAGGTACTCTGGACTCGACACCAAGCTAGCCGAATTAGCCGTGCAAACACGACGGTATGGTGACGCAGTGACCAGGGCTGAAGCAGCAGTCGAACTTGATCCATACTCTTGGACCGCGTGGGGACTCCTAGGAATGAACGAACTTCGTCTAGGAGACGTAGAGCAAGGCAGAACTCACCTCATGCGCGCTTTCGAAGGAGACCCTTACAACCCTTGGTTTAAGAATAATCTCGATTTACTCGATACCTTTGAGCGTTTTGAAATCCATGAGACTGATCACTTTGAGCTCTTTCTTCATGGAACTGAATCTAGCCTTCTAGCAACCTATTTAGCCCCCATTGCTGAAGAAGCGTACGAAAGCCTAACTCGGCGCTACGGTGGCGAACCCTTACTGCCTGTAAGAGCTGAATTATTTCCGAGCCATGCGGACTTCTCAGTGCGAACCCTCGGAGAAGCCGGGCTGGGTGCTCTCGGTGTAAGCTTTGGACGTGTTTTGGTCATGGACTCCCCTGGTGCCCGAGAACGAGGAGACTACAACTGGGCGTCAGTTTTCTGGCATGAACTTGCGCATACTTTTCACCTAGCAATCTCTGATAATCTCGTACCCAGATGGTTTTCCGAAGGGCTCGCTGTTCACGAACAACGAAAGGCCCGACAGGGGTGGGGTCATCAGGTCACGATCCCGTTCCTTAGGGCTTTAGCAGAGGGAAACCTCAAGAAGGTCAGTGAGCTTAACGATGGATTCATGCGACCTGATTATCCGCAGCAGGTAATTTTCTCCTACTACCAATCATCTCTAGTCTTTCAGGTCATTGAGGATCGCTACGGCTTCTCCGCCATCAGACAGATGCTGGAAGGATACAGACGTGGCGAGACCACAGCAGAGCTTTTTGAATCTATACTCGGCATAGACATAGAGGATTTCGACAAGGAATTCGAAGAATTCCTGCAGGATCGTTTCCGCAGTCCACTGAGTGGATTGGAGGCAATGGGAGAGGCCCCTCTATCCGGCTCGGACATCACTGCACTCGAAAATTACACCAACCTACACCCTGGTGATTTTATAGGGAGACTCAGACTCGGCGCAGCACTCGTTGGGGAAGAACGGTATACCGATGCTCAACCCCACTTACAAGCTGCACGCGAGATTTTCCCTGACTATGGAGGACCTGACAGCCCCTATTGGTACCTAGCCCAAGCCCACATGGGAGCCGGCAACCTTACTGGTGCAGCGCAGGCTCTGTCACAGCTCGTCCAGAGATCGGAATCGAACTACGACGCCTATATCATGCACGCGGACGTACTGGCACAACTTAATCGCCCTAAAGAAGCAGCAGATGCGCTCGATAAAGCGGTACTAGTATGGCCCTATGAAATAGAACTTCACCAGCGACTAGCAAAACTCCACGCAGAAGTAGGCAACTATCCCCAGGCATTGCGAGAGAGGGCCGCAGTCGTTGCTCTGAATCCAACGGACAAAGCCCAAGCACTCTACGCACTGGCAATCGCATACCAAGAGGTGGGCGACCTAACCGGCGCTCGCCGTGCGGTGCTCCAGTCACTTGAAATCGCCCCTAACTTTGACGCTGCCCTTGAACTTCTGCTCATGCTGCGATCTGGCTTAATGGAGAAATCGTGATTGGTAGCAGTACCAGATCGCTACTGACTCTGCTCTTAGCAGGGGCTGGGGTTGCTTTAATTGCGAGTGATCAAGGCAGCAGCACGGCACCGGAACGCTCGATCAGTAATCTGCAGTCCTACAGTGACACTAATTCACCCTACGACGGCAAATATCACTTTTTCAGAGTGCAATATGACGTCGGGCGAGGTTCTTCAGGGTTCTTCCGTAGACGTGAGCCTGCTTGGGCACACGACTATCCCAGGGCTGAACGCAACTTTCTCAGCATCATCCAAGAGACAACCTTCGTCGATTCTCAAACTGAGGGCTCCAACATCCTCCGCCTGAATGACCCTGAAATCTTCAAGTATCCCATCGCGTACATCGTTGAAGTCGGTAGCTGGAATCCCACCGAAGAAGAAGTCGCCGGCCTTGGCGCTTACTTGTTGAAGGGCGGATTCTTGATAGTGGATGACACTCGCAACGATCGCGGTAACGAATGGGCGAACTTCGCCTATCATATGGAACGGGCATTGCCGGGTCTTTCACTCACTCCGCTTGAACACGAT
>PBPC01000011.1 GCA_002724575.1 Gemmatimonadota bacterium | reverse complement strand
ATTTGGATCAATGACGAGCCGCTCGGTTGGAGCTGGATCACAGACTGGACGCGCACCGAAACCTCGACCGGTGGTACAATTTTGAGGGCCTTTTCCAACGATCTCGAGTACGCCATCAACATTGGATAGAACACGTCCTTCAAAGTTTTGCCGACCTCCAGGAAAACTGACTCGTATGCTATCGCCAGCCAAAAGCTGATCAGTCGTTTGTGCGAATGCGGATGTGCTAGGCGCGAAGAGGAAGAGAGAGGACAGCAGAAGCGCACAGGTTGTGCTCCCGAACATTCTTATAAACCGCATAGCACCAGAAGTGATTTGGATCTTACGCTCAATCTTCATGGCAAGAAACATCTCCATCCTCGAGTATCGCACACAAAAATCCTCGTTAACACGAGGTCATCCGTAGTACCTCCAGCGTGCATGAATGTTACAACATAAACATAAAAAACTATCTGTATCTATAGCAATCAAAATCATCCTTATTGGATAACTTGATTACTGTTTCAGTTGAATTCGCCCTAATTACCGTTTCCACTTCGAGAACTTCCACCGATCGGGTCACCGGCTGGCATCTGGAGTTGAGGGCCTGGAATTGTATTCTCAATACGGGACTGCCAACGGCGGATATCAGCCGCGACGAGCTTCCGGTGTGGACTTGGGGCGCCCTCAGTTTCAATTCCCGATGCGAGTTGATCGAGACGATCTGAGAGTATCGCTCTTACCTCAGCAGGATTACCCGCCATGCTCGCCTGTTGCATCATTTGATCAACGACTGATCGTTGCACAGTGTGAAGCACCTGCTGACGATATGTATCTCCGGTTTCGGATGTTCCCCATGTGGCTTCGATAAGACCGTCCGTCACTTCTTGGAGGTTTGGGTAGTCACCCATACTACCAAAGACCACAAGGCGGGCCATTCGATCTGGGTTAAGAATTTCTCCAACTGTGAACGTAGCAGCTGCTGATGCAACTGCTAACGGATCAAATATTTGTTGAGTGTAGCCCGGAAACTCTTCGCCCTCGCTGTACCGATAAGCTGGAGGAGGGATCATTTCTACGATCTCTGGGGAGAGTGCGAGGAAATCCACAGTCAGGGTAGACAAGACAGTTTCAAGGACATCGCGCTGCTCCTCAGCATCTACGATTGTAAATGGAATTTGCCCATCTCCTTTCAATGCGTATCGAAAATCTGCTCCCCCAAGGCTCTGGATAGCTGAGCGCAACTGGAATCGGTGATGCATGTATAGGGGCAGGAGCACGAACTCTAGAGTCGACATGGGTTCACCAGTTCTGATTGCATCGATTCCGAAGCGCTCAAGGCCAATCTCTCGTATGCGTATCTCAAGCTTCAGGTGGTCTACGAGGTTCGAGCCGTTATCCCACACGCTGGCATATTGATGACTAGCCCCAATGAAATTGTTGTTTGTATGACCCATATAGATGAGTCCATCAACAACACCCTGCTCTGCAATTCTTTCTAAGGCTTGAGTTTCATTGGTACCGTTGGGGAATTCACGGTAAAGCCAATTAACTGAGAGCTTGTCGTATTCACCAATTCTCTGCACATAGGCGTTCGATAGGTCTATATCACCGTTTTCATCGATTTCTACGAACGGTGCAGGATAATCCATAACGCTTTCCCGACCGTAAGAACTGGCCATGTAGTTATGAGGGAAGCCAAGTGTGTGCCCAACCTCGTGGGCTGAGAGTTGACGAACACGGGCCAGGGCCATTTCGACTGCTTCAGAGCCCGGTGCTACTTGTGCTAAGTATTCAAAATCGGGGGCATCTGCGAACTCTCCAGCGCTTCCATCTTCAGGTAAGGATATACCTCCGGGGAAAGGTGGTACCATCCCTTGGCCATGAAGGTAGTCTTGACGAAGGCGCAGGCTTCCGAGGTTTACTACACCTCGTACGATCTCACCCGTACGTGGATCGATCACTGTGTTGCCGTAGGAGTATCCTCGTGTTCTCCGGTGGGTCCAGTGGATGAGGTTGTAGCGGATATCCTGAGGATCAACGTCATCGGGTAGCACCGTTACGCGGAAGGCATTGATGAAGCCAGCTTCCTCGAATGCATCATTCCACCAACTCGCTCCCTCAATTAAGGCAGAACGTACAGGCTCTGGCGTGCCAGGATCGACATAGTAGATGATTGGCTCAATAGCTTCAGAGCGATCTGCGTCCGGATCGGCTTTTTGAAGCCGGTGTCTAGCAGCGAGGCGAACTCGGGTGTCCGCATCGATCGGCGTGGCATAGTCGTAAACGGTAGGTCCGTTCACTCCTACCCGTGCATCTGCGGTACGGGTGCGGTAACCATTATCCGGGAGTTGGATGAACGAATGGTGTTGGCGTAGAGTGACCGCTCCACCCGTTGCTGCGACTCCATTCACGAGTTGCCCAGGGTTACTGCTTGTGAAAGTCAGAATTGACTCAACTTCAGTGTTTTCGGGAAAGGAGCGGGTAGCAGGCAGATGGATAGCACTTCGAGAGGCGTCGAGCGTGAAATCACCTTCACCTCGAGCTGCAATCTGATCAATCACACCCCGAGCATCACGGAGAAAGAATTGGGTTGCATCCACGAGTACACGCTCACCGGTTTCAGCTACTACCTCGAAACCCCAATGGACCGAAGGTGCGAATGCATCACGAACGGCTTGAGCTTCACTAGGGTTCTCGCTTTGTGCTATGAACCCGTAGTTCGGTTCCATGAGAAGGATACGAGGTCCGATTCGTTTGGCTGCGAGGACGTGGGTTCCTCGTAGTTGCCCTCGATCGATACCGACGGGGTTACTTCCTAGGCCAGAACCCATAGAGATCTGGTAAAGAAATTCCGTGTCGAGTTCAGAGATCTCCCAGAACAGCGACCCAGTTGCGTTATCCCAATACAGATTAAAAAAGCCCTCCATTTGGGTCATCGCTTCAGTGTGTTGTTCAATACTGGGTAGGGATGGCGCCTGTGATTCTGCCGGCGTGGCGAGTCCAAAGAGAGCGATGAAGGCTAGTGTCTCTAGAACGCTTAACTGGGTCAGCCTAGACAGTGAGTGAATGCGTAGTGAGATGGACATGGCGAGAGCCTCATTTGGGTGTGCTCAACCTTGAGTAGAGCAGTGGTGCGGTTAGTTGGTTTCTGGTCTTCTGCTAATTCTTTCAGCTTGGTTGGATGGGATCATTCGATGAAGGTTCAGTGATCTCCGGAGCGTACACTTCTCGTAAACGGTTATGATACTCTCCCAGCAGGGATTGTAGCTCAGTGTGTTCCTCAGCGACCTTCTGTCTTAGCACAGGGTTCGTCAAATAGTCGTAAAGGATTGCGCTCATGATTTGCGCGTCTAAGCGGAATCCAGCGTGGCCGATGTCTCCCAGGCCATCCGCCTCCATGCCCTTTGTGTGATATGTATCGCGGGAGCTAAAAACACCAACACCGATACCTGGGATATCACGTGTTACCCAGCCGGTCTCCTCATATCCAGCCGGCCGCTGTGGAACTTCATTGATTCTGGGAGCACCAAGTTTCTTAGCATAGGCAAAGTAAAGTTCTTCTAGAGATCCCAGAGCAATCCCATCCCGATACTCTCCATAACGGTCAATCTCGACTGTGGTTCCAGTCGCAAGTGCTGCCCCCCGTGCTGCATCATCAATCATCCTAGTCATATGCTCAAGGTAAACCTCGTCCGGATATCTGATGTAGTAATCAACCACGGCCCGGGCGGGAACTACGTTTGGTGCTATCCCACCTTCCGGTATCACGCCTTGGATGGAAGCTTCCGGGCGAAGTGTTGATCGAAGACCATTCACCGATGTGTAGAACCGAACCGCTGCTTCCAGTGCATTGCGACCATTCCACGATGTCAATTGGTGTGCGGGTCGACCAGTAAATACATACTTCACTTCATTAATATTGAGGCAACATACCCCAAATCCAGCTCGTGCGTGGGCTGTCTCTGAAGCTGAGTGACTGCGCACTAGAATGTCAGTGCCATCGAATACTCCTGCTTCATACATGATGGTCTTAGCCGGCGGTCCAACTTCCTCAGCTGGGGTTCCGAAGATACGTATAGTCCCAGGGACTTGATCTGATTCCATATAAGCTTTGAGGCTGAGCGCAGCTGAAATAGCCACGGGGGTTTGAGCATTGTGCTGATCGCCGTGGAATGGTCCGTCTATGTCCCGGAGCGCGTCATATTCACCGATTAGCCCAAGCACCGCCCCATCGGATCCGGCCGGGGATACCCAGGTTGCGACAAACGCCGTCTCGAGGTCGGCGACTCCGGTTTCCACAGCGAACCCCTTCGAAAGCAGCACCTTTACGAGCGTGTCCACGGCTTCGAATTCAGCCCATCCTACCTCTGGATTACGTCCAATATGATCGGAGAGATCCTGCATTTCAGTGTCCCAAACCTGACCAGCGTGTTCCATGAGCTCAGAACGTTTCTGGTCCGTACGTTCTGTTATGTCCCTTGCGGTCTCTTCGGGAGCGATTCTTTGCTGCAGCGCTTCTATGCGGATGAGAATGTCAGAGGCTGCTGCTATTTCAGTCGGTGTGGTTTGTGCTGATCCGAGAGTTGGGATCAGAACGAGAGCAAGGATTAGATGATTAGTACGCATTTGGAAGTCACATTTCTCGTTATGGAGTATCTCTATGGATGATACCTGCCAATACTATTCTTGCGCTATGAGGCGCATAGTTCGCTATCAGTAACAGAGATAGGACGTCAGCCGTATCCGGCTAACGCTCCTCTAATGAAAGATTTACGAGCTGCCGAAACCGATCTAGCGATACTCGCCCACGAGGGGTTTGTGTGAAGACCAATCCGATAAGCTCTCGTTCCGGATCGAGCCAAGCATTCGTTCCGTCTGAACCTCCATGGCCGTAGGTGCCATCTGTAATCCTCCATCCATAACCGTAGCCTCCTCCTCCAGGAACCTCGATCTTGGGAGACGTCATGAGTTCCACAGTCTCGGGCTCAAGGATTCTGACGCCGTCATAGATCCCCCCATTCAAGAACATCTGGCAGAAGACAGCATAATCCCATGCAGTTGAGATCATTCCCCCTGAACCTCTAGCGAACGGATAGGCCACGGGCCCACCAGGAGTTCCGCCAGGCTCCCATTCTCCGTTACTTCCTCGTTCGTAGTACACTGCGCCCATGCGGTTGAGCTTGCCGTCAAGCTTGTGTCCCGCCTTATGGTTGTAGCTGTCTGACATTCCCAACGGATGATAAACGATGTCCTTCAGGTAGTCCTCAAGTAGTTGTCCTGAGCCAATCTCTATGAGAGCTGCCAGTGTGTTATAGCCGGGATTGTTATAGCTATAGGTCTCACCTGGTGGCACTGTGGCGCCGACATTTCCGAAGCGTGCTGCTTCTCTTTGAAGCGTTGTATTTGCTTCTAAAGGTTGCAGGAAGAGGCTGGATATTCTCAGGCCGCTTGAATGCGACAAAAGTTGTCCAATCGTTATAAACCCTGCACGATAGTTGTCCCATTCCGGGATGTGTGTGCGTACCAGATCGGAATACTCCAGTTTTCCTTGCTCGACAAGCTTTGCGATACCAGTAGACACTAGAGGCTTCGTATTCGAGGCCATCCGAAACAGGCTATTTCGTTCCATAGGTAGCCCCTGTTCCTTGTCTCTCCACCCCAATGCTTCGTGAAGAACGATGCGTCCCCTTCGAGCTACCAGTACCACGGCTCCGACCAACTCACCGCGTTCGATAGCCTCCTCATAAACTCCCAGGGCTCCACTGAGGACTGCCGCCGACATCCCGACATCTTCTGGCATGCCGTATGAGAGGGTTCGAATCTCCTGGCTCTCTAGGGCGGGTGCCATGACCCCTAGAGTCAGTATCAGCGCGATCGTGCCCCTGTTCACTACTCGTGAATAGGTATTCATCCTCTTCCTCCTCTGTTCACCTCTCCTGAGATAGCTGAAGAACTCTGGGGGCAAAAGCGCAACATAGTTAGCAAATCGCTTGCTTGCTCCCCTTGCTTGCTGCTTAGGACGTCGGATACGATGCCCGAGTATCTATAAGCGAAAGAGAAGCTATGTCCACCTCCGACGGTACACATTTGAGCACTGATATCACAAATGAGAATTTGTGTGTGGTGCTCGAATCTATCCTTAAAGGATCTGCCCGTACCCAGATTCTCGACCGAGCTCTCAAGGGGGATGACTTCGAAGTTGGTGTTAAACGCCTTCGTTCTTCAATGCAGACCCACATTTTTAGGGCTTCTGCGGATGTTTTTTCTCTTTCGCAAATGATCGAGGAACTCGACAAGAAAACTAGGGACGATGGGTTCCACGTTCTCCAAGCTTGGGATTTTGGTGCCCACCAGTTTAGTGAGGAAAACGTGCCAACGCTGATGATGGATTTCTGGATGAAGACAGCTCCAGAAGTCCGACGNGAACGTTCTTCGCTCGCAATTCTATTGGATTACTACTTCCTGCATNTTTTNGCACTATGCGCTATGAGGGCGTGGGATGAGGGTAACGCGGATGCAATACTGGANCGGGTTACCGAACTGGTAGAGCATCTGCAGGGACCCGAAGGCAGTGGACACCANTTCGTCCATNATGCTGAGACCCTTNTAGTGCTTGCAGTNTCACATTTTCATCCCGAAGACCAGGCTTATGACCGTCTCGTTGAAAAAGTGCGGAGCCTGAATTCNAGACATCAGTTGAACTTCGCNCTAATTGCAGCAGCTGTTNTAGGGAGTCACTTNCGGTGGGGATTCTCGGTTATGTATCGACGAGATCTTGGACGGATGCGAGATGATAACGTGGCAGATTATCCCTGGCTCCTGGAGGCACTGCTCATTCTTGTGCGCGAGTACACGAGGATGCGAGAGGAGGATATTGAAGGTTCAGAGCGTGAGAACGTAGTGAACGCAATTCTAAATGGCCTTACTCCCGATCCATGGGCCTTCATAGATACACGTCCTGCTGCCCTGGTCGACTATGAGGTTGAGTATTCCGAACTCTCTGAATTTTTTATTCGGTATAGGGAAGAGATTTTGGAAGACTTTGGGAGCCATCGCCCAGGACGGAATATTTATTCTCCAATCTCGTTTCACACTAATTTCCTACCAAACACTCTTGTGGCTATGGTCATGACGGCGCTCCTGGAGGGCTCGGCTCAGGAATTATCTTTGAATGCTCTTTTCCTAAGTAATCGCGATGAAATAGGGGATGAACGCGCAAATCTTGCTCGGATGCTGATGCATTATGCCAACGCGAGTCCAGATCGGCTTGGGGAGCATGGTGCCGCTCTGATCATTTATGACGAGGGCACTGGTATCAGCCATGTAAGCCTCACTTTAAGTGCATTTAGGAAGTACATCCCAGGTTGATGTGACCCATATCCCAAAGGTCATACTCGCCAACAGGTAGATATCACGATAAAGTGTCCACCTTGCACGTATTTACGCAGTGCTGATTGTGGCACTTGGATCGATTGGTCGAACGGAGGCCACCTAATGAAGAGCATTATTTTGGTTGTGGTCAGTTTGCTTACCGTCACGACAAATGTGAGCGCCCAAATCGCCGAACTCTCACTTGAGAGCGTGCTGGCGACTGCGCCTGGAAGAGCTCGTGCCGATGCTACAGTCATTAAGTGGAATGACGACTACACATACGAGACTTTGAAAGAGGGAACGAACGCCATCGTGTGTTATGATCGTTCCGATGAACGGGATAGGCCGGCTTTTGCGGTGCAGTGTACCAGCATGGCCAACTTAGCCCGTGTCGCACAGAACCGTCGTTTCCGGGCGGAGACTGGTAACACCCAGGAAGAACGGGCCATGGTAGCTGCCGCAGAAGCTAACGGTACGAGGGTGGCGCCTGAGTATGGCTCACCGTGGGTTTCGACGAATGGTGCGGATCAGCAGAGCGCTAGGACCCATACGACGTTTGCGGTACCGGGAGCTACCACTGAGTCTACCGGTCTGCCAGAGAATGGCAGGGCAGGTGGCGCATGGATTATGGGTGCTGGAACGAGTGAAGCTCACATCATGATACCGGGGTAGAACCGGAAATCTTGTAAAAACCAAATAATCAAAAGAGCGCCGGCCGGGGGATCTCCCGGCCGGCGCTTTGTCCTTATGGCTTTCGCTGAGCCTTAGCTCTCAACTGCCCGGCCGGTACGTTCTAGTTGGGGGCAGCTGCGCGCCGGACAGATCGTCCGGAACGCCCTCTTCTGCTGTAACAGTGTGCGTTAGTGTCCCGATTCCCTCGATGCTGGCGTTGATCGTTTCACCAGCCTGCAGGTATCCAGAGCCTGTTGCCCGCTGGACGCGACCAGCACCCGTTCCGCCCGACGTCCCGCTTTGTAGGACGTCACCGGGAAATACGGTGATGAGCGACGATGCGTACTCAATTAGCTCCGGGATGTTATGGATCATGTCCCCCGCTCTGGCCTCCTGAACGGTCACGCCGTCGATGACCAGGCTCTGGTGCAGGCGCTCCATCGGATCGCCGTAGAATTCTTTTGGAACAATCCACGGCCCTTGGGGCGCGAACGTGTCATGGCCCTTGCCGACGAACCAGTCTTGACCGGATCCGTACCCACCCGGAGGACGCCCGCCACGATCGGATACATCCATAGCGACCATGTAGCCGAACACGTGATCGTAGGCTCGCCTTGCAGAGATGTACTTACCCTCAGTGCCGAATACGATCGCCAGTTCGACCTCCCATTCGATTCGGTCACGGCCGTAAGGCATCACGATGTCATCACCGCTGCCGATGATCGCTCCGCGGGTTGGCTTGAGGAAGAGGTAGGGCACCCCTCGATTCTCCTGTCGCTCCCGAGTCCTCGCCGCCAGTTGCTCCTCGGTGCAGCCTTCACATGCGTGTGTGTAGAAGTTGACTGCGGCATTCATGTTCTTGCTCGGATACATGATTGGAGGAAGGATGTCCACTTCTTCGACACCGTGAACGTAGTCTGCTTCAAGTAGGTCATTACCCACCACGTTGTTGACGATCTCGTAGATCCGGGACTTCAGACCGTCCTCGTAGTGCTCAATCAGCTCAAGCATGTTCGCAGGTGCGTCGACATGCTCGTACGCTGGATCAGCTTCGAGCGCCGAGTTTGCTGCCGCGAGGTCGATGATCAGAGCGTCCCTGAGGACGACTCCTACCGTCTGTGCACCATCGATCTCGAAAGTCCCAACCTTGAACGGCTCAACACTTGTTGTCCCGTCCACTTGAGTTTGGTTCGCAGTCTGTGGTGCACAACTCGCTATGACTACAAGTGCAGCGAAGGTAAGTGTGCGTTGCATATGACTTCCCCTATTGGTTGGTCCGGTTTAAAAACCTGACAGTGGCCGGGTATGAAGATCAGTCCTTGTCGGGTTCTCCAGTAGTGACCGTTACCGGTACGTACGCGTTTGTCCAGCAACATTGGTCGCCCGGGGTACTATCGTTGGCTCCGAAGTTGTCGACGCGACCACGTAATACATATTCACCGGGCACGGTAAAAGTCACACTTGTGGTTGCCTGTCCTTCCTTTTCGTCGAGAGAAATCCTGCCGGGGTCGAAAGTGACCTCGCCTGCTGGACCTTGATATTTAATCCAGGTAACAGCTGGCTTAATGTCGGCGTTACGTTCGTCAAACGAAGCACGTTCCGAGACCTCTCTCATCCAGATGTCTATTTCCATAGGTGAGCCCACGGTGGCTACACGTGGCTCTGACCATATCCCTTGAATGTGCTGGCCTTCTGCTCCGGAGGCTGAGAAGCTGACCATCGGAGGTACGGATCCCATCGCTCTAGCTCCGTAATCAAGCTGAAGAGGTGAATAGCCGACTCGGGCCGGGATAGAAAGTGTCTTACCGTTAGCCGTGATGGTCCAAGTGACTCTTTGTTGACCATCGGCATAAGATGCGGGCACCGTCACATGAAAGACTCCACGGTCCCTGCGAGCGCGACGCGAGGTAAAATGGGTTGGTTGCTTCCCGTTAAATTCAGCCGGCTCAATGAAATTGTCAGGCCCAATCGGAATGTCGAGAACTTGTTGCGAATTCAAGTTG
>PBPC01000010.1 GCA_002724575.1 Gemmatimonadota bacterium | reverse complement strand
AATCACAAGTGCGTATCATGCTGAGTATCTACTAGCATTAGCGCATCTTGTTAGGAGGTTGACATGAAAAGGTCAGGATTTCTCCGGTTCCGTTTGAGAGATGGGGAGAGTGCCATGTTCGCACTATGCTCTCTCTGGCTTATTCTACCATCCCTAACTGCAGCGCAGCATAGTGATCCTGACCCTGAACGCTTTGAACAACAGATTTCCAGGTTCGAGGCTTGGGATATGAAAAATAGCCACCCCACCAAAGCAATACTCTTCGTTGGGAGTTCGAGCATTGTTATGTGGAATAGCGCGGAACGTTTCCCTAATCTTCCGCTAATCAATCGTGGCTTCGGCGGGTCACACGTTTCTGATGTTAATCACTATGTTGATCAGACAGTCCTAAAGTATTCGCCGTCCACCGTCGTGTTCTACGCAGGTGACAATGACCTTGGGGCCGGCAAGAGCGTGACGCAGGTCTTTGAGGATTACCAGGAGTTTGTAGGGGCCGTGTTGGAGGAACTTCCAGAGAGTGAGATTGTCTTTGTCGCGGTCAAGCCGAGCATCCGGCGTTGGTCCCTGTGGCCAAAAATGCAAGAACTAAATGAGAAGGTGCATTCGTTCTCGGGATTGCGTGCCAACTTGCACTACGCTGACATTGCCACACCGATGTTGGGCAAGGACGGCACCCCGATGCCGGAACTCTTTGTCCGAGATGGGCTCCATATGACATCAGCGGGATATGATATATGGACGGATGTGCTAGCGAATCTGCTGCAGTCAATCCACTAGATTGCGATGCGCAGTAAACGCTATTTACGTGCGTAGTTAGGAAAGCAGGCCGTTTGCGGTAAGGAGGAGGACATGAAAAAGTCAGAATTTATTCGTTTCCTACTATTGCCTGGGGTCTTGGCTTCAATGGTTATCGCATCTGTGGGCTGTAGTTCTAATGGCGATGAAATGCTGACCGCGGCCAATGACTTTATCTCGGCACTTTCTGAAGACCAAAGAGCAAGGGCAGTGTTCACATTTGAAGATGTGGAGCGGCAACGTTGGCACTTCATACCGCCAGAGATGTTTCCGCGTGCGGGTGTAGCTCTCAAGGAAATGGACCCTGAACAGCGTGGCAGAGCGCACGATCTGATTAAGTCTGCGCTAAGCAACGGTGGCTATATGACCACCATCCAGATTATGGAGTTGGAGGACGTACTCCAGGCGCTTGAGAATGGTGGTCGTTTTGCTCGTGATTCTGAGGAGTATGTGCTCAGTGTTTTTGGAACACCTTCGGCGGACACCAGTTGGGGGTGGCGCTTTGAGGGGCACCATGTCTCATTGCACTTCACGATTATTGGAGGAGCTGTGGTGGCAAGCTCTCCGGCATTCTTAGGTGCTAACCCGGCAGAAGTTCTAGATGGTCCGGATAAGGGATTGCGTGCTCTAGCAGATAAGGAAGATGCAGCACGGACCCTGCTGCAGGCACTGGACGCGGGACAGCACGAAATGGCGATTATTAGTGATGTAGCACCGAGGGATATCGTCACGGGTGCAGAACTAGAGATCAATCCTCTTACTCCAGTGGGTATTGGAGTCACAATGCTTACGGAAGAACAGCGTTTGCTGCTGATGGATCTGATCGAAGCCTATACGTCCGTAATGGCCGAAGAGATTGCTGATTATCGTTTGGATAGGCTTTATGAAGCTGGAATAGACAAGATCGCGTTTGCGTGGGCTGGGGGAGTTGAGCCAGGTGAACCACATTACTATAGAGTTCAGGGCCCAACTTTCCTTATCGAATATGACAACACGCAAAACAATGCGAATCACATCCATTCGGTATGGCGTGAGTTCAATGGGGACTTCGGTAGAGATCTCCTAAGGGAGCATGTGAGCGCCATTCCCCATTGAAGATTTCTATACTCTTCAGGGGGCACCGCTTCTCGTAAGCTGGCTTTACGTTAAGCTCTAGGGCTCGAGCAATAGCTGCTACTGTATCCACGATCTTTCGGACAATACAATCATTTGCGCCACACTCAGCGCACGATAGCTCTTTTTTGGGCTCCACTCGCAGCCACATGGGTCATGATGGCTGCCGAGGGGCCATTCCTGGCAGCGATTATTGCTCGCCTCCCAAGTCCGGAATTCAATCTCGGTGCCTACGGTGTTGCCTTCGCTCTTGCCATTCTCATAGAGGCGCCAGTGATCATGCTCATGAGCGCGGCGACCTCGCTAGTTAAGGATCGGATCAGCTATCTCAAGATGCGGAATTTCTCGCGAGGGCTGATTCTCGGAACAACGCTTCTTTTACTGATAGTTCTAGTTCCGGGTGTCTATCGATGGCTCACTGGAACGCTACTTCAANTNCCAACTGAAGTAGCNGACCTNACTTATGGGGCGTTGTGGTTTTTCCTGCCCTGGCCTAGTGCGATTGGATACCGTCGTTTCTTGCAGGGCGTGCTAATCCGTGCGGGGAAAACACGCTTAGTTGCTATGGGCACCCTAATTCGTCTCTTCGCAATGACAGTTGCTGCATTGCTCGGATATCTGCTACTGGACATACCTGGGGCGTGGGTTGGGGGACTAGCGCTGGGAACCGGTGTCACAGTAGAAGCGATCGCTGCCCGCTTTATGGCCGCGGAAACAGTCCGAGAATTATTGGCTGAAGAAACGGATTCAGGGTACACAGGTCGTGCTGTGACATATCGAGAGATAGCAACATTCTACCTGCCACTCGCCCTGACCTCTTTGATCGGACTTACAATTCAACCGCTTTTAACGTTTTTCATGGGTCGAAGTGTTGCTCCGGTTGAATCTCTAGCGGTTTACCCTGTTGTGCATTCCCTATCGTTCTTCTTTAGGTCGATGGGGTTTGCCTACCAGGACGCAGCGATTGCTCTAATCGGTGAGCGGTTTGAACACTATAGAGAGTTAAGGCGCTTCTGCTTCACACTCGGGGCCGTTGCAACAGCAGGATTAGCCCTAGTCGCGTTCACTCCGCTTTTTCAGTTGTGGTTTATAGCCTTGTCGGGCCTGACGCCTGAACTGACAAGTTTTGCTTTGATTCCGGCACGAATTATAGTCCCCTTACCCTTCCTTTCGGTCTTACTTTCATTTCAGAGAGCGATCCTTGTCGAAGGCCGGAGAACCCAACACATCACTTGGGCGAGTGTGATTGAAGTGACTGCGGTCGCAGTCTTCTTTCTTACTTTAGGTTTCGGCTTTGAAGTTGTGGGAGCGACAGCAGCTTTTACGGCTTTCTTGGGAGGCCGTCTATTAAGCACCGTCTATCTTGCCCTTGGTTGTACAACCGTACTGCGTGAATACTTGAAAGATGACCCCTAGGAGAGACGTCTGAGTCCCACATGATCGGGTGCTGCTGAAAAACTTAAGCAGTTGCTTTCTCCGATCGCACGCGAGAGCACAACACACATGGCATCGCTAATCGCTTCTGTGTTCTCTAGATCACACATGGCAATTATCCCAGAGCCTGCCCCAGAGATAGTAACTGCCCAGGCTCCGGCTTCGTAGCCAGCGGCTATTGCCTCTTCTGCGCTATCGATTAAGGACAGGCGATGAGGGACGTGCAACTCATCTTCCACCCCGATCCTTATTAACTCCGGGTCCCCTCGTGCGAATCCTTGCACAAGAGTGGTTATACGGCCGAGCGAGCGGACCGCAACTTCATGTGCTACTTCTTTTGGAAGTACTCGGCGTGCTTTTCTTGTCGAGATCCCTTTTGACGGCGCTACATACGCAAAGCCAACTCTGGAGGAAAGGTTAAGGGGGACTATGATCGGGTTGTTCAGATGATGAACTACAGCGCAAAGCCCGCCATGTAGGCCTGCAGCAGCATTCTCACCATGCCCATCCTGGCGATGCGCTTCCACGAACGCACCCTTGTCATCCCGGGGCTTATTCAGGACAGCTCGGGCGAGGTCGTAACCCGCTAGGACCGCGGCTGCAGAAGAACCAAGTCCTCTTGAAATAGGAATGTCTGATGTTGCCCTTAGGACTCCGCACGGAATCAATCCCTCTTGATTGAAAATTCTTGTGAAGGCGCCTACAAGGAGATTGTCGTTATCGGTTACCTCTAAATTTGCTAGAGTGCCGTCCCATACACATTCAAGCGCATTACTTCCAGGCTCAAAACTAGCCACCAAGTACCGATTGAGCGCGAGCCCGAGTGTATCATATCCACTACCAAGGTTGGATGTGGAGGACGGCACCTGAACGGCCGCAGCACTCAGTCTTTCAGTCATCTAAGATTGTTTCATCCAGAAGAGCTTCAAGCTCTCGCAAGGCAGGTTTGATCTCCGAAAAGAGTTCCTTTCGTTTCATTACAGCGAGTAATTCTTGGGGTGGCTCTACTTTACTGCTGATCGCGGTTTCTACCACATCAGGGAACTTTGCGGGATGTGCAGTCGCCAGAACAACGGTGGGCCCAGCTTCTAGATCATGGTGTTGCTTGGCTACGTGATACGCTACCGCTGAATGCGGATCAAGTACATATCCTGTTTGCTCGTGTACTTCCGTAATGCACCTACGGGTCTCGGAATCGTCGATTGAGGCACATCTAACTATGTCGTTCAGTTGGTTTGGGTTTTCCCGAAAAAGCCAGCGAATCCGCTCCAGGTTGCTGGGTTTCCCGACATCCATAGCGCTCGAAACTGTTGGAACTGAAGGCTGCTCACTAAGGTTTCCGGTAGCCATGAATCGCCTGAGCGCATCATTCGCGTTCATTGCCGACAAGAAGCCTAGTGCTGGCATCCCAGCTGTATGGGCCAGTAGCCCAGCACACAAATTACCTAGATTGCCTGATGGGACAGCAAAGAATGCAGGAGTTGGGCTCAAGAGTCGGGTGGCATGGAGGTAGTAAAACATTTGAGGCAGTAATCGCCCGAGGTTGATAGAATTCGCTGACGTAAGACAATATCTGTCCCGCAATGTCTCTGAAGCGAACGCTTCTTTTACTAGCTCTTGGCAATCATCGAATGTGCCTGCAACAGCGATCGCAAATACGTTATCGCCCAGGGTGCTCATCTGGCGTCTTTGCTGCAAACTGACGCCTTCGTCCGGGAAGAGTACCACGACCCGGGTCTTCGGGCGGCCGTGAAATGCTCTTGCTACAGCACCCCCGGTGTCGCCCGAGGTGGCCACAAGGATGGTCGTAGTGCGCTTTTCGGAGTTCGGCAACCCAACGTATTGCATGAGTCCTGCCATGAACTGCCCTCCCACATCCTTAAATGCATGGGTAGGCCCATGAAAAAGCTCGAGAACATGGATGCCCGGGCTGACCTCTACCAGCGGTATCGGAAAGTCAAGCGTTTCGAGTGCGAGCCTTATCGCCTTTGTCTCCCCTAGTTGAGTAGAGAAAAGACGAGAGCTTGCCCATGCTGCAGTTACCCGGAACTCTTGCTCCTCCGAATCAGGGTTGCCTGCGAGAGATGGTATTGAGGTGGGCATGTAAAGGCCGCCATCTGGCGCTAGCCCACGGAAGAGAACTTCTTCTAGGGGCACCGAGGTATTGTCACGGGTGCTTACAAATCTCAACATGGCTCGCACTAAAGACTGTGGTTAGTTCTCCATTGACTCACAGTTTTCTTGACTATTAGCAGCTAGAGCGTTGCCACATTCCTTGCCGCCTTCAGAATTTCTTCGACTGTGATGCCAAATTTCTCAAAGAGAATATCGGAGGGTGCTGAGGCACCGAAATGGTCTAGGCCGAGGGAGTATCCTGACTCTCCTACCCAGCGCGTCCATCCGAAGGTACTTGCAGCTTCTACTGAAACTTTATTAGAGATTTCAGGGGGTAGCACACTGTCACGGTAGTTTTTCTCCTGTCGGCCGAATAAGTACCAGCTTGGTAGGCTAACCACTCTGGCTGGAGTGCCTTCAGCCTCTAGTTGTTCCCGTGCTTCCAGAGCGATCCCAAGTTCCGATCCGCTTGCGATTAGGATCACCTCAGGAGTTCCGATTGATGCCTCAGCAAGTATATAGCCTCCACGACGAAGACCTTCCGCCCCCGCCAAAGTGCCACGGCGGTCAAGAAGGACAACTTTCTGCCTTGTTAACGCCAGAAAGCTCGGGCCTTCTGTTCGTTCTATCGCGACTCGCCATGCGACTTCAGTTTCCGCAGCATCGCCAGGCCTAAGATCGCAAAGGTTGGGTATTGCCCGAAGAGCTGCTAATTGTTCTACCGGTTGATGAGTAGGGCCATCCTCTCCAAGACCAATTGAATCGTGTGTGAAGACGTACAGGACGGGTTGTCCCATCAGTGCTGCGAGCCGGATTGCGGGTCGCATATAGTCTGAGAAAATAAGGAATGTCCCTCCAAACGGGCGTATGCCCCCATGTAGTGCCATCCCGTTCATGATGGAGGCCATTGCGTGTTCTCGGATCCCGTAGTGGATGTTACGGCCCCCAGGGCTGGACGAGAGCAAGTTGTCTGCGCCATCAATGGTAGTCTTGTTTGATCCCGCGAGGTCAGCTGAGCCTCCAATCAGATTTGGTATACGGCGTGCTACACCCTGGAGAACCTTCCCGGACCACCCTCTTGTAGCATTCTCATTTTCGGCTGTCGTAAGGTCGGGGATCTCTTCATCCCAATCCTCTGGAAGCCCTCCCGACATAACTTTCAAGAATTCAGCTGCGAGATCAGGTGTGTGTTCTTGGTATAACGAAAAGCGCTTTTGCCAGTCTTCCTGAAGCTCTTGGCCATTCTCCACACATGCAGCCCAGTGCTCGCGCACACTATTATCCACGTGAAATGGTTCGAATGAGGGGTATCCCAGGTTCTCCTTTGTTTTTGTGATTTCATCTTGCCCTAGTGGGGCTCCATGAGCTGCTGATGTTCCTGCCTTTCCGGGGCTCCCATAACCGATTGTGGTTCTTAATACAATTAGGCTGGGCCTCTCCGATTCTCCTTTTGCCTTGCTAATAGCGGAATCGATTTCTTCGAGGTCATTTCCGTTGGAAACGTGCGTGACATGCCAGCCATAGGCTTCGAACCGTTTTGCTTGGTTGGTTGAACTCGATAACTCAGTACGGCCATCGATTGTTATCCGGTTGTCATCAAAGATCCAGATCAGTTTACCAAGCTTCTGGTGGCCAGCGATTGCGGCGGCCTCATGTGATACGCCCTCCATCATGTCACCGTCTGAGCATAAGGCGTAGGTGAAATGATCTACAAGCTCATGTCCAGGTCGGTTATAGTGCTTTGCCAGCCAGCACTCCGCGAGTGCCATACCAACAGAGTTGGCGACACCTTGGCCCAGCGGACCTGTTGTTGTTTCAATACCAGGGGCGTGGCCGTACTCGGGGTGACCAGCTGTTGGTGATCCCCATTGCCTGAAGTTTCGGATGTCCTCCTCAGACAAGTCGTAGCCACTCAGGTGCAAAAGGGAATAGATGAGCATCGAAGCATGGCCAACGGATAACACGAAACGGTCTCGATCAAGCCAAAGTGGGTCAGATGGATTGTGACGCAGATGCTTGTGGAATAGCACGTAACCAACAGGTGCTAGCGCCATCGGTGTCCCAGGATGTCCCGAGTTGGCTTGCTGAACGGCATCCATTGATAGGATGCGGATCGCATCTATGGCTTGCTGTTCAATCTTTATCATCCGACCACGAAGTTCACGAGACGTCCAGGAACATGAACGATTCTGCGTTCTTCAACACCATTTAGATAACGAGCCACATTGTCCTCCTCACGGGCTGCAATGATTACATCGTCCTCAGCAGCATCCTGCGGGACGCTGATAGTACCTCTGAGTTTACCGTTCACCTGAACCGCTACACTAACCTGGCTCTCGATGATCTTGGATTCATCAAAAGAAGGCCAATTAGAACCCTCGAATATGCTCTCTTTGTGTCCGAGGTGTTCCCAGAGTTCTTCGGCAAGGTGTGGCGCGAATGGAGCGATCATCGCGATAAGCGGTTCCACTTCAGTTCGAGTGGCTTGTCGTCCTCCAGATCGGATTGCGTTCAAACATTCCATCATCGCTGCTATCGATGTGTTGTAGCCGAGTTCCTGGACTTGTTCAGTCACTTGTTTGACTGTCTGATGGACTTTCCGCTCCACATCAGGATCCGGCGTGCCTTCAGTTGCGGTCAATGCAGTATCCCAAAGTCGATGCAGGAAACCATATGGACCTTGGATCCCCTCTGTTCTGTAGTCGCCACCTTCCTCAAATGGTCCTAGAAACATGAGGTAGATCCGGAATGCGTCAGCTCCAAATTCCTCAATAATCGGGTCGGGGATAATCACATTTCCCCGGCTCTTTGACATTTTCGCACCCTCAGCGATGATTAATCCATGAGCACGGAATACATCATATGGCTCCTCAAAATCCAAATAGCCCAGATCTTTCAATACCATTGTAAGAAAGCGTGAATACAACAAGTGGAGCACTGCATGCTCGTTTCCACCGATATACGTATCAACCGGCAACCAGCGTCTAGTGATCTCGGGGTCGAATGCTGTGTCCTCAAAGTCAGTCGACGGATACCGCAGGAAGTACCACCCGGAATCCAGGAAAGTATCCGATACGTCAGTCTCTCGCCTTGCTTCTCCTCCGCACTCAGGGCATGTGGTCTGATACCATTCCTCGACCCGGGCTAGTGGGCTCACGCCCGAGTCATCTGGTTTAAAATCCTCAACCCGAGGCAGAATCACCGGCAGATCTTCTTCAGGAACCGGAACGGAACCACAGTTATCGCAGTGGATGATAGGGATGGGTGGTCCCCAGTAGCGCTGTCTAGAGATACACCAGTCGTGCAAACGGAAGTTGACCGTGCCTTCACCCCATCCGTGACTCTTTGCCCATTTAGTGAATACTCCAACGGAGTCAGAAACGTCCGTTCCATCAAATTCACCAGAGTTCACAAGGAAACCCGGACCGATATACGCTTCTGATAATGGTGTGTCTGAGCTTTCTTCTGGTCCTGCTACTACCCGTTTAATCGGAAGATTGAACGCAGTGGCAAACTCAAAATCCCTCTGATCATGACCAGGCACTGCCATAATCGCACCGGTTCCATAATCCATCAGAACATAGTCAGCAATCCAGATCGGGATTTGTTCTCCGGTTGCAGGGTTCGCACAGAAACCACCCGTGAACGCACCAGTCTTAGATTTGTCGGTTTTTTGCCGTGTAACCAGATCACTTTTCCGCGCTTCTTCCCGGTACTCGGAAACCGAGTGGCGGTGCTCGTCATCTGTCACCTTATCTACCATAGGGTGCTCGGGAGAGAGCACCATATAAGTGGCGCCAAAAATTGTATCTGGCCGAGTAGTGTAGACCTCAATGTTGTGTCCCGTGTCACGGTCATCCGAGTAGACAACAGAAAAGTTGAGTCTTGCACCTTCGCTTCGCCCTATCCAGTTACTCTGGGCTTTCAAGGTGGTTTCCGACCAATCAATGAAGCCAAGATTATCGAGCAGGCGTTGTGCGTAGTCCGTGATCTTAAAGAACCACTGCTTGATCTCTCGTTGTTCGACCGGGGTAGTACAACGCTCGCAGGCGCCTGTGATAACCTGTTCATTCGCGAGCACAGTCATACATGAAGGACACCAGTTAACGGGAGCCTTCTTTTGTTCCGCGAGGCCGGCTTCAAAGAGCTTAAGGAAGACCCACTGGGTCCACTTGTAGTAAGATGGGTCAGTTGTATCTAGAGAATGTTTCCAGTCAAACATCCCACCAATACGCCTGAGTTGTCGGGTGAAGTTGTCGACATTTGCTGGTATCAGGTCCATCGGGTGTGTGCCGATCTTCAAAGCGAAGTTTTCGGAATGAATTCCGAAGGCATCGAAACCCATCGGTTCAAAGACGGTTCGACCCTGCATACGAAAGAAGCGTCCATGCACATCTGCACCCGTAAATGCATAGATGTTTCCTACGTGGAGCCCCTCAGCTGAGGGGTACGGAAACATCATGAGTTGGTAATACGGGTCCTTAGCGGACTTGAGTTGCTCCAACGTCAAGGAGTTCGTGCCGCGCTCCTCCCAGTTGCGCTGCCACTTCTCCTCAACGGCGGAGGGGTTATAGCTGTCCCTCTCTTGGTTTGACATATCGTGCCGAAGATTCGATGACGCGGCTCATAGTGTATGTATGAGCCCTGTGAGTATTCGAAAGGCACGTCAACCTACATGAGCCGGCTAAGTCACAGAAGGGCGAAATATCGAATTATCGCTATCTTTTTTGGCCCACTGTGCTAAAACCAGCATTCTAAAGAGTCGATGATTGGATAGTTGATGGATAACCAAAGAAAAAAAATCTCGGGTGCAAGCTTAAGCCATGCATTTGAAGAGATCATTTGGCCTCGGAGAAAGCTCATCTTCGTGGGCCTTCTCCTGATAGTCCTAAACCGTGTCAGCGGCCTCGTCTTGCCCGCTTCGACCAAGTACCTGGTTGATAACGCCATAGTAGCAGGCGATATGGATATGCTTTGGTTGATACTCGGAGCAGTCAGCCTGGCAGTGCTAGTCCAGGCTTTAACCTCGTACGCCTTAACCTTGCTTCTCTCGGTCGAGGCGCAGCATCTGATTGCCAGCCTGCGTTCTCAAGTCCAGAAACATGTTCTCCGGCTTCCGGTACGAATCTTCGACAATACGAAATCTGGAGAACTGGTTTCACGAATTATGGACGACGTTGAGGGCGTACGAAATTTGGTCGGGACCGGCTTGGTTCAGCTTGTTGGGGGAGCCATTACTGCGATAGTTGCCTTCGTGTTTTTGGTACTCATTGACCCGGTTATGACGCTACTGGCGCTGTGTCCTCTTGCTGCCTTCGCATTTGTCTCATTCAGAGCGCTTAAGACACTAAGGCCAGCATTTCGTGAGCGTGGTCAAATCAGAGCAGAAGTGACGGGAAGACTTACTGAAACGCTAGGTGGCATACGTGTGATCAAGGGATTCCACGCCATTCATAAGGAAGGCGAGATCTTTCACGCGGGTGTGCTGCGGATCTTTGAGAACGTGAAGACGACACTCACCACCCAGAGCATGCTCACAAGTATGGGCACATTCATTCTTGGGTTAGCAAGTGTGCTAGTTATGGGGTACGGTGGCCTTCTCATTGTTCAGGGTTCACTTACCATCGGAGAACTTTTCTCGTTCACTCTTTTTCTGGGGTTCCTGCTTGCTCCGATTGTACAGTTCGCGAACATAGGCACTCAGATGACTGAAGCGTTTGCCGGGCTCGACCGCACCTCAGAGCTCCTGAGCTGGCCGAAAGAAGATGACGATCCGGATCGCATAGTTGTGATGCCGGAAATCGACGGACATATGTCATTCGAAGATGTCTATTTCCAGTATGAAGAGGATAAGCCAGTTCTCAAGGGAATCACATTTTCTGCGACCCCAGGGACTGTGATCGCTCTTGTCGGAAGCTCTGGTTCTGGAAAGACGACGTTGGCTGGATTGGCAGCGACATTTCTTGAGCCAGACCGCGGACGAGTTTTAGTGGACGGTATTGATCTTCGCGAGGTTAAACTCTCAAGCTACCGAGATCAGCTTGGTCTTGTACTGCAAGATGATTTCCTGTTCGATGGGACAATCAGAGAGAACCTGCTTTTCGCACGACCTCAAGCAGCGGAACGTGAGATCGAAGAGGCAGCAGAGCAGGCGTATGTGACTGAATTCACCACTCGCTTTCCAGATGGACTAAATACGGTGATTGGTGAGAGGGGAGTGAAGTTGTCTGGTGGCCAGAGGCAGAGAGTGACTATCGCTCGTGCAATCCTCGCAAACCCAAGGATCCTGTTGCTTGATGAGGCGACTTCAAGCCTCGACACGGAAAGTGAAGCTCTGATCCAGAAGAGTCTTAATCACCTGCTTCAAGGTCGTACGACCGTGGTAATTGCACACAGGCTCTCAACGATTCAGCGTGCTGATCTCATCCTGGTCATTGAAGATGGAGAAATCGTCGAGCATGGACACCATGACCAATTGATAGAGAGTAATGGTCGCTACTACCAACTCTACACACTACAGGCCAGGATTTAGGGCGTACCTTCTGGTAACAGGTCGAACGGATCTGAAACTGTGTCAACCGTGGTTCGGAACTCCTCAAGTAATCCAGCCAGGTCACCACCTCGCTCCTCAAGCATAAGGGCAAAGTCTGGCAGCCGATGGTAGTAACGGATTCGTGAGAGCAGTGTGGCATTGTTTAACGAGGTTTCCCGAAAACCTCGGAACGTGACAGACTCCAATGTCGGCGCTATTTCATCATCAAAGCGCAAGAGTGCTTGTGTAAAGATCTCTTCTCTACGAGACATCTTGTCATCATAGGAGAGTTCCGGATCTTCGTATATTCCACCAAGGCCTACCATCATTGAGTCGACGAAGACTGAAAAGCGCTGATAATCTCGCCAACGAGCCTGTGCACGCAGGCACTTAGAGGTGTCCGGGCCACCCCCATCACGTGTGCAGAAGAACTGTGCGGTGCCAACTCGGCCCACAAAAGTGGCGAAGCTTTCATTAAATGTTACTTGCCCTGGAATAAAGAGGTATTGATGGGATAGCTCATGAAGGACGGTTTCAACCACTTCCACATCATCCGCCCGCAGCACAGTTGAGAGGATTGGGTCACTGAACCAACCCAAAGTACTGAAGGCGGCTGTGGGTCGAAGATAGGTATCGAACCCTTCCTGTTTGAGTTTGTCTTCTTCGTCTTGTGCGTCGTCTAGAGAGAAAAACCCTTTGTATGGCACCCTTCCAATGATTGGGAACCACCACGTTTTCGGCTCTAGGCGGTCCTTATGGGATGCAGATACGACTAGTGCAAGTGTGTCCTGATCGAGTTGGGCGAAGGTCTTGTAGGCATCACCCACATTGATTCCCAGCTCACTTGTTGCAAAGCGCCGTGCTTCGAGTACAAACGAAAGCTTACCTCGCGTTGCAGAATCGATGTTTGGATCACCTAGAACTTCTACGATGTCCTGTCGGGCTCGCAGAATTTTTAGCTCAGCGAGCCCTGCTTTCACGACATAGATAGGAGAGCACCCTCCGATGCTGATCAGTAAGGTCATGAGGGCAGCTTTAATCCAACTACTTCTTCCTATCCACCAGTCTAAGTTAGCTAGCACGTTAAACCAGTTCTTCGTTAACGTACGATCGAGCATCTGGATCCACCGCAATACGTAGTTCGACTAGGTCTACATCTGGTGCAATATCTAACGGAAGTTGTTTCGCTGCAGACTTGAGTGCTGCCTTTGCATCATCTGCTTGAACGGTGAACGTATGGTACCGTTGCTGGCGCGCACCGTAGCGGACAGTAACCTGGAAGTTCATCATTCGAATCTATCGGTGATTCGTGGACTCATCTATCCTAACAGATGTTTCAAGGGCGAATTGTTTACCGTTTCTTGGTTGGTGTAGCTCGCTGTGTAGCACCAATTCTTGGGACCGGAACAGGAAAGATCGCTCACGGATTTAAGGGAAAGCTTGTCGCACACGAAGTACTAGCGAAATGGGGCAAAGAGAAACGTGATCCGCACCGCGCCACAGTATGGGTTCACGCTCCATCAGTTGGGGAAAGTATTCAAGCGTGCGCGGTTATTGAGGCACTCCGAGCGAGGATTCCTAGGGTTCAGGTCGTTTTCACACACTTTTCCCCATCAGCTGTTGAATTCTCAGGTCGGATGCCTGTGGAAGTATTTTCTTATCTTCCTTGGGACCTAATAAGGACAACTGGAAGCGTCCTAGACGCAGTGCGACCCGACCTGCTCATTTTCAGTAAAACAGAGGTTTGGCCGGTTCTAATTAGTGAAGCTCAGAAGAGATCTATACCTGTGGCATTGGTCGGGGGGAGCGTCCCGTCTAATGCGGGGCGGCTCCGTCAACCAATCCGCAGCTTCATGAGGGCAACGTGGCAAGGGCTCACTCTGGCATGTGCAATAGCGGATGACGATGCAAATCGGCTACAAAGCTTAGGCGTGTCCCCTGAAGTGATATCTGTAACGGGAGACCCTGCTGTTGATGCGGTAGCACAAAGGGTTTCCGCTGTTGATGTAACGGCTAACCACTTAGCGCCTTTCTACTCTGATAATCGGCCTACGGTTATCGCTGGTTCTACGTGGAACACGGACTTAAAGAGATTACTGGTAGCATTGGAGATTGTTCGAACGGTAGTGGGTGAGATCCGAATAGTAATTGCCCCTCATGAACCGAGTGATTTCGGGGTTAGCAATCTCTGTGAGCGGCTAGAGAAAAGGAGTTGGTCGACTCGAACTTTGAAAGAGGTTGAGTCTATTGCTTCGGTTAGTGGTGTGGATGCGGTTATCATCGATCGAGTCGGAGTCTTGCCGGACCTATATACCGTCGGTCATATAGGATACGTTGGGGGAGGGTTCCATAGGGCTGGTGTCCATTCCGTCATTGAGCCTGCAGCTGCACGATTGCCAATAATATTTGGTCCTCAGTACAGGAATAGTTCAGCCGCGATAGATCTTCTCAAAGAGGGAGCTGCAAAAGTAGTTACTGACGCAGAGGGGTTGGCGGATAGTCTTTTGAGCTGGCTGGAGGATACCAAAGAGCGTAGCTACGCGGCGAACCGTGCATTCGGCTATATTCAAGCTCATAAGGGTGCGGCTGAGCGCACCGTTGACGCCCTAACCCACCTCGTAGGGCCTTAAGTACTATGAATGAAAATGTAGTTGTACCTGAGATTACGCCGGATGAATTAAACGAGCGATTTGAACTAGGACGTGTGCCAGTGCTACTGGATGTCCGGGAACTGTTTGAGCGTGAAATCGTGGATTTGCCGGACTATGGACAGCTCTCTATACCCACTGGTCAGTTCATAGAACGGATGGGGGAACTGGATCCTGAGAAGGAAGTTGTGGTGTATTGCCGGAGTGGGGCGCGCAGCGAGCAGGTTGCGAGATATCTAATGCAAAATGGATTTGAACATGTTTTGAACCTGCGTGGTGGGGTTCTCGGGTGGCGCGAAGAGGTTGATCCATCCCTGCCCACCTACTAGCAGTTCATATGCTTCGGGCTCCTGGGCTGATATTCGCAACTCTCACACTCTTAGCATGTAATACTGGACCTTCCACGTCTGAATTCTCTGAGAGCCAAGCGCAGAGCGGACCTGAGTCCTCCGATCTTGTAACATCACCGATATCATCAACTGAAGAAGAAGCTGAGAATAGACTGGCCAACATAGGCGAAGAGATCTCGGCTAACCCAGAGCTGCAGTCAGCAGTTCTCAGCGGGCCAGAGGATCACTTAAGCGATGAAAAAAGTGGTGATCGATTTACCCGTCCTCCCGCCGTGAAGGGCCTGTATGTCAATGCATGGGCTGCTGGTTCGAGAACACGGATGGATGCACTCGTAGATGTCGCTCAGCGTACAGAGGTCAACGCCTTTGTGATCGATATAAAGGACGCTTCCGGATACGTTAGCCACAGTAGTGAAGTTGAGTTCGCGCATGAGGTCAGCGCGACTGAAGAAATCAGGATTCGTGACCTGTCCGGACTGCTAATGAGACTGGAACAGGAACAGATTTATCCGATAGCCCGGATCGTGATTGTCAAAGACCCTATTGTCGCAGTTTCCCGTCCTGATCTCGCTGTTCAAGATTCTGCGGGTGGCGTTTGGATTGACAGTAAGGGCATAGTCTGGTTGAACCCATATAAACGCGAAGTATGGGACTATCATGTGGACTTAGCCCGGGAAGTGGCTCAGATAGGTTTCCCAGAAATCCAGTGGGATTACGTGCGTTTCCCAGATGCGCCAGAACAGGAACGTGAGCGAGCGGTATATCCTGGCGCAGATGGACTTAGTAAGACGGAAGCTATTCGTAACTTCTTGAGTTACTCACGGGCAGAGTTGGCAAGTGTCGGTGCCAGGGTGACTGCTGATGTTTTTGGACTCACAACGTCAGCTTCGCGCGATGTGGGCATCGGACAGTTGTGGGAATCCTTTATAGACGTTGTTGACGCCGCTTTGCCGATGGTATATCCCAGCCACTATTGGTCAGGGAGTTTCGGTATCGATTCACCAAACGCGTATCCGTACGAAATCGTTAATAGTGCTTTGGGAGATGCACTTCGCCGCTCAGCCCAAGTTGACGGAGCAGCGAGCACGATACCGTGGTTGCAAGACTTTACACTTGGAGACCCCCCATATGGCTCCCCGGAGGTGCGCGCTCAAATTCAAGCGGCACATGATGCTGGAATCAACGAGTGGGTCCTATGGAATCCAGGAAGCCGCTACACTGAAAGTGCCTTGGAGCCAATCGGAGGCTTCCGAGAGGAGCCTCTCGTGCGCGTTGGTAATACTCTTATCCCCGTGTCGCGCAGATGGGAGTTGATAGACACTACCACGGTCTTGCCCGACACTCTCGACGGACGCTGAACTCAAGGTATGTACGTCTGAAGAGTAGGGCGCCACGCATAAGACATTGAGCCTTTCGGGAGAGTTAGCCAGTAGTCGGGGCGAACTGGAGTTCATGAAGTCGCGAGTAAATGCCATCTAAAGCGAGAAGGTCTTCGTGGGTGCCCTCCTCGTGGAGTGTCCCCTTGTGGAGCACTAGGATGCGATCGGCGTTTTGCACTGTTGAAAGACGGTGCGCGATTACCAATGACGTACGGTTGTTGAGTAATTTTTCAGTAGCTGACTCGATTTGTTCTTCGATCTTTGAATCGACGGAACTCGTTGCTTCGTCAAGCACGAGAATATCCGGGTCAAAGGCGAGTGCACGTGCAAAACTCACGAGCTGTCGTTCTCCAACAGAAAGGCCGGATCCACGCTCCCCAACTGGCTGGTTGTATCCCTCAGAGAGGTGCTCTATAAAACGCGATGCCCCAATTCTCTTAGCTGCACTGCGGATAGCTTCTCTAGAGATATCAGGTGAACCAAGGTGAATATTATAGCCCACATCTTGACTGAAAAGAAAAACGTCTTGGAGCACCAGCCCAATCCGGGCTCGTATGTCTTGAAGTTTCGAATGCTGTATCGGGCTACCATCAAGTAAGATCTGCCCGCTGTCAACATCATAAAAGCGCATCAGAAGGTTGATGACCGTAGTTTTTCCGACACCGGTATGTCCCACAATCGCAACCTTCTCACCGGGACTGATAGTGAAGCTTAAGTCCTTCAGGATCCAATCAGGTTTTCCGTCGCGGTCTTTCCCATATGCAAACCAGACATTCTGGAATTCGATCTGGCCGTGGGTTGTAGCTGGCAGTGCAACTGGGTTTTCCGGATCTTCAATGATGTTTTCTTCATCAAGTAGCTTGAAAATGCGCTCGGAGGACGCCATCGCGCCCTGGAGTAAGTTGTACTTTTCGGACAGGTCCTGTATCGGTCTAAAGAAGCGTCGAGCGTACTGGAGAAATGCTGCAAGAATCCCGACCGTGATTGCGCCGTCTAGGGTTCTCAACCCTCCGTACCAGATGATCAGTGCAAGTGCGAATGCAGTGAAAAATTGAATAATCGGGAAAAAGAGGGCGTAGTAGGTGATCGAACGGAGGTGAGCATCCAAATAAGATTGGTTGAGTTCAGCGTGAAGATTGGCCTGTTCCTCTTCATGGTTAAACAGTTGGACAATACGAATTCCAGTGAATCTCTCATGAATAAAAGCATTGAGCTTCGCTACCCGCCCTCTTATGTCTCGGTATGCGTTTCGGATTCTTGCACGAAATAAGAACGCTGTAATAAAAACGAAGGGTAGGACGCTAAACGAGACTAGTGCGAGCCTCCAATTCATATTCAGCATCGCGGCAACTATGAAGCCTAGTGTGAACACATCTCCAAAAACGGTGACGAGCCCTGAACTGAATAGCTCATTCAGTGTTTCAACGTCGTTCGTGATCCGAGTCATCAGTCGGCCTACCGGATTCTTATCGTACATCCGGAGGTCCATCCGTTGGAATTTTCGAAAAATCTCGGTGCGCAGGTCATACATTACGGACTGGCCAAGCCATGTTGTAATTACACCCTGCACGTAGGTAAGTATGGCTCCCAGCAAAACTGCAGCGATGTACCCTCCTGCCAGGAGAGCAACGAAATTTCTGTCTCCGCTCGGGATCGCCTCGTCAATAATGATCTGTGTCAACCAAGGTCCGATTACCTGGGTTGCAGATGCAAGGATCAGCACGGAGACCGCTACTGCTACCCTCCACTGGTACGGCCCTAGGTAGCGGAGTAAGCGCTTCATCAGGCGCGCGTCGTAAGCTTTACCGAAGACCTCTTCGTCAAGTGTATTCAATTCGGCCATCGATACGCGGAGTTGTGGGGCAGTGCGATGCGTACCCGAACTTTAGTCCAGTAGATCCCTGGCGCCAAAGAGTCTGGGTCCTCCCACAGGTCTCTTGAGGTGATATCGTTGGGCATGAGAGATCCGATCCGAATTCGCGGAGCACGACAACACAACCTCAAGAACATTGACCTCGATCTGCCAAGACGGTGCCTGACTGTCATCACTGGTCCATCGGGTTCTGGCAAGAGTTCACTGGCGCTAGACACGTTGTTTGCTGAAGGTCAGCGGCGATATGTGGAGTCATTATCGACTTATGCCAAGCAGTTCCTCGAGCGCATGGAAAAGCCACATGTAGATGCTGTGGAGGGTATCTCTCCCGCGGTAGCGATCGAGCAAAAAAACCCCACAAAGTCGAGCCGTTCAACGGTGGGGACTGCTACGGAGGTTTATGACTATCTCCGGTTGCTCTGGTCCCGTGTTGGGCACACGCACTGTCCTGAGTGTGATCGACGGGTACGCCCGGACACGGTAAGTGAGGGGGTAGACCAGGTCCTCTCTCTCCCTGAAGGGACGCGCATCCAAGTCTGTTTTCCGCTTCCCCGAAGTAGTGAAGTAACACATGAGGCTATCGTCTCAAACCTACGTGCGATGGGCTTTCTGCGACTTGTTGCGGATAGCGTTGCACTTGACCTGTCCGGCCCTGAAGCTGGAGAGGTGAAAGGGTTAGATGTGGATCTTAGCAGGGCATCTGAGCTCCTGGTTGTCGTCGATCGTCTCAAAGTGCAACCGAGTCTAAGGGATCGACTAGCCGACTCTCTTGGAACCTGTTTTGTGGAAGGAGATGGGGAGGCCATTGTGCTGGCTGTGATCGATACGGAAGAGCGGCGCTTGCTCTTTACTGAGCGGTTTCGTTGCCCAGACCATCCACAGGTCGTGTTTACTGACCAGTCACCACAACTCTTCTCTTTCAATAACCCTCTTGGCACCTGCCAGGTCTGCACGGGCTTCGGAGCCACGCTTGACTATGATGTGGATTTGGTTGTACCGAGCGGGGAGGTCTCTATCTCGGATGGTGCAGTCGACCCCTGGTCTAAGCCACGATATCGTCGCGAGCGAGAGAAATTGAAGACATTTGCGATCGACGAGGGTGTGTCGATCTACTCACCCTGGGACGAGCTGCCAGAAGAGTTCCGTAGTAACGTCATGTTCGGGACAAAAGGCTTCCGGGGAGTGATCCCGTTCTTGGTCTCAAAAGAGAAGAAGCGTTACAAGCAGTACATTCGGGTTTTTCTTCGCCAGTATCAGAGCCCGAACGTTTGTCGATCCTGTAGTGGTTCGAGAATTCGACCAGAAGCTCTATGGGTGCAGGTTGGAGGTTGTCCAATCTCTGAAATCTCTGCACTCCCACTAGAGGAGCTTGCTCCATGGCTTGAAAGTCTTGAGCTGTCGAAGATGGAAGAGCAGGTCGCTGAGACGATCCTGCGAGAACTGAAGTCGCGTGTTGCATTTCTATGTGATGTCGGCCTGGGATACCTTGCCTTAGCCAGGCAGACTCGAACGCTTTCGGGCGGAGAGGCTCAAAGGATCAACCTTGCGAACTCTTTGGGTGCCGCTCTGGTTGAAACTCTCTATATCCTTGATGAACCCACTATAGGGCTGCACCCGAAGGATACCAGTGCTCTTCTTGATCTGATCAAACGTCTTCGTAACGCTGGTAACACTGTTGTCGTGGTGGAACACGATACTCAAGCTATTCGATCTGCAGATCATATTGTGGAGCTCGGACCAGCATCAGGTGAGCAGGGAGGAGAAGTCGTCTTTGAAGGCCCACCTAATGAACTCGAGGGCGAGGACACCTCAACCGGACGGTATATATCAGGGCGCTCTATCGGCCCGTCACCGAAGACCAACCGCCGGGTGAATGGCACATCCATTTTTCTTAAAGGAGCCCGACTGCACAACTTGAAAGGAATCGATGTCGAAATTCCTTTGGGTACCCTGACAGCTGTCACGGGTGTGTCAGGTTCGGGAAAGTCGACCTTGGTACATGATGTGCTTTACAGGGCCGCAGAGCGTGAGTTGGGCGGTGTGAGCTCCGTGAAAGAACACCTGGGTGAAGTCACAGGTGAATATGAAGAGCTGAAGGGGCTTACAGGGTTGGAGGACGTGGTTCTAGTAGACCAATCTCCGATTGGCCGTACACCCCGCTCTAATCCAGCAACCTATATCAAAGCTTGGGAGCATATCCGTAAACTGTTTTCCGCCAACCACTTAGCTAGAGAACGGGGTTACGGACCTGGGCATTTCAGCTTTAACGTAAGTGGTGGGAGATGTGAAGTGTGTAAGGGTGCTGGCCAAGTGAAGATCGAAATGGTTTTCATGGCCGATGTATATGTGGATTGTGATACCTGTGGTGGGGCTCGCTATAACCGCGAACTTCTCGAAGTGCGGATTCGTGGCAAGAATGTGTCGGAGATACTTGAACTAACAGTGACTGAGGCGATTCGCTTTTTTATTCGCGAGCGGAAATTAGGGCAGAAGCTTTGGCAACTAGAGCAAGTTGGACTCGGATATCTGCGCCTGGGACAAGCTGCGACAACACTTTCGGGCGGGGAAGCTCAGCGCTTGAAAATTGCTCGAGAATTCACCAGTGCTGCGGGCAAACGGGGCAGGAAGCTGTATATACTCGATGAACCAACTACTGGGCTTTCGGGAGAAGATGTAGCAAAACTGCTAGAAGTGTTGGATAGACTGGTGAGTGGCGGTAACACTGTTGTGGTTATCGAGCACAACCTTGATGTTGTCAGTGCTGCAGATTGGGTCATTGATTTGGGTCCGGGAGCTGGTGTTCGGGGTGGTGAGGTAGTGGCGATGGGTACGCCAGAGAGGGTAGCGGAAGTTCCTGAGAGTGTAACTGGACAATATCTAGTGGATTTGCTGAGTTAGGCGACCCCCATTCTTCAAAAGAGTCAGGCTTTGACATACTGCGTACTAGTGGCTTCTTAGAATTCTTCTATATGTCAGCATCGCCCCCGATTTCCGTATTACTTCCTGTGCGAAATGGAGTAGAGTACCTGCCTGAAGCGATCGCCTCTATAGAGGCCCAGACCTATAGCAATTACGAGGTTGTCGCCGTTGATGATGGGTCCTCAGATGATTCGTGGTTTGTACTTCAAGACTGGGCTAGCCGTGATGAGCGTGTAAGAGTATTCCGACAGGAGCCCAAAGGGATTGTCCCAGCACTCGAGTTTGCACGCAGTGAAGCTACTGGGGCTTATCTGGCGAGGATGGATGCAGATGACATTGCTGACCCCACCCGCTTTGATTTGCAGATTCAACTAATGCAGTCAGATAGCTCTCTGGCGATCTGTGGATGTGAGATAGAGTACTTCCCTGCCGAGAAGGTTCGGGATGGTGCACTGCGTTACCAGAGTTGGCTGAATGCACCGGCTAGACCCGAAGAAATCGAGAAGGAAATTTTTGTTGAATGCCCATTACCACACCCTGCATTCTTTATGAGAGCCGATGCCATTGAACAAGTAGGAGGTTACCAAGATCTCGGTTGGCCTGAAGACTACGATCTTTTGCTCAGGGTGTGGCGATCAGGTGGACGCCTAGGAAAGGTGCCTGCTGTGCTTATGCAATGGAGAGAAGCTCCAGAACGCCTGTCACGGATCGATAAACGGTATTCCCTTGATGCGTTCCGTCGATGCAAGGTCCACCATCTAATCTCTGCTTTTCCCTCGGCAGTAAATGGTGTGCTGATTTGGGGTGCGGGAAGAGTTGGTAAGGGCTTCAGTCGGGAGTTAGCCCAAGTCGGGGTACCGGTCATCGCCTATGCGGAGGTGAGCCCTCGCAAGATTGGACAGAATATACATGGTGCGCCGGTCCTAGACGCGGATGAAGCCCTTAGGTTGAAGGATGTTTTACATCTTGCTTCGGTGGGCCAAGAAGGAGCCCGCCAGTCGCTGAGAAACCTACTTTCTAAGGCTGGCTATCGCGAGCTAGAAAACTTCGTCGCCATGGCATGATTTGATAGCGAAAAAGCGTTATTTTTATGGGCCTTGGTAAGCGTTAGCCAGGCGAATGAATCGAGTTCTCCAAAGCCACCAGGAAAGTTGAGTTTGCCAGACCTTTACCAGCCCTCCAAGTACCACACTCATGCAGGAATAGACCGGCAGCTTAGGTCGTTACTGATCCCGGCCGAAAGTGAACTCTAGAACAAAACCATATCGCTGTCTGAGTTATGAGCATGGTGCTTGGCAAGCGGTTTGTATGATATGAAGGGGAAAAAGCTATCCCGCATTCGACTAAGACTATCGACTTGTCAGCCCACGAAGTCTTCTAAGGAAAAAACGCATGACTGAAGAGATTGATCTCGTAGGAGAGAATGGTCAGGGCGAAAAGGTTTTTTCGCGTCTCATAGAGGACGAAATGCGAGAATCCTTCATCGATTACTCGATGAGTGTGATTGTGCAGCGTGCTTTGCCAGATGTGAGGGATGGCCTGAAACCGGTGCATCGGCGGATCCTATATGCGATGGGCGAGTTGGGGCTAAGCCCAGGTCGACCATTCAAGAAAAGCGCGACTGTCGTGGGAGATGTGCTTGGGAAATACCATCCCCACGGTGACTCCTCCGTCTACGATTCAATGGTGAGGATGGTGCAGGATTTTTCACTCCGCTATCCACTGGTAGATGGTCAAGGAAATTTCGGCTCAGTAGACGGTGACTCGGCGGCAGCCTACCGGTATACAGAAGCCCGTCTGACACGCATGGCAATTGAGCTTCTTGCCGATATTGATAAGGAAACGGTCGACTTCATCCCGAATTTCGACGGAAGTGTGGATGAACCATCGGTGCTACCGTCTCGCGCACCGAACCTTCTCATCAACGGCTCTTCTGGCATTGCGGTTGGAATGGCCACGAATATCCCACCCCACAATCTGAGAGAAGTCGTTGATGCGACAATCGCCCTCATTGATGATCCGGATATACCCCAGGAGCAGCTAGAGGGCATCATTCCCGGCCCGGATTTTCCAACTGGCGGTTTTGTTTGCGGCCAAGAAGGAATTCGTGATGCGTACAGGACCGGAAGGGGACGCATCGTTATGAGGGCTCGGGCGGAGGTTGAGACGATAGGAGACGACCAGGAACGAATCGTAGTGACTGAGATTCCTTTTATGGTCAACAAGTCCAGGCTAATAGAGCAGATCGCACAACTCGTGCGTGACAAGAAGCTTCCGGACATTAGGGATTTGCGCGATGAGTCAGACCGTGAAGGAATGAGGATTGTTATCGAACTTAAGAGAGATGCTGTCCCACACATTGTGTTGAACAGATTGTACAAGCACACGCAGATGCAATCGACGTTTGGTACGATCTTACTCGCCCTCGTTAATGGACAGCCAAAGGTGATGCAGCTCCGCGAGATGCTTCTTCACTTCGTGGATCACCGGCATGAGGTCATAGTCCGTCGAAGCGAGTTTGATCTCCAACGGGCCCTTTCACGAGAACACCATCTTGAGGGGCTTAAGATCGCGGTTGATAACATTGATGAAGTCATCAAAGTCATCCGCGGCTCAAAAGACTCAAAGATTGCTGCTACTGAACTCCGTGAGCGATTCGAACTCTCCGAGTTACAGGCCAAAGCCATACTCGAGATGCGCCTGTCTCGTCTTACGGGTCTTGAGATTGAAAAGCTTGAAATCGAACTGACAGAGGTACGAGAGCTAATTGAGGATCTCCGAGGGATTTTGGGATCGGAAGATCGTCGGATGGGAATCCTCAAGGACGAACTGTTGGCAGTCTCAGAGAAGCACGGCAATGACCGGCGGACTGAGATAACAGCAGCCGTGGGATCGTTCGATGTGGAAGACCTGATTGTTGAAGAAGACATGGTCATCACGGTGTCACATCAGGGATATGTGAAGCGGCTTCCCATTGATACATACCGTGCCCAGCGTCGAGGTGGACGAGGGTTGCGTGGCATGGGGACTAAGGATGAGGATTGGGTGGAACATCTGTTTGTCGCTTCAACGCACGACTATTTGATGATCTTCACTCGACGCGGACAGTGTTATTGGATCAAGGTGTGGGAAATCCCCGTCGGAGGACGGACGGCACGCGGTAAGCCGATCATTAACTTGCTGAATCTCTCAGATGAAGAAGAGATCGCATCAGTGGTACCTGTGCGTGAATTCTCTGAGGATAGGAACCTCTTGTTTTGTACAAGGTTCGGCGTGATCAAGAAGAGCGCTCTTTCAGCGTACGGTAATGTCCGGTCGGTAGGCTTGAATGCTATCAACATCAAAGAGGGTGATGAACTGATAGACGTTCAGATTACATCTGGAGAGGATGAGATTATCCTCGCGAGCCGAGATGGGAAGGCGATCCGATTCAATGAAGGGGATGCGCGTCAAATGGGACGTGCTACTGCTGGTGTGAGGGGCTTGAGTCTTCGAGAAGGGGATTTTGTTGTGGGCATGGTTGTGGTCCGTCCCGATTCAACTTTGCTAGTGGTGTCGGAGAAGGGGATGGGTAAAAGGTCAAAGGTTGACGCATACCGGTTACAGAAACGGGGCGGGAAGGGGGTTATCAACCTCAAGACAACCGATAAAAATGGTTTGGTCGTAGCGGTCAAGGCAGTTTCGGAAGAAGAGCAATTGATGATGATCACTCGCCGAGGAGTCGTGAATCGCCAGCGCGTATCGGAGATCTCAGTAATTGGGCGCGCCACCCAGGGAGTAAAGTTGGTCAATCTTGATGACGGTGATGCCGTTGTGGATGTTGCCCGTGTTATTACCGAGGATGCAAATGGTGAGGGTTCGGACGATCTCAGTGATGAGGACTCAGTAACTTCGGAGACTGACGGAGTCGAGGCTTGAGCGACATCCTACAAGGTGAAGGATTAGTGGGCCTCACAGAGGTGGAAGCTGCAGCACGTCGGTTGGCCGGTGTAGCGGTACGAACTCCACTATTGCCGTCTGATATAGTTTCTGAGCTTACTGGGGCCAATGTTCGACTCAAGTGCGAGAGCTTGCAGCGCGCAGGTTCTTTCAAGATCCGTGGGGCATACAACTTCGTTTCTCAACTTTCTGACGAGCAGGTTGCGTCTGGGATTATCACCTATTCGTCTGGGAATCACGCTCAGGCCGTTGCCTTGTCAGGAAAGTTGAGAGGTGTAAGAGCAGTCGTGGTGATGCCGACTACAGCTCCAAAAGTAAAACGTGATGGTGCAGAACGCCTTGGTGCTGAGGTGATCTACGAAGGTACGACTTCACTCGAAAGACGGGCTAAAGCGGAAGAGATTGCTGAGGAACAAGGGCTCATTATTGTGCCACCTTTCGATCACCGCCACATCATTGCTGGACAGGGCACAGTCGGTTTGGAGATTGCCCGAGAATGGCCAGACGTTGATCTGGTGTTAGCTCCAATCGGTGGTGGGGGGTTGGCAAGCGGTGTAGCGGCATCGATCAAGAGACTCTTACCGACTGCACGGGTAATCGGTGTTGAGCCCGTAGGGGCGGCTTCGATGAGAAAGGCGCTTGATGAGGAAAGGCCCGTGGTTATTAAGCAGATCGATACGATCGCTGATGGATTAGCACCAGTGATGGCTGGAGAACTTACGTATGAGCATGCTTTCAGCCTTATGGATGACGTTGTCACTGTCTCAGATGATGCAATCCAGGAGGCCACTTCACTTTTAGTGAGCAAACAAAAGCTCATAGTGGAGTTCTCAGGTGCAGCAGCAACTGCTGCCCTAATATCGAAGGCAGTTGAAGCACAGGACGCACGTGTTGCGATCGTGATAAGTGGTGGGAACCTTGATCCTACATTAGTAGCAGGAGTGGCTTAGTCGTTAGATGCGGAGAGTCGCTTTTTTTGATATTGATGGGACTCTAATGACTGGAGGCCCTGCGAAGAATGCCTTTTGCGGGGCGATGATCGATACGTTTGGGACCGTTGGTAATGTTGAAGAAGTAAGTTTTGGTGGTAAGACGGATCCCCAAATCGCTCGAGAACTCCTAGTAGGAATTGATTATAGTGTCGACCTGATTGAGGAACGATTTCCTTCACTCTGGCATTCCTACACAGAGCGGCTGGCAGATGAATTGACTCAATGCCCCATGCAGGTGCTGCCTGGAGTGCATGAACTCTTGAATATTCTCAAGAGAATGGACGATATCGGCGTGGGTCTGCTGACCGGAAATATTGCTCGTGGAGCACAACTCAAGCTCGACTCTGCTGGTCTGACAGAGCATTTTGTTCTAGGAAGCTATGGTTCAGACCATGAGGAACGGGAGCAGCTTTCCAGGATCGCACTGCAGCGTGCTCGTGATATGTGGAACCCTGCGCTTTGTCCAGAGAACACAGTGGTAATTGGAGATACACCCCGAGATGTTGATTGTGGATTGGCGATTGGCGCACGTACGCTGGCTGTGGCAACTGGTAGCTTTAGCTCATCACAATTAGCTAAAGCTGGTGCCAATAGGGTCGTCATAGATCTGACTGATACGGATGAGATCGTTTCATACCTTGCATCCTGAACGACCAGTGCACGGTCCACTTAGCTTGATCAGCCCGTCACGTGGGAGCATCTTCAAGTTGGTAGTTTATCTAAGATTCGGTGCTACGCTGGACTGAATTTTGTTTCATACCCTGTACCTGCTTCAGGGCAGGTGATCAGCGCGGGAGTCAAAGGTGTCGAGAGCAGAAGAGAGGAGAGGGAGCCGCAGTAAAGGTGGCTCTGACATGACTAGGTTTGTAATGATCCTTGGGATCGTTGCTTTGATTGGGGCTGGGTGGTTGTTCTGGAGTGTGCGAGGGAGTGTTCTTGGCACCCCAGCGACCGGGCCATTGCTCGAGCTAGATCTTGAAGATCGAGCTGTATACCAGCAGCTGGCTCAGGGGATTACTTCAGGAGATCCAACCGGCACGATAGGGATCATTGAGTTTGGAGATTATCAGTGTCCTGGCTGTGGCGGCTTCGCCCTCTCAGTCAAGCCCCAGATCGATCTAGCATTGGTGCAGACAGGGCGGGCTTATTTTCAGTATTTTGACTTTCCCCTAATAAATATGCACCCCCACGCTTTCCTTGCAGCCCGTGCTGCACGCTGTGCAGGCGATCAAGACCTTTATTGGGAGTATCATCAAGAGCTCTTTAGGAACCAGTCGAGTTGGTCGGGTAGGCAGAGCGCGGTTGGTGCCTTTCTGGGTTATGCTCAAGGATTAGGGTTGGACCAGGATACGTTTGAGGGATGCGTGAAGAGTGACAAATACGCAGATGTGGTTACTGCAAATATGAGTTTGGGCCAAGAAGCGGGTGTAAGCGGAACTCCGACCATCTTCCTTAATGTTAAGGGACAAGGGTTAAGGCCCGTAATGCGTAATGACTTCCAGTCGATAGAAGCGGCAATTGAGTCGGCCCTGGAAGACCTAGAGACAGCTGGTAACTGATCTAGGGACTACTAGAGAGACTAAGGAGGGATGGGGTGAGCGAAGACACTACCGTCCTGCATGCTTCTTCCCCACCGTTGAATCGCATGGTGATTGCGGTCTTGTCTATGGTCGGATTGTTCGTTGCGCTTTATCTCATGGCACATAATCTGGGATTGACTGGCCCGATCGTTTGCGGCGTAGGGGACTGCGGGACTGTACAGTCAAGCGTATATGCTAAAGTTGGGCCGATACCCGTATCTGCGATCGGCGTTGCAGGCTATCTGATCCTACTTTGTCTAGCGTATCTAGGGGTGCAGCCTAACCACCGGGAGTCTCCTGTAATCGGTGCCTTCTTATTCAGTGGATCCCTGGGGGGCGTCACGTTTTCAGCCTATCTGACGTATTTGGAGGCATTCGTGATTGAGGCATGGTGTCAGTACTGTGTTATCTCTGCCATTGTAATGTTGTTGATCTTCTTGGCTGCATTACCGGAAGTGCCGCGGTTCATTCGGAGGGCCTCATGAGCAAGAATAAGACTAAGGTCCGCCTGCTCCTTGTCGACAACGGTGTATACCATCACGAAGACATAGAGATTTCGACTGAGTTAATGGAGCAGCACCCTCGGTTGATTGACTGCTTGCGTGAAGATCCTCTAGTTCTGCAGCAGTTGCACGTGGATATCACTCGACTCTGTGCTGCCTACCGAACGGACTAGACGATGCTTCTCAGGCTATAGCAATTGCTCGAGCCTGCTCCAGTGTCCACTCCCTGACAATTGGAGGCGGCCAAACACCGCGCCTAGCTTCATCCAGTAGGCGGCTTGCCTCCTCACGAGCACGGTCTGCAGTCGGTTGGTCGATTAGCCTATGATTGATTGCTTCTTCAAATTCATCTTCATCCAGAAGCTTTGCAGTGCCGTTCGGAGTGATCCATACATCCAGGTACAGATCGGTCGTGTACCAGTCATGTTTTTCAATCTTCGGTGGCGTGATCACATTGGCGTAGAAGCCCGTGAATGTTCCGTCCTCACGGTGAAAACTTCCTATATCGTGCCAAGCTCCTGGGAATGTAAACCAAACCACTGCGGAACCGGGCTCTAGGGCAACTCGCCCGTCTATAATCATTGGAATATCGAGGTTAATTGCCTCAGCGAGCGTGACGATAACCTCCTGACGTTCTAGCACGACCCTCTGATGAAATATCTCTTCCCTATCTGGCGGTCTGCGGTAGTGGATACGGACTTGCGAACTACCAGTCAAGAACGTTCTGGAGAAACGGGTTCAACGAAAATATCCATGACGCCACCACACACGGCTGGGCTCCATGACACGAGGTCATCCGTCAGGTCTACATTGACCCGTTGAGCTTTCCCGGTCTCGATTACCCTGTAGGCTGCTTCGATAACTTCTGCTTCCCCGCAACCACCTCCGACCGTGCCTACGAGGCCTGTATCAGGATCTACAATCATCCTAGCTCCGACCTTACGAGGTGTGGAGCCCTTTGTAGAGACAATCGTTGCCAGTGCACAACGGCGTCCAGCCTCTCGGGCAGCCTCTAGGGCTTGGGTTAGCGAACGATCATCGTCATGAGTCATTTATCTTCCTTGAAAAATCTTTCTACGATGCGCTCAACACCCTTTAGTGAAACCCCAGTCCCTCCGCGTCTTACCATAATGAGTTCTGCTGCTACCGCTACCGCGATTTCCTCAGGAGTTTCAGCACCGATATCGAGGCCTACGGGAGCGTGTATGCGGTCCAGCAGTGCATGTGCGATGCCTTCTTCGAGGAGTTGGACATATGTTGCGCGCACTCTTCGTCTGCTCCCGATCATACCGATGTAAGCAGGTGGTGGATCCATTTGCAGTGCTCTGATAAGGCATGCGTAGTCGTACTTGTGGCCACGGGTGACAAGTAAGACATGAGAACGCGTGTGCAGCGGTGTATCGCGAAATGGGTCTGAAAAATCGGCTCGTATAACCTTATCGGCACTTGGAAAACGTTCCTGAGTAGCGAACTCTGGGCGGTCGTCGATCACGGTAACCTGGAAGCCCAGCAGCGCACCTAAGTGTGCGAGCGGTTGAGCGATATGTCCTGCACCGACGACTACAAGTTCCTGAACAGGGCGTCGGATTTCGATATAAATCTCCAACGACTGATCAGCGACAGTCAGTTTGTGAAGCCCATCAGAGGAATGAGGATTTTCCAATATATCCTTCATTAATTGAATTGCTGAATCAGTCCCCGATTCAAGGATGAGTGAACCTCGTAACTCTGGTTTCTCGTTCTCAATCACAATCAAGGCAATACGATTTCCAGTGAACTGGTTGTCGCCAACAACGGTCGATACAACGACACTGCCACCTCTTTCTGGAACCTCTACTAGGAGTCTTGTCGCTTCTGCTGGGTGAAGGGATGTCATGGTGAGTCACTGACGTTCTGCAGTGCGTATTCATACGACTCGGGTGTGTCGATATCAGCTAGAACTCCGGAATCATCGACAGGAATTAGGGTTGCCTCAGAGAGGTGTCGGTGCACAATAGTGCGCGCTCCACCATCAAGAGCCGGGTCGTTGAGTTCATTAAATAGGTTGGCGCGAAAAAAGCTTGGGTGACCTCTGTCTCCTAAATATGTGGGGATGACTAATGGTGCTAAGGACTCTTTGGCGACAACTAGTAACTGCCGGATGGTGTCAACTTTCACCAGAGGATGATCCACCGGCAGATAAATTATCCCATCAAGCGTTGAGGTCATTTCACGAAGTGCGAGCCTCAGCGATGTGATTGGTCCTTCACCAGGATCGTGGTTAACTAAAACGTGGGCTTTCGTGCTGTGAGCTGCGCTTTCTATGTCAGGGTTATTTGGGACAACGACCACCACTGGAGCACATCCGCCCAAAGAGAGTACATCGACAGCCCGCTGTACAAATGTTTTGTCCGAGACCTCCATTAGTGCCTTGGGCTCACCCATTCGTTTTGATGTGCCAGCACATGGGACTATCCCTGCGATCATGTTCCGAACGCCTGGTAAAACGTTTGGTCACGATCGGCGAGGTCAATCAAGAGGGGCGCAGGAGTAAACCGAGTACCGTATACCTCTTCGAGCTTCCGGATATGGTAGAGAATACTGCGGGGGTGCAGGGTGTCAGCGAATCTGAGCAGGCCGCCTCGGAAGGGCGGGAATCCGGTGCCCATGATTAACGCGAGGTCAACGTGTTCCGCTCTTTGTACGATACCGTCTTCTAGTATACGGGCAGCCTCATTGATCATCTGGAATACTAGGCGTGAGCAGATTTGTTGATTCGAGAACTTCTGAGGTTCAGTTGGAGCGGGCATTTGNAGCTCACCATAAATCGATTCGTCAGGCCTTTCNTTNTGNCCNTTCTCATATTGATAGAAGCCTTGNCCACCNTTCTTNCCTAACCGNTCTGTTGCAGAGAGTGCNACAAGAGTAAGCGAGGGATTGAGTCGCTCTCCAAAAGCTCTATGGAGTGATGCNCCCGCATGTGCAGAGATATCAAATCCAATTTCATCAATAAGCCTTAATGGGCCTACCGGCATGCCAAATTCTATAGCAGCAGTATCAATTTGTTGGATGCTTGCTCCTTCCTCGAGCAGGAATCCCGCCTCATTCAAATAGGGTCCGAGAACACGATTGACAAGAAATCCAGGACCATTACCGACTACGACTGGCACCTTGCCCAACTGCAGTGCGAAGGCGTAGACCGCTGCAATTGTTTTCTCGCTTGAATCCCGGCCTCTCACGATTTCGACGAGAGGCATTCGATGCACAGGATTAAAGAAATGCATCCCACAGAAACGGTCAGGTTGATTGAGGTTTTCAGCCAGCTTGTCTACTGATAGAGAGGATGTATTGGTAGTAATGATGCAATCGTTGCGCACGCATTCTTCTGTTTCCTGAAGGACTAATTTTTTGACATCCATCCGTTCTGCGACCGCTTCAATGATGACCTGGGCACTTGAGATCCCATAATATTCAAGTCCTCCGGCGATCAACTCCATACGTTGGTTGGCTAGTCTTCTAGATAGCTTCTTGCGTTGAGTAGCCTTGTCAAACAGGCCCTGGGCATGGCGCAATCCAGTAGTGATGGCGTTGTGATCGATGTCTTTCATATACACACGTACGCCATTGTACGCAGCGAATTGGCCTATACCACCACCCATGATACCCGCCCCCAGTACTCCGAGGACTTGGATCTTACCGGAATCATTCTTCTTAGGATCTACACCAAGGCCTTTCCGGGCGGCCTCTCTGGTATGGAATACATGTAGAAGGTTTTTGCTCACTGAAGAGATGAAAAGCTCGGCTCCTAAGTGTGCTTCAGCTGCGAGACTATCCGAGATGCTCCCACTTAGATGCTTATCTAGGATGTCAAGAATCCGGAACGGCGCAGGGAAATGCCCTCCGGTTCGGGTAGCTACTCTCTTTCGGGCCATGCTCAGCACGATTTTACGACCGAGCAGGGTATCATCCATTACTCTGCTAAGGAGGTCTTTTTTTCGTCTGGACGTCCTTGGTTGAAGCTCAGCAGCATCAAGAGCGAAATCTCGGACCATTCCCTCAAAGTGTGCTTCAGGAAAAACTTCTTGAGCGAAGCCGATTTTACGGGCTTTACGCGAGTCGATCTGCTTCCCAGTGAGCAGAAGTTCAAGGGCCGCTCGCAGTCCGACCAGGCGCGGTAAACGAGTAGTGCCACCCAATGCAGGCAATATTCCAAGAGTAACCTCTGGTAGGCCTATTTTCGTGGCCTTCGAATCCGAAAGGACTCGGTGCTGGCATGCCAACGCAATTTCAGTGCCCCCTCCGAGACAGATACCATCGATTGCCGCTATGGTTGGGACTGACAAGTTCTCCAGCTTCCCGAAGATTGCTTGGCCAAGTTGAATTTTCTGCTCTACCTCTAGGGGATCCTCGAGCTTGGTGATTTCATGAATGTCTGCTCCTGCAATGAAAGAGCGTACTTTGCCACTCTGGATCACTAATGCCTGCACACGACCTTCATATTCTGCCACGTGAGCCTGATCCAGTGCTTCAGCGAGGTCACGCATAACGTCTTCAGCAAGCACATTGAGTTTGCGCTTTGGATCATCAAATGTGATCCAACCGACAGAGTCCGCATCGACCTTAAACGTGGGGTTTACACCGCTAGCACTGATCATGGGGCAACACAATCGCTTCCGAGACTCATAAAAGGAAGCCGCCCAGGCACTTGTTCGTGCTTGGGCGGCTTAATAGCAGTATTTGGGTATGCCCACTAGTGAGCGTGTTACAGCTTAATTCGTTCCTCGGCATTAGCACGGGAAAGAGACACTTGAAGAGGCTCCCCTCCAATAACTTCAATAGGGATATTCCAATAGAGTTCTGTATAAGCGAGCTCGTAACGTGCATAGACCCAGTATTGGCCAGGTTTGACCTTCAGATTTTGTCTGGCGATACCAGAAGCATCCGTAGTGTCTGCTACTGCATCAAGACCGGAGGCTCGCCTCTTAGCATCAAATACTTCGAATGATCCTGAGAAAGCTTCGTCACCCCAATTTTCCCGCATCATTCTAATGGTGTTAGAGGCTTCGATTGTACCCTCTTGCAGGCCAGTAAAGTTTTCAAACGACCGATTCATCTGGCGTTCTACGTCTCCAAGCTCTCCATCGAAATCATTCCACTCTCTGAATAGCACAACGTAGGTGGCTTCCCCGCGGTTATACTGCTCTAAGGCCGTAGTCAATTTCTGGAGTGTGTCTCGGATCAGGTTCCAGCGGTTCTGGTTATTCTGCCATTCCTCCTGTGCTTCTTGAACCCGCTCTCGTTCCGCGATGAGTTCTTCAGGAATGGGAGGTTCTGGTGTGCCAAACGCGCTGGCCATCGAATCGAAGACTGCGTCCCGATCGTAGGGCAGAAGTCTCACTTCAATATCTGAAAGAGGTCGTGTAACCATTCCTTCCCCATCTGGGCTAGCTACATCAATCTCCATGGTCACTACGACTTCAGCCGGTCCGCACGCGGAGGCTGCGATCAGCAAGCTTAGGCTGAACAAGAGGAACCTACACCTCATATTTAAACTCCATGCGTCTTGTTTAGAAACAGAAGAGGGCGAAGGTACAGCGGTTGAAAAATAGCATCAAGCTTCCGGCAAGGCTGTTTTACCGGAAGATCATCAATAGCGTACATATTCAGGAAGGATAAAGTTAGCCGGGTTCTGAGCTATACCTTGAACACGGACCTCATAGTGCAGATGTGGTGAAGTGGCTATACCACTACTTCCTACTCTTGCTATTACATCACCACGCTGTACTTCTTCCCCCGGGCTAGCGACCAACTCTGAAGCATGACCGTAGAGTGTCACATATCCAAAGCCGTGGTCGATTTCAATCGTGAGTCCGTACCCAACGATCCAACCTGCCTTAATAACCTTACCCTTAGCTGCTGCATAAATAGATGTTCCCTTTGGAGCAGAGATGTCTACTCCAGGATGAGGAAGTGGTCGGTTGTGGATAGGGTGCATGCGGGATTCAGAATAACTGCTACTTAGCCATCCTGGAGTTGGTAAGATTGAGGGAGTCGACTCCAACAGGTCTCTGTGAGCGAGCAGTGAATCCGTGGCCTCTTCTAAGCTGCTAGACAGCAAACGGGCTCGGCGTTCCAGTTGGTTTAGATCGTACGACACTTCGAAGAGGTTCTCCGAAATGGATGGGTCAATTGTCCAGAGTGAATGGGCTTCTGGTCCAACGAGTCCAGGTCCTCCTACGCCAGCTTGTAGGACTTCAGAGTCAATGGATTCTAGTCCGGCTATACTGCGGAAGCGCGCGTCATCCTGAGCAATCTGATTGAGCGTTGACTCAAGATGGTCAACGCGCATCTGAAACTCCTTCAGTTCATCCTGAAGGACAGTATTACGAGTATCCAGCTGAGCTGATCGTAACCGAGCGTATCCATCAACCCCAATTGTGAGAGCGTATCCAATAAGGATAATGGCTGTTAGCAGTCCTCCTCCAACTAATACTTGAAGGCGGCGTGAGGACAGGGCGTATTGCTTGATGGTGCTGTGCCCGTCCCGGACTAACAGAAATGTCCACTTATCTCCGATCATCCGTTATATCGCTCTATGCATTGGCAAAATCCTTATTTACAAAGGAAAAAGTAGATGAGGGTTGAAGTTAGCGTCAACCCAAATCCCCAGCCCACGACGGCTCGATTCGTGGAAAAAGCGGATCACTTACCTCTAAACGGTTACCAGTAAGGTTGACTGTTAGAGAAGTTTCTAATGACGGAAGGCTATTAAGTCCGAGTCGAAGTGCAAGTTCAGCCATTTTACCTGGAGCGACAGGTTCTAAAAGGGCACAAAGCACGCAGAGTACCCGCACTAAGGTAGCTAAAGTCTCATCTAGTTCTTCTGCCGCATTGGGATCTTTGGCCTGTGTCCAGGGCTGGCGGTCTTCTACATAGACGTTTGCAGCTCTGGCTAGGTCCATGCTAGCTGCGAGCGCTTCATGTATACGGTAATCAGCCATCGCATCATAATTACTAGCTAATGCCTTGCTGATTTCGCTGGAAAGGCCATCATCTTGGGAGGTAGGTACAATTCCGTCTCGGTACTTCGAGACCATTGAAATCGAACGACTCACAAGATTTCCAAGCACATTAGAGAGCTCGTTGTAGCGCGTCATGAACCGTTCTGGCGTAAACGAGGCATCTGAGCCAGTGGGCATCTCCCGAAGTAGATACCAGCGGACAGCATCGGTCCCGAAATCCTCTCGTAGCGCTAGTGGGTCTACTACGTTCCCAAGTGATTTGGACATTTTTGTGTCTCCCACGATCCACCATCCGTGAGATAAGATCTGCCGTTGGATTGGGAGACCAGCGCCCATCAGTAGTGTTGGCCAGTAAACCGAGTGGTTCGTAAGGATGTCCTTGCCAATTAGGTGCAGATCGCAAGGCCACCAAGAATCGGACAGATCCTCAAAGCCTTGTTCACCTGGTGATGCCTCAGGGTTAATCGCTCCTGAGGCCGTGAGGTAGTTAATTAGGGCATCGACCCAAACGTAGGCTACGTGGTCCTCATCGAAAGGTAGCGGTATCCCCCAAGACACCCGCTCCCTCGGTCGTGATATTGAGAGGTCAGCCAGCGGTTGTCGTAAGAAGCCCAGGACCTCGTTCCGTCTGATTTCTGGGATGATCCAGTCCGGATTGTCTTCGATGTGTTGGACTAGAGCGTCTTGATAATTACTCATCTTGAAGAAGTAGTTTTTTTCTTCTACGTACGTAACCTTGCGGCTACAGATTGAGCAGGTGCCTCCTGGTCCTAGGTCCTTGTCAGTCCAGTAACGTTCGTCAGATACGCAGTACCACCCCGAGTATGTCCCGTCATAGATCTCACCACGGTCCCAGAGACGCTGAAGAAAGGCAGTTACCACAGCGATATGCTCAGGCTCTGTAGTCCGTATGAAGCGGTTGTGTGAAATCTCGAGAGTTTCCCATGCCTCACCGAAGGCGGTCGCCATGGTATCGCACAGTTCAATCGGCTTGATGCCCCGGCGCTCAGCCTCTTCCTGCATTTTCTGACCATGTTCGTCAGTACCAGTGAGGAAGAAGACATCAGCTCCAGTTTGTCGACCAAATCGTGCGATTACATCTGCGAGAATCGTTGCGTATGCGTGGCCGATATGAGGTTCGCCCGAAGCGTAGTAGATAGGGGTTGTAATGAAGAGACGCTTGGCATCACTCACTGTGCGACCTCTATCTCTAGTTGTTCGAGCGTTAACGTACGGCGGGTACCTTCGTCATCTCTGAGTAAGACGGTATCATTCCAGATATCGATTGTAATCACACGTTCTAGCCCCTTTCCCGTGCGGATCTTAAGACCTTCACGTGGGAATCGCCGTCGGGCTTCTACGTAGGTGCGGTGCTCGTACATAAGGCAACACATTAGCCTCCCACAGCATCCACTGATTTGAGAAGGGTTTAAAGAGAGACCTTGGCTTTTAGCGAGTTGAAGGCTGATTGGTTTAAGTTCAGGTAGCCATGTGGAGCAGCATAGCTCTCGTCCACAGCGTCCTACTCCTCCCAGGAGTGCAGCTTCGTCCCGTACTCCGATCTGCTTTAGTTGGATACGAGCCTTGAACTTGCTCGCTAAATCTCGCACGAGCTGGCGGAAATCAACACGTTTCTCAGCTGTAAAGTAGAGGATCAGCCTATTGCGATCGAATTGCCACTCTGCATCTGTCACCTTCATGTTTAATTGGTGCTTAGCTACCAACTTACGTGCCTCAATTCGCACTCTATCTTCATCTTTGCGGAGTGCCTGACTTTTCCCGATATCTTTGGAGTGAGCAATCCGAAGAACCTTCTGCTCCGGGGCTGGCGTTGCACAACCTCCATTTGAGGAGGAGCACTTCCTTTCAGCGATCACTCCTACGGCTGTCACTTTCCCCAAGTCCTTACCCTGATCTGCCTCGACGATCACATCCAGGCCGGGACGCAGATTAAGGCTGGTATAGCTGAAATAAGCCTTGCGATTCCCTTTGAACGAAATCTCTGCAAAACCGGACCAGGCTCTATCGTCCCTCATGCTTCACGCCATGCACCAATCGCTTCGTATTTCGCCCACCGATTTTCCAGTAATTCTTCAATTGTCAGTTCTACAAGTTCAGAGAGGACGCGGTCCAAAGCATCTTCAAGATAAGCTCCAGCAGTGCCCCAATCTGAATGAGCACCACCTATCGGTTCAGGAATGATTTCGTCACATACCCCATGATCAAGTAGATCGTCAGCTGTTAACTGTAGAGCACTGGCAGCTTCTTCCCGATGTTCTGCAGAGCGCCACAGTATTGCCGAGCAGCCCTCGGGTGAAATCACTGAATAAACTGAGTGCTCGAGCATCATAATTCGGTCCGTGACACCTAGGGCGAGGGCACCTCCTGATCCACCTTCACCGATTACCACGCTGATAAGAGGTGTCTTTAATCGGGCCATTTCCCGGAGATTTGTGGCAATTGCTTCCCCTTGACCCCTCTCTTCCGCTCCAATACCTGGATAAGCGCCTGGGGTGTCGATGAGCGTAACTATAGGTCGTCTAAACTTCTCTGCTTGTTTCATGAGACGGAGGGCTTTTCGGTAGCCTTCGGGGTGAGGCATACCGAAATTCCTATCTAAATTTTCTTTCATGGTGCGGCCTTTCTGGTGGCCAATCATCATGACTGTGCGCCCACGTATACGAGCCCATCCGCCTACAATTGCTTGGTCGTCTCGGAACACACGATCACCATGAAGCTCGATCCAATCGGTACATATGAGATTGATATAGTCGAGTGTGTATGGGCGCTGATCATGTCTGGCAACGAGAACTTGCTCCATAGGAGTCAGATTTGCGTATGTTTGCTGACTAATCTCGAGGAGCTTCTCACGGAGAACCTCTACTTCGTTCGATACGTCGATACCCTTGCGGTCAGCAAGGTCGAGTAGCTTATCGATCTGGACCTGGATCCCCAGGATGCCATTCTCGAACTCTAACGGCATGACCGGTTCTTCCCCCTCAAATAACTGGAAGAGGCTCGCTCGAAGAATCGGAAGCTCAGCGCATTGTGAGAATCTCTATCCACAGAACTGTCCCGGGTGGCATGGCACCCTGATTTTGAAGTGAAAAAAAAGATATGAAGGCCTAGCTAGGGCGATAGGGGTTGCGATTCAGTCTGCTGTGGCCAGAGTAGTTCGGATACCGGGTTCGGGGATAAAGAACCATACAATGAGACCCATCGCGAGCACAAAAATGGCTCCAAGTACAGTGTTTGAGCTATACCCCATTCCAGCAAAAAGAGGACCTGCTATGGCTCCACCAAGTGCGAAGCCCATCTGGCCCAGAGCGACCGCTAAACTCATGAGTGAGCCGCGTCGGTCGTCATTTACCAAAGCCGTGAGTAGTGCAGAGAAGGGACTAGTCCTCATAGCTACGAGCATCATGATCAGGAAGAAAAAGACACATGCCATTATAGAATTGGTCACAAGTGGGACCGTGAGCAGCATTAGGGATGAAAGTCCAATACATGCAAGGAGGATAATGCCCTTACGGCCTATCCGATCTGACCACTTCCCAGCCTGAGGTCCCGTCAGGACATTGGCGATTCCACCCACTAAGAACATCAAAGCTATCTCGTTTCCAGAAATATTGAGATCTCGCTCGAGCCAGGTCGGGAGATAGACTGTGAAGATTGAAACTCCAAGGAACATCACGAAGTAGGCGACTGCAGCCCAGGCTACTTCCGGTCGACGTAGCATTGCAGCGTAATCTGATGCTGCCTTTCCTACACTCAATTGCTCAAGTGATTGCTTCCCAGGAGGCTGTGGAACCTTGAAAAAGAGTAGCAGGATTGTCGCTGCCATCGTCACGGCGAAAATATAGAAGGGTGCTCTGAAGCCCCACTGGCCTGCTAGGACGATTCCGATCGGAATACCTACGATTTGGCCAAAGGCAGATCCGCTCATGACCCATCCAGTCGCCCAACCACGTCGTTCATAGGGAAAATAGTCTCCTATGTAAGAGACTGCGGCACCACTCAGCATTCCACCTGCCATGCCTGCAAACATTCGCACTGTAAGGAATGAGGTGTAGTCAGATACGAGGGTGTGTAGGATCAGTGCAACAGTCATGGCACCACAGCCCACCAGCAGGATCCGTCGTCGTCCGATACGGTCTGATACTGGACCAAAGAGGATCGCAAAAATGCCCACCATCAGAGAGTATGCGGACACCAGTGTCCCTAGTGCGGCGTCTGCTATTCCGAGGTCATCGCCGATCTGAGGAAGGATCGGCGAGATAATCATGGTCTGGCTCGCTGAAGAGAAGACGAGCAACCAAAGTGTAAAGACAATGACGTACGGTGAGCTGCCCTTCACTCGCGATGGAGCACGAAAGCGTGACGTTGCTGGGTGGGCATCATGACTAGATTGATGATATCGACATGCTCTGGTGTGTTTGCGACGTACAGAATCGCATCAGCGATGTCATCACCTGTGAGCGGCTGAGTTCCTTCGTAGACTTTATCTGCTCGGTCCTTGTCTCCATGGAAGCGTACTTCACTAAACTCTGTCTCAGTCATACCAGGATCTACGCTCGAGACGCGAATCCTTGTCCCGACGAGGTCGATGTTCATGCCCTCGTTAAGCGCCCAGACTGCAAACTTGGTCGCGTTGTATACTGCCCCCTTAGGGTAGACCCAGCGCCCCGCAATACTACCGATATTGATGACATGTCCGGAATCGCGGCTGACCATGTGTGGGATGATCGCACGAGACACATAAAGCAGACCCTTGATGTTGGTGTCGATCATGTCCTCCCAGTCATCGAGCGATCCTTCATGCAACAGATCGAGTCCAACAGCTTTGCCGGCATTATTGATTAGGATATCCGGCACAAGGTTCGCGTCAGCAATTTCTTCTACGTACGCGGTAACTGCAGGCGAGTCGGTTACGTCAAGTTTGGCGGTGTGCACCTCTACACCGTGGTCTTCGGAGAGACGAGTGGCCAGCTCTTCAACACGTTCGATACGCCTGGCGGAAAGGAGAAGATCAGCCCCACTTTCTGCAAAGGCGTTCGCACAAGCTTCTCCGATGCCAGCTGAAGCACCGGTGATAAGGACGCGCTTTCCCGTGAGTCTGTTCATTGAGTATTTGGTTTTGGGGAATGCTATCATGCCGACCGGCCTGGGCTGCTGAGATTGGCTTAGCGATCGGGAAGACGCAACTGAGGCGTAGGTTGTCTATGGGTAGATTCTTACTGATGAGGTTAGCCTGAATGGGTATTACAGTCCGAAGGATGCTTGGGTGAACAAGAAGCAAGTCGGAGCATGGGCGCTTTTTGATCTAGCGAATTCTGTATATCCGGCAGTCATTACGAGCGTTGTTTTCCAGGTGTATTACATCAATGAGGTTGTGGGGAATACCGATAGTATCGGCGACTGGTGGTGGGGGCGTGCCGTATCTCTTTCTGCTCTGATTGTTGCAATTAGTTCCCCCTTGCTTGGGGCTATTGCAGACCGAGCAGGTATGCGTAAGAGGTTCATGGTCTTTTTCGTCGCCATGTGCATTACAGGAGTTGCATTATTTACGACGCTTGGCCCGGGAGCGGTGCTTTGGGGATTCTGGGTATTCGTCTTTGCAAACGTAGGATATGAGGCCTGTCTAGTATTCTATAATGCCTACCTGCCCGACATCGCCTCGTCGGATAAACAAGGTTGGGTATCTGGCCTTGGGTTTGGAGTGGGTTACGCAGGCTCGGCTGTGGGCCTCCTGCTTGCTATCCCTCTTATTGAGACCAATATCGATCTGGTATGGGTCATGGTTGCAGTTTTCTTCATCCTATTCTCGATCCCATCGTTCCTATTTCTTCCCCAGGACCAGGCTAGTGGCATGTCCGTTAGTCGAGCCGCACGGTGGGGTTTAACCAACATCATCCAAATCTTTGGTGAGGTGCTACAGGAGAAGGACCTGCGGCGCTTTCTGCTTGCATTCTTCTTCTATATCGACGGAGTACTCACTGCAATTTATATGTCGAGCACCGTGGCATCGACGACGTTTGGATATACACAGAATGAGTTGGTCTATCTATTCATAGCACTACAGATTGCGGCCCTGATAGGAGCCTTCGCACTGGCGAAGCCTACAGACCTCCTGGGTCCGAAGAAGATATTGAGTGGTGTCTTGGTCATGTGGACTCTTGTCGCGGTGAGTATCGGTTTCATTCCGACCTCAAAGCTGTGGTTTGGTGCACTCGCAATGGTAGCAGGATTCGGCTTGGGATCTGTTCAGGCAGCCAGCCGTGCATTTATGGCGACACTGATTCCAAAGGGCAAGGAAGCAGAAATGTTTGGCTTCTATGCCCTGTGTGGTAAATCATCATCTGTTGTTGGCCCCCTGGTGTTTGGCTATATCGCCGTGGCCAGTGGTGGCAACCAACGGCTCGCGGTAATGGCGATCAGTGTTTTATTTGTCTTGGGGCTGGGGCTTCTCCGCCGCGTTAATGATCCGAGAAGTGCGGCCTGATTGGGATATTTCTATGTCTACTTAAGGGGTCTTTATCTCTCGTCCAACTCTAGAAGCGTTTGGAGGAGGACGTTCGCACCGTTGACGACATCCTGAGGGGTGGTATGCTCGTCGGGTGCATGGCTGACACCGGCTACAGACGGGATAAATATCATTCCAACCGGTGCAAAAAGCGCGATGCTCTGAGCGTCGTGTCCGGCTCCTGAGGGCATGCGGTGGGTCGAAAGGCTGAGGCCTTGAGCAGAAGTTTCGATAATCTCTCGAATCCACATAGCAGTTGGAGCTGCCCTGCTCGTATAGAAGCGTTGGAATGAGAGGTGGGTCCCTGTTTCTTCTGTAATCCGTGCCGTGTTGCCGCTGATTTCATTGAAGACTCGCTCAATTCCCGCCATCGAAAGATCTCTAATCTCAAGCGTCATGGTTACACGGCCGGGTATCACGTTCGGCGCACCTGGTTCGGCTTCGAGTCTGCCCACTGTCGCAACTTGTCGGCCTGGCATCCGGCGAGCAGTTGTATGGACTAGATCGATGAACCTTGCCGCCCCAACCATTGCGTCGGATCGCCGGTCCATTGGGGTGGTGCCAGCGTGGTTGGTGCTGCCATCGACGATGACGGTCCAGCGCATGATTCCTACAATTCCCTCGACGACTCCGATGTCGATTTCATCCGCGTCTAATACGGCCCCCTGCTCAATGTGTAGCTCCAAGAAGGCCTCCGCCGACCCATCCGTCCGGCGCACTTCCTCCAGGCGATCGGGGTTCCCGCCGAGCCGCTGAATGCCGTCCCCGATCGTAAAACCCGACGCAGTCACTATATCCAACTCGAACGTCTCTACCTCTCCAGCCAAGGCGCGGCTACCAGTCTTACCTCCTTCTTCATTTGAAAAAATTGAAACTTCGAGGGGATGCCGGGTGGTATAAGCCGCATCTGCGAGTGTTGCAGCAACTTCCAGCGCACCCATCGAGCCCACTTGTCCGTCGTAGTTTCCACCGCCAGGAACTGAATCGATATGGGAGCCGAGCATGATTGAAGGAAGCTCAGGACTGGATCCCGGTTTTCGGGCGATCAGATTACCAGCAAAGTCAATTGAAGGAGAAAAGCCCGACTCCACGAGTAGTCCAGCCATCCAGTCGAGTGCTTCGATATTTGCGTCACTGAATGCAACACGATCTATGCCACCTGCTGCGTTAGCACCAAAGCTCTCAAGCTCGCGCATCCGCTGGTTCAGCCGGGGACCATCGACCTCCAGGTTCTGGTCAGACAAAAGGTCAAACCAAGCCTGTGGCCTGAGATTGAGTCCCATGAGGCCCGTTGCGGCAAGGCCGTTAAAGTGTCGCCGATCCATACCAAAGAGTAGCGCGCCCTGAGAACGTCGACCACCTTTCCTTCCCACCGAAATCCGATTCGCGAGAGGCTCCAGATGATACGCTCTATCCTAGCTGCCTTGCTCTTACCCCTCTTGATAGGATGTTCTTTTGAGGAGCGACAGAGGGGAGAGATAGAAGGCACGGTGGTAATCCCAGAGATGACGTCTCGAAAAGAAATCATTCAACCCGAAGGTGTTGCTCGCCTGCCGGTTTTTTCATCAGCTGTTAAGAGTGGGAATTTGATTTTCTTGTCTGGTGCAATTGGTGCTCAGCCTGGCGTGAACCCTCCGCAGTTGGTTGAAGGAGGAGTGGTCCCTGAAACACATCAAACGATGCAGAATATTATCACCGTTCTAGATGCTGCTGGCGCCACGCTACTGGACCTCATTAAATGCACGGTGTTTCTAGCAGATATTGGCGATTACGCTGCAGTTAATGAGGTTTACGTGCAGTACTTCCCATCAGATCCACCAGCTCGCTCCGCTCTCGCTGGTAGCGGTCTTGCACTAGGAGCGCGGGTTGAGATTGAGTGCATTGCTGCTGTGCCATAGGCTTGCTATAGCCAAAGGCACCAGCCGTTTCAAAACCCCCGCATACCCCTATCTTGTGGTCAAGAACGGCCACACTCAGTTGGCCGCTGCAAGGATGGGATCTCGTGCCGGAAGATATCACACGTAGAGACTTCGTCTCGAATAGTTCGAAAGTAGCGATGGGGGCCATGATCGTACCGAGGCATGTCCTTGGAGGCCCGGGATATCAAGCTCCGAGTGATACGCTCAATATCGCGATCGTCGGTGCCGGTGGTGTGGGGGGTGAGAATGCTCAGGAACTAGGCACCGAAAACATCGTGGCGGTCTGCGACATTGATCATCAGTTGGTCGAGGCTAAGGTCGAAGAGCGCTCTACAGACTCTAACGGCAGACCTAGAGAGAAGGGGGAGCGATGGAAGGAGCAATACGTCAAGGCCCGCAAGTATACGCACTTCCAGGTAATGTTGGATGAGCAGAAGGACATCGAAGCGGTGCTCATTGCTACCCCTGATCACACCCATGCTGTAATTGCTGCTGCAGCGATGCGAGCTGGTAAGCACGTATACGTTCAGAAACCACTGACTGCTACTGTCCATGAGTCCCGTACGCTCGATGGATTGGCAACGTCTACAGGGGTTGTGACACAGATGGGGAACCAAGGTCACTCAAGCGACGATGCCAGGCTCATTAATGAATGGATCGCTGCGGGGGTAATCGGCAGTGTTAACGAAGTCCATGTCTGGACGAATAGGCCGATTTGGGCGCAGGGCCTTCTCCAGCCTGCTCCGGTCTCAGAGAACTTTGATCCCTTATCAGCGGACCGTTCGTGGTGGCCGGGTTCAGTAGCCGAGGCTCATGCGGGTGCCCTGTGGGCTGACTTTAATGTACCGGATCACGTGGCTTGGGACCTGTTCCTTGGTCCTATCTCCAGGGATGTACGGTATCACCCGATCTACCATCCATTCCATTGGAGGGGGTGGGTGGATTTTGGTGTAGGTGCTTTGGGCGATATGGGGGCCCACTTAATAGACCATCCTTTCTGGGCCCTGGATTTAGGATATCCGACCACGGTCGAAGCGACTTCGTCGATGTGGGGTGGACCAGAAGACGATCCAGTCTCATACCCGCTGGCGACTAAGGTCCACTATGACTTTCCTTCCCGTGGTGAGCGGGGACCTGTGCAACTCCACTGGTATGATGGTGGGCTTATGCCGAAACGCCCAAAACATCTCCCGGATGGTGTGACTCTGAACCGTGAGGGTGGAGTGATCTTTATAGGTGACCGAGGGATCCTGATGCATGAAACCTATGGCGGTAGCCCTCAGATTTTTCCGGAAAGGCTAATGGCAGAAGCGGCTTCAAGCCCTCAGATTTTTTCTCGTATTAAAGGTAGTCATGAGATGAATTGGGCGAATGCTTGCAAGGAACAAGGAGAGGCGACTTGTCCATTTTCTTATGCGGCACCACTAACGGAGGTCATGCTTCTGGGGCTCGTAGCCCTAAGAACTGGCCAGGGTTTCAAGATCGAATACGACGCTGACAATATGAGAGTGACTAACTCCGAGCAGGCGAACGCATACCTGACACGGGAATACCGGAAAGGTTGGGAATTATGATTGCTCGCCCACTCTTACTAGGAGTTGTTTTGGGTTTTCTAGCTACGCCACTCTCGGCGCAGGAGCATAACAGGCTCACGGCAATAGAGAGAGCGGGCGGATGGCAGCTTCTATTTGATGGCACTTCCCTTACCGGATGGCGCGGCTATAACAGTGAATCCATGCCTACTGGATGGTCTGCTGAGAACGGCATGTTGATACGCACTGGGCCAGGTGGTGACATCATTACAGAACAGCAATTTGCTGACTTCGAACTTTCTCTTGAATGGCTGGTTGGACCAAGTGGGAATAGCGGTGTCTTCTTTCGGGCAGTCGAGGGTCAGGAAGAGGTATACCATGGTGCCCCCGAGATGCAGATTCTAGATGATGCCGGCCACGCGGATGGCCAAAGTCCACTAACAAGTGCCGGTTCAAATTATGGCCTCCACGGTGTGCCGCGCAGCATCGTTAAGTCAGCGGGAGAATGGAATACTTCCCGCATTGTTGTTGTGAATAACCAGGTCGAACACTGGTTGAATGGTGATAAAGTCGTCGAATATGAATTAGGAAGTGTAGATTGGGCACAGCGGGTGGCGAACAGCAAATTTGCCCAGTGGCCAGCATATGGCCGAGCTTCTCGTGGCCATATTGGGATCCAAGATCACGGAGATCGAGTTTCCTTCCGTAACTTGAAGATCAGGGAGATTAACTGATGGACCGACGCAGCTTTATCGTCACCATGCCCGCGATTGGATTCTTAGGAGCAAGACCCGGTGGATTATCTGTTGGTGCGCAGGGCTTGGTGTCAGGGCGGTCGCTGGTTCTTGAAGAGATCGGAATCCAATTGTACACGCTTCGTGCTCTGCTTTCCGAAGATGTTGCTGGAACGCTGGCCCAGGTTACAGAGATCGGTTATCGAACTGTGGAGTTCGCAGGACTTTATGGCCTGACCCCTAGAGAAATGCGCAGAACATTAGATGCCGTTGGCTTGCGCGCAGTATCAAGCCATGCAGGGGTTAACGACATTCGCGGTGACTGGGCTTCATTTCTTGAAGGAGCCCAGGAACTAGGTCAAGATTTCGTTTTTGTTCCCTCAATTCCGGAATCTGAACGTACCCCTGAAGGACTTCGTAAACTGGCCGACGACTTCAATCGGGCCGGCGAAATGGCTGGCTCAGCTGGGCTCCATTTCGGCTACCATAATCATGCTTGGGAGTTTGTAGCGTTGCCGGACGGGACGATTATGATGGACCTGCTCCTGGAGCGCACGGAGCCGGGGCTTGTTGATTGGCAGATGGATATTTTTTGGACAGTTGACGGTGGTGGTGACCCGATGGCTTATCTCGAGAGTCACGCCGGTCGAGTTACGAGCGTTCACGTGAAGGACCGTACACCAGATGGACGGATGGTGGATGTCGGTAAGGGGGCGATTGATTTCGCAATGATCCTCCCGCGTGCTGAAGAATTAGGCATGCTTCACGCGTTTGTAGAGCATGATATGCCGGATGCTCCGATTGAGAGTGCTCGCTACAGCTTCAATGCGCTTAGTGCCCTAAAGCTTTAAGCACTTCTAGAAAGGTCCGAAGGCTTGTAGTCACTCTGACCGCGTAGCGTGACGGAATCGAATGTGGCGCCTAGGTTGTTCATCCCAAAGAGCAAATAGGTCAAGTTCTGGAGACGATATCATGTCGGTCAGCAATAAGGTCACACATGTACTGATTACCTTTGCTTTTGTTGCCTCTCTTTGGCCTATGGCCATAGACGCGCAGGGGCGTGGTGGTGGTCGTCCGAGTCCCGCAGATAGTAGAAATCTTAGGGGTGTACTTGGTGGTGTCCCTATGACTGCGGCTGACAGTGCAATCAAGGAAGTCGTCGACCTCCTCGATTTCGAAAGCTACAAGTCACTGATTCAAGGACTGACGGAGTTCGGTGATCGTGAGCAAGGCACACCACGAAATGCGGCGGCGGTCGACTGGATTGAGCAGACACTTCAAGGTTGGGGTTACCAAACTGCTCGTATCCACTATGACTACACGCCACGGGGATCTGATGTTGCCGAACCACGTGAGGAGGTCTATGCAACACTCGTCGGTGCTAGCTCCCCTGATGAGATGTACATCTTGGGGGGGCATATGGATGGCCGTGGCGGTGGTGAAGCTGCGAATGACGATGCTTCCGGGACAGCACTTGTCATGGAGATCGCTCGAGCGCTTGCTTCCCCGGGAGTAACCAGTGCTCGTTCGATTCGGTTTGCGTTGTGGAATAATGAGGAGACTGGGTTAAACGGAGCTCGTGCATATGTCGAGCAGCGCCAAGGCCTGCAGGGAATCGAGGAGCCTGCGGGTTCCGGTAATTACCCAGAACCCAGGTGGTTGGGCATGGTTCAACATGACATGATGCTTTGGGATCATGGCAATCCCGTAACTCACGAACAGGCACTCGATGCTGATGTTGATATCGAATTTCAGCTGAACTCGGTCATGGCTGATGCCTCTGCACAACTGGCGCTTGCACTTCTCAATGCAAACCGGATGTTTGCCTCGCATTATCCGGCCGTTATGAGTAATGCCATGAGCAATACAGACTCTGGCCCATTCCAGGATATTGTTGCTGCTGTGAGTCTACGTGAGAATCGCCGGCTCTATGAGACAGGGAACCGCGCCAATCCGCACTGGCATCAGCCAACGGACCTATTCGTAACTTTCTCAGATGATGATTTTCGTCTGGGTTTCAACGCAGCTCAGACGACGCTCGGTGCGATTGCAAGACTTGTGGATGCGAAAGTAGAGCGCTAGCAAGAATTTACTTAGCGGTCAGCCGGGTAGCGACGGTGTGACCTGAACCTTGGACCGAAAAGGTTGAGTAGCCGGTCAGCCTGATGGAGGGAAGGTGACGCTGAAGGCGCAAGACGATTACGATGCCATTATAGTCGGTTCAGGAGCAGCGGGCGGGATGTGTGCGTACGTGCTTGCCTGTTCCGGGGTCAAGGTGCTCATGCTTGAGGCAGGCCGTGACTACGACCCAGTTTCTGAGACACCGATGTTTCAACTCCCTTTCGATGCACCGCTCCGAGCAGCAGGAACCCCTGAAAAGCCATTTGGGTTTTACGACGCAACAGTTGACGGAGGTTGGCGTGTCCCGGGAGAGCCTTACTCAAGTGCTGACGGTACAGACTTCTTGTGGTGGCGAGCGCGGATGTTGGGAGGCCGCACGAACCATTGGGGTCGTATCTCACTTCGCATGGGTGAATACGATTTCAAGCCACGCTCCCGTGACGGACTCGGTTTCGACTGGCCGATGTCATATGAGGACATTGAGCCATACTACGATAAAACGGAGGCACTGATCGGTGTTTACGGGTCGAACGAAGGGCTTGAGAATACGCCGAATTCCTCTCCAGGCGTGTTGCTACCTCCTCCAGCGCCGAGAGCGGAAGAGTTGCTCACACAGAAGGTGTGTCGAGAGAGGTTAGATATTCCTGTGGTCCCAGCCCATCTGGCCATCCTGACTCAGCCACTTGAAGCTGATCGAATCGCGCGCATGCTTTGGCCGAACAATGAAATGGCTCAGCGCGTGACCGCAGAGTCGATGCGTGCTAGAGCTGCATGCTATTACGCGACTCCATGCGGCCGCGGCTGCTCAATCAAGGCCAACTTTCAATCACCGACGGTCCTATTGCCACCAGCAACTGCGACAGGAAACCTCGATATCATTACAAATGCGATGGTGCGTGAGGTCACAGTTGACACGAATGGGCGAGCGACCGGAGTCCACTACATCGACAAAGATACGAGGCTTGAAGAGCATGTGAGCGCACGTGTTGTGATTCTCACAGCGAGTGCATGTGAATCAGCACGCATACTTCTCAATTCGAAGAGTTCCCTTTTCCCGGACGGACTCGGTAACGGAAACGGACTTGTTGGTAAGTATGTGATGGATACAGTAGGTGCCGGTGTACAGGGTCAGATTCCAGCGCTTGAGAACATGCCTCCCCATAACGCTGATGGTGCTTCAGCGATGCACCTTTATATGCCCTGGTGGCTCTATCAAGATCAGGCTAGAGGCCAACTCGATTTTGCTCGTGGCTACCACATCGAGTTTGGTGGCGGTCGGAAGATGCCCGGCTTTGGTTCTTTCGGGGGAATTGAACCTCTCACCATGGGTTCATATGGCCAGAGCTTTAAGGACGATTGTCGTCGCTACTACGGGTCTTTTCTTGGCTTTGCCGGTCGAGGTGAGATGATTCCGAATGACGACTGCTATTGTGAGATCGACCCCGAGCAAGTCGATGAGTGGGGAATTCCTACGCTACGCTTTCATTGGACATGGTCGGATCATGAGCTTAATCAAGCCCGGCACATGCAAGAGACATTCGGCGAGATCATTGAGACGATGGGTGGACAGGTGCTTGGCACCATACATGACGACGGAGCTGACGCTATCGCGAAGCCAGGAGAAATCATTCATGAAGTAGGCGGCGTAATAATGGGGGACGACCCGTCTCGTTCGGTCCTCAATGAATTTTGCCAGTCCTGGGAAGTCGATAATCTTTTCGTCGCCGATGGGGGTTGCTTCGTGTCGAACGCTGATAAGAATCCGACGCTTTCCATTATGGCAATCGCATGGCGTGCGTCCGACTACATTGTTGGCCAGATGAACCAGAGGAATCTCTGATGGCTACAAGATCACGGAATAGCGATCGGGATAGGCGCCTAGACAATAGTTCTAAGCATAGATCTGAGTTGCCAGTAATGGGTGCCGTGAGCATGGATCGGCGTCAGGCTTTGAAGGTTATAGCTATCGCAGCTGCAACTCCCACCCTGGTTTCATGTAAGCCTAGCGAAGAAGCTCCTGAGGCTCTGCTGACTTCGGCTTCCACATCAAACCCTAAGGCAAGAGGAGATGCGTGGGACCCAGATCTTCTCGCACCGACGGTGCTTTGGGAGCGATCATTGACTTCGGATGAGCTACAGTCCCTAGCAGTGCTTTGCGATGTGATCATTCCAGCGGATGATCGCTCACAGTCGGCTAGTCAGCTTGGCGCGCATGATTTTATAGACGAGTGGGTGAGTGCTCCGTATGAAGCAAACCAATCAGATAAGATTGTCGTGCGCGAGGGTCTTGTTTGGCTTGATAGTGAGGCTGTCCGGCGATTCGGTGAGGCAACACGTTTCAGAGATCTCGCACCGGATCAACGTATAGCGATTTGTGATGAAATCTGTTATCTGCCGAATGCTCGCCCTGAACTAGAGGCTGCGGCTCTATTTTTTGATAAAGTCCGAGATCTGACTTCTACAGCATTCTGGACGACACCCGAGGGTATGGAGGATCTGCAATACGTGGGTAATGTCCCTCTACCGCGCTGGGATCCTCCACCTCTGGAAGTTCTCCGACACATTGGGCTGGAATAAGATGACTTACCGGCACACAACACCCGCATCATTCACACCGGAGCACTATGCCTGAGAATAGAAGTACTGAATCAGGAGCGAGCATCGATTCTTCGAGACTCTTTATTGGTAGCTGCGTTGCTTTGATCGCGACATCGGTCGCATTCGCCACTGTAGGTGCGATCATGCTTTCGCTTAAGCGTGAGTTTGTACTAACGAACGAAGAAGTAGGATGGATCGGAGGTGCTGCATTATGGGGCTTTGCCGTATCGCAACTCTTGTTTGCTCCATTCGCTGATACGCTTGGTATGCGTTTCTTGTTGAGGCTCTCGTTCGTCGGGCATTTTCTAGGAGTGCTCACGATGATCATAGCTGGGGGCTTCTGGGCTCTCTTCGTTGGTGCCCTGGTGATCGCAATGGCCAACGGTCTGGTTGAGGCTGCTTGTAATCCTCTTGTCGCCGTGCTCTATCCGGATAATAAAACGGTAAAGCTCAATCAGTTTCATGTATGGTTCCCCGGCGGAGCTGTGCTTGGTGGACTCGCCGCATATGGACTCGATAAGGGAGGAGTAACAAGCTGGGAGTGGCAAATTGGACTCGTTTTGATCCCGACCCTGATTTATGGGGTGCTCCTGCTACGCGAACCATTTCCCGAAACAGAAGGTGTCCAAGCGGGCGTAGGTATGGCTGAGATGTTTCGAGCGGCGCTCGCCACACCCTTCATGTGGGTAATGCTTATC
>PBPC01000009.1 GCA_002724575.1 Gemmatimonadota bacterium | reverse complement strand
CTACAATCGTCCCGGAAGGAGGGCCGAACGAATATGGATGTTACTGAACCTGCACATGTGGTGGGACCGGTGGATAAGATGAAACCTGCTGAAATCTTCAGGTGGCATGATTCTCATCATAAGCCAAAAAAGCACCTTGGCTAATCAGGTATGTTCGCTACAGCCGGAGCCTTAGTAACTTTACCTGACGAAATACAGCGTGTGCATACGCGGACACGACGACGAGTGCCACTCTCATCGACAATCTTTACCGTCTGGAGGTTCGGGAGCCAGCGGCGGCGTGTCTTATTGTTCGCATGGCTAACGTTGTTCCCGGTAGCTGGACCTTTCCCACACACATAGCAAATTCTAGCCATATTACCTTTAGTTACCGATCTGATCGTGGGTTAGCTGGCACGAACCACCGCCTAATTACCACTGGTATTACCTTCTGCACTCATCGTGTCTGCTACAACGACTTCGCTTGATTCCAGGTAGTGCATCGCAAACTCAGCTGCCAGACGGGAACCATCATCGATCGTTCCTGCCGCACTCCAAGCGTTCAAGGCAGAATCATTTACGGCATGGACGATACCGGTCACGGTCGCCCGCTCACCCATAGTAACAGCCACACCCTCTGCCTTAACCTCTTCAGACATTGAAATGAGGAATGGTTGCCCATTCGGAAGCTCGAGCCAGAAGCCCTGTGTACCAAGCATACTGGCTACGTTTAGCCCGGACACTCGTATCAGGCGCCCCTCATATGGAGCTGCATCAACCTCTAGGTCAGTAGCAGCAACAGTGGTTGCAACTTCCATTTCGTCTGCTGTATCAGTCTCCTCAACGATGTCGAGCGCTTTCTCTTCAGCGGCCCGAACGTTGAGGTAGTACATAAATGCACCAATAACGACGAATGCGAGCACCATTAGCAACATGCCCAAGTCAGCAGCACCCCGTCGGGAAGTGTTGTCAGCCATATCCTTCGTCCTGTGCGATTAAGGTGTCCTCAATATTTCGAAAGCCAAACTAATTAACCAATTCGATGAGCGATATCTCAGCTGCATCACCTTTCCGGTTACCCAACTTGAGAATCCGAGTATAACCACCCGGTCGCTCAGCGTATCGTGAAGAGATTTCATCAAACAATTTCCCTAAAACTTCTCGATCTTGGATCTTCCGAGCTACTAAACGCCTCGCATGTAAGTCACCGCGACGGGCGAGTGTAATCAGGCGCTCAGCATAAGGTCTTAGCTCCTTAGCCTTAGCAGTGGTTGTCTCAATACGCTCATGGCGAAAAAGCGAAGTGGCTAAGTTCCGCAACATCGCACGTCGATGACTCGCTGTTCGCTGGAGCTTCCGTCCCTTTTTCCTATGTCGCATAACTAACCGTTCTCGGTCCCTGCGGTCTCATCCTCTGCATCCATGAAAAAGAGGCGGCCATCTTCCCCTTGCTCAAGCTTCATGCCAAAACCCAGCTCCCTCTCTTCTAAGAAATCTGAAATCTCTTTTAGAGATTTCTTACCAAAATTCTCAATTTGCAGCATATCAGCTTCTGATGACTGTACTAGATCCGCCAATGTAAGGATACTCTCCTTATGCAAAGAATTACGAGAACGTACAGAGAGTTCAGCAAGTTCTTCAATCGAACTCTCAAGTAGAGCCTGCTGATGTTCTGAAACCGCAATCGATCCAGGAGGAGTAACTTCAGGAATCCCGCCCTCGCTGAAGTAAAGCATGTACTCTAGATGTTTCCTGACAAGTTCAGCCGCATAAGCAACTGCACTTGAAGGATCCAATGATCCATCGGTCTCTATGTTCAGTGTGAGTCGATCGAAATCTGTTCGTTGGCCAACCCTTGTTTCCTCCACGGAGAAGTTGGCCCTTCTCACAGGATTATAAATCGAATCGATGCGGACCAGGTCTACCGGGGCTTCCTGAGGAACAGAATGCTGATCCGCGAGCACAAAACCACGGCCTTTGTTGATGTAGAGCTGGACGCGGACCGTGCGGTCTTCCTGAAGAGTGAAAAGATGATGTTCCGGATCCATGACAACGGTTCCAGAGGTTGGCTGAATATCTCCCGCAGTCACCATACCAGCCTTGTCGACTTCTATCTCCAAAACTGCTTCATCCACATCGTCATCCAAGGTAACAATCAGTGACTTCAGGTTCTGGATTACCTGGTGGACATCCTCCACCACACCAGTAATCGTTTGATGTTCATGCAAAACACCATCGATACGAAAACCCCATACTGCCGCCCCTTTCAGTGAAGAGAGCAGTACACGGCGCACTGAATTACCCAAGGTATGTCCAAAGCCTCGCTCAAGAGGCTCAACCATGAATTGAGCCGAACGGTCAGCGTCTTCAACACCCTCGATCTGCTCAACACGCTCAGGGAGTACTAAGCCGGTGAGATCTAGGTCCACGATATCCTCCTAAACAGCCTTACTTGAGTCGGAANTTATGATCCGACNTAGGATCACTTCGAATAGAGCTCTACAATTAATTGCTCTTGGGCCGCGAGCGNAATGTCAGCACGTGTCGGTTGGCGAATCATTCGTCCTACTCGCGCATTATCATCCAGAGCGAGCCATTCAAGAAGCGTGGGTCGTGTTCTTGCCTCAAGACTCTCCTGGATTGGTACGATTTCTTTGGACTTGGGTTTGATTGCTATCTCGTCACCAGCTGATACGCCGAAACTTGGAACATCAACAAGCCGCCCATTTACCTCCACATGACGATGGCGCACTAGCTGTCTTGCCTGGCTCCTACTAGTAGCAAAACCCATACGGAATACGACATTGTCTAACCTTGTTTCTAACGCAATGATCAGGTTGTCCCCTGTGATACCTGAGATATTAGCAGCGCGTTCAAAAAGATTTCGAAATTGCTTCTCATGCAGTCCATATATTCGTTTGACTTTTTGTTTCTCACGCAGTTGAACAGCGTAGTCTGATTGCTTGCGTCTCCGGGCATGCGCAGGTCCGTGCTGGCCTGGAGGATACTGTCGACGCTCGACTGGGCATTTCTCAGTGTAGCACTTCTGGCCTTTTAGAAAGAGCTTTTGACCCTCTCGGCGGCAAAGCCTACAAACTGGTCCGGTGTAACGAGACATGTGGTCGCTAGCCTCCCTAGACCCGACGCTTCTTCGGAGGCCGACAACCGTTATGGGGCAACGGCGTAATATCCTCGATTGATTTGATCTGTAGACCTGCAGCAGCAAGCGCCTGTACCGCAGATTCACGGCCCGACCCAGGTCCTTGTACTCGGACATCCAAGCGTTTGACACCAAGCCCTAGTGCCTCCCGCCCAACCTGCTCAGCAGCAATGGTCGCTGCAAACGGGGTCGACTTCTTTGATCCTTTGAAACCTGCAGTACCAGCACTCGCCCAAACCACTGTATTCCCCGCATTGTCAGTAATAGTGATGATCGTATTGTTGAACGTCGCCTTTATATGCGCGATACCTTCAGCCTCAACAACCTTCTTGCTGCGTCTTGGTCGAGTTTTCGGCTTTGCCAATTTCTTCTTCCCACGCTATGGATGCGGCGAGACGGGGTTTCTACCTCCGCCAAGACCACATCAAGTGATACGCATGCTCTGCATGCGTAGAATGAGTCAAACTATTTATTTCCTAGGTGCTTTCTTCTTTCCGGCAATCGCCCTCCGGGAACCTTTGTGAGTGCGAGCATTAGTCTTTGTTCTTTGACCACGAACCGGAAGTCCACGCCGGTGACGCAATCCCCGATAGCACCCAATATCCATCAGACGCTTGATATTCATAGACGTCTCGGTACGAAGTGTACCTTCCACCTTATAGTTGCCCTCAATCTGTCGCCGAAGACGGTTCACATCGTCGTCAGACAGATCTTGCGTCCGGCGATCAGCCTCAATACCACACTCAGTAATAATCTCCTTGGCCCGAGTAAGGCCTATCCCATATATATACGTAAGGGCAATCTCAATCCTCTTTCCACGAGGTAGGTCCACTCCAGCAATACGCGCCATTAATCGCTAACCCTGACGCTGTTTATGCTTAGGATCCCTGGAGCAGATGATTCGGACAACACCCTTTCGTCGAATCACCTTGCAGTGCTCACAGATAGGCTTAACGCTGCTTCTTACCTTCAATTATGACATCTCCTAAATCGTTTCTAGCAGAGCTATAAAGTATAACAAGGCCTTTATGGGGCTTCAAGCGGTTAAATTAGTAGCAAAATCTTCGTGAAACGAAGACGCTAGAGTGGTGAGAACCTTTGGTCCCTCAGCTGTTAGCGCCACCGTGTGCTCGAAGTGTGCTGAAAGTGCCTTATCTGCAGTTATTACCGTCCAACCGTCATCCATGGTGCGGATTTCCGGAGAACCAGCAGAAAGCATCGGCTCTATAGCGAGTACCATGCCTTCTCGGAGCAACGGGCCATGTCCTGGACGACCGATATTCGGAACTTGTGGTTCCTCGTGCACTTCCCTACCCACTCCATGCCCAACCAGGTCACGAACAATCTTACAATCCTCCCCCTCAACCGCATTGATCACCGCCGCTCCGATATCCCCCACATGGTTTCCCGGCTTTGCAGCATCGATCGCAAATCTGAGAGCCTTCTCGGTGGTCGTTAGCAAACTCTGTGTTTCATTACTCACTTCACCAACTACAAAGGTCCAAGCAGAATCAGAACACCATCCTGCCAAACGTACTCCAACATCTATCGACACAATATCTCCCGAAGCCAGTATCCGGTTCGGACTTGGGATGCCATGCACTATCTCCTCATTCACGGAGGTGCAGACACTCCCAGGGAAGCCATAGAGGCCTTTGAAAGCCGGAACAGCACCATCATGGGATACAATATATTCATCGCAGAACAAGTCGAGATCAGCTGTTGATACACCTGGAATCACAAGAGGAACTATCTCTCGAAAGAGGTTGGCGATGATCTTTCCCCCGCGGGCGATCATCTCAACCTCTTCTGGTGTTCGTAAGTGAATCACAAGCTCAACCAATTTCGAGCGCAGCGCGGAATGCCAGCTGAACGTCATTTATGGGTTGCATGGCTGACACACGTTTCAATGGCGCCGAGTGTGACTCATAGTGCTCTATCAAGGGTGCTGTCTGGCTCTCATATACCTGTAGACGGTTTCTGACTGTGTCCGGTTGATCGTCCGCGCGATGAACCAGCAACCCGCCACAACGTCCACATTCGTCCTCAATTCTCGGAGGTTCAAAGTGCACGTTAAAGACTGCCCCACAGTCGGTGCAGCTACGCCGACCACTCAGACGCTTGATAAGTTCATCCTCCGGTGCCTCGAAGAGGACCACTTGGCTCACCTCACGGGCAACATCTGAGAGGACACTATCAAGACCCTCAGCCTGAGGAATTGTGCGAGGAAACCCGTCAAGTATTATGCTCGTTTCGGACGCAGTGGTAGTGAGGTGATCTCGGATCAGATTGAGAATCAACGAGTCTGGCACTAGCTCACCCTTGTGCATGAATTCTTGAGCTTCTAAGCCCAGGTCAGTTCCATCCCTGCAAGCTTCCCGCAAAAGATCGCCCGTCGATATGTGCTCACCCCCACCAATAGAATCGATGAGTCGAACTGCTTGAGTGCCCTTCCCTACCCCCGGTGGGCCCAGGAGGATAACGACCATCACATGTACCGTTGGCGGCCACGCATCTTCACTCGACCCTTCTTCATAAAACCATCATAGTGGCGAAGCATCAGATGCTGCTGAGCCTGCTGAACTGTGTCGAGCCCAACTCCAACGACAATCAGGAGACTCGTTCCACCGAAGAAAAAGGTCGTGATATTAAAAATATCGAAAATGAAAAAAGGTACGAGCGCTACGAACGCTAAGTAGAAAGAACCAGGCAGTGTCACACGAGTGAGCACCCGATCAATGTACTCTGCAGTACGAGCACCTGGCTTCACACCTGGAATGAATCCACCTTGCTTCTTTAGGTTCTCAGCTAGGTCAATTGGATTGAATATGATTGCCGTATAAAAGTACGTGAAGAAGACAATCAGGAGCCCGTAGGTGATATAGTAGCCCAAGGTTTGGGGGGCGAAAATTTCATTGATAAAAGTTAGTGCTTCCCAATCCACAAATGCCGCTGCCGTTCCTGGAACCACAATGAAGGACTGAGCAAAAATGATGGGCATCACACCTGCAGAGTTTACACGCAGCGGGATAAAGCTCTTTTGACCTTCTCGGATACGCCCACGTCCGACAACCTTGCGTGGGATCTGCACCGGAATCTTGCGAGCGGCCAGAGTCATCGCTACCACCGCTGCTGTTACACCTACGACTACTGCTACAAGAGCGGCGAGTGAAAAAGCACCAATCTCTCCGAGCCGAAAGGATTCCCAGGTACGCACAACAGCTGCCGGGAAAGTCTGGATGATCGAGAAAAAGATCATCAGAGACATCCCATTACCAATTCCATGTTCAGTGATCTGCTCCCCGAGCCACATCACGAAAATTGCACCGACTGTGAGCGTTGTAACCGTCGTGAATGTGAATAGGGAGCCCGGGCTAGTAACCGCGCCTGGAATCGCTTGAAGAAAGGCCGAATAACCGTAAGCCTGAGCAGCAGACAAGACCACCGTGGTATAACGAGTCCACTGCGTCAGCTTCTTACGGCCCTCTTCGCCCTCTTTTTGAAGTTTCTCAATCGTCGGGAAGACGGCTGCGAGCAATTGAAACATGATGCTCGCAGAAATATAGGGCATAATCCCGAGCGCCAAGATTGTAGCACGGGATAACCCTCCCCCGACAAACATGTCGTAGATCCCAAAGAAGGTGTCCTGAAGAGCACCGAACTGCTGGCGTAGAGCACCGACATCCAAACTAGGAACGGTAATGTGGGATCCGAGCCGATAGATCAGGAGGATGAATAAGGTGAAGAGAATCTTCTCCTTAAGCTCTGGAGCACGGAATAGACCGGCTACGTTTTTCGCAGGAGTTGCCACGCTACGAAGCTTCCTCCACACGTGCCGTGATCAGTGAAATACTCCCGCCTGCGGCCTCAATCTTTGCCTGGGCACTATGGCTGAATTTGTGCGCAGTAACCGAGAAAGCCTGATCGATCTCCCCCTGACCAAGAATCTTGACGGGTTTTCGTAGCGAACTGATCAGACCTGCCTGCCTGAGAGAATCAGGATTGATTTCTCCATCGCAACGTTCAAGATCCCGAACATTCACAACCTGATATTCAACACGATTGAGATTCTTGAAGCCTCTCTTTGGAATCCGCCTAGCAAGAGGCATCTGACCACCTTCAAAGTCTCTTCGAATCTGACCACCGGATCTTGATTTCTGACCTTTTTGACCTCGACCCGATGTCTTGCCCAAGCCTGAGCCAGGCCCCCGCCCAACACGTTTACGATTCCGGCTTGAACCTAAGTTCGGAGTAAGATCGTGAAGTTCTGCCATGTCTTAACCCTCTACCTCATGTACATCTACCATAAAGGAGATCTGACTAATCATACCTCTGATGGCAGGTGAATCTTCGTGAACCACACTCTGTTGATGGCGCTTGATCCCCAATGCTCGAAGGGTACGGCGATGTTTGTCCTGCCGCCCTATACCGCTCCGCGTTTGGGTGATTTTCAGCATGGACGGCTTTTTCTTCTTAGCCACGGTGGACCACCCCTATAGCCTCAACTGGTACTCCACGCTCTTCAGCTGCCTGCTCAGCTGTAACTAACTCGTTCAAACCGTTCATGGTTGCTCGTACGACGTTAATCGGGTTATTCGTGCCAAGACTCTTGGTTAGAACGTCACTCACTCCCGCAGCCTCAAGCACTGCACGTACCGGACCTCCCGCGATCACACCTGTTCCGGGAGCTGCCGGACGCAAGAGAACTCTCCCAGCTCCCCAACGCCCGATGATTTCGTGCGGTAGTGTCCCATTTTGGATAGGCACCTTCACCATGTTCTTGCGAGCTTTCTCAAAAGATTTTCGGATTGCCTCAGCAACTTCATTCGCCTTTGCAAGCGCAATCCCAACGTTCCCTTTTTGGTCTCCAACCGAGACAAGAGCAGAAAAAGAAAACCTCCTACCACCCTTCACGACTTTCGCGACTCGATTGATAAAAATGACATTCTCAACGAGATCACTGTCTCGATTCCTGTTTTGTTTTTTCTTCTTCGAATCCCTCGGCATCAGAACTTCAGACCTCCCTCACGGGCACCTTCGGCAAAAGCCTTAACCCGACCATGGTATTTGTATCCACCGCGATCGAAAACCGCAGTGTTTATTCCCTCTTTTTTAGCGCGCTCAGCCAACAACTTTCCGGCTGCGTGCGCATGCTCAACTCGTGGATTCTCACTCTCTGCGCTAAATCCTGAGAGTTCTTCCGATAGCGTGGAGAGCCCAATCAATGTGCGACCAAGGTCGTCATCGATAAGTTGTCCTTCAATATTCTTCAGTGAGCGAAACACAACCAGGCGAGGGCGTTGCGCCGTGCCTCTGATCTTGTCCCTTACGCGGTGGTGCCTACGCATGCGTTGGAGACTTCTGCTTTTCCTAAGCTTACTCTGCTTAATCATACGCCCGCTCCAGCTGTCTTACCAGCCTTGCGTCGCACATGTTCTCCCTGGTAACGGATGCCCTTTCCCTTATAAGGCTCAGGAGGCCGGAACGAACGGATCTCAGCTGCAGCCTGTCCAACTTTTTGCTTATCTATGCCCTGCACTACAATTGTTGTCTGGTTTGGGCACTCGAGCGTTATACCGTCATCCGGCAAATAGTCGATGGAGTGACTATAGCCCAACTTAAGTGTTATCCCACTGGCCTTGGGGTCAGCGCGATAACCGACGCCAATGATCTCAAGCGTCTTAGTAAATCCATTCGTTACGCCAATGACCATGTTCTGGATTAGTGAACGTGTAAGTCCGTGTAAAGCCCTGTGCTCCTTCTGATCCGAGGGTCGCTCGACACGTAGCTCTTCATCCTCTATAACAATCTTCATATCTGGATGAACTTCCATAGTCAGTGACCCTTTCGGCCCCTTAACACTTAGCGCGCCTTCGGCTTTAGTGACCTCGACTCCCTTGGGGAGTGAAACGGGCATCTTCCCAATACGTGACATGGTTTTGTTCTCTCTCGTTTCCGCTCTACCAGACGAGCGCCAAGACTTCACCACCCACACCCTGCTGGCGAGCCGTACGATCAGATACCATTCCTACGGGTGTCGATAGAATGGCCATCCCTAGGCCATTCCTAACACGAGGGATTTCATCTTTACCGACGTAGCGCCGTCGTCCGGGACGCGAAATACGCTCCAGGTGGCGGATAACAGGCTTGTCGTCATGGTACTTAAGGTAAATGCGTAGCACCCCGAAACGGCCATCTGCTAGAACTTTATGACCGTGAACAAAATGACTTTCCTGTAATAACTTTGCGATCTCGATCTTCATTTTAGATACAGGTACATCCACCCACTTGTGGGCCGCCTGCCCTGCATTCCGGATGCGTGTTAGCATGTCCGCGATAGGATCGGTCATCATCTTATAGATACTCCCTTACCAACTCGATTTGCGGACACCGGGGATCTCACCCCGAAGTGCCATTTCTCGGAAACAAATTCTACATATCCCAAACTTGCGTAGAAAAGCACGAGGCCTACCGCATCGTTGGCAACGATTGCGTTGCCGAACCCCAAACTTTGGGGTCCGTTTTGTCCTTTCAACGAGGGCTTTTCTGGCCATTTGGAGTTCTCTCTATTTAAGCAGTTGCACTGATTTGAACCGGCACAGTCCCGCGGAAAGGGAAACCCAATTCACGTAGCAGGGCCCGTCCTTCAGCATCGTCATTCGTAGATGTCACGACAGTAATGTCCATGCCGTGAATCTTGCGGATATTGTCATAATCAATTTCAGGGAAAACAATCTGTTCGCGGATACCCATCGTATAGTTACCGCGACCATCAAACGAGCGAGATTTTAATCCTCTAAAATCTCTAATACGAGGAATTGTCGTATTAATCAGACGATCCAGGAAGAACCACATCTTTTCACGCCGTAAAGTCACTGAAGCTCCCACTGGCATACCTTCGCGCAGCTGAAAATTCGAGATTGATTTACGAGCTCGATTCATAAGCGGTTTTTGGCCGGAGATGATACCCAGTTCATCAATTGCACTCTCAAGTAGCTTGTGATCTCGTGACGCATCTCCTACACCAACATTCAATACTACCTTAACCACCCTAGGAATCTGATGTGGGTTCACGAACCCAAATTCCTCACGGATTTTGGGGCGAACATGCTTCTCGTAGTGAGTCTTTAGACGCGGTTCCATGATCTGCCTAGATACTCAAGAGCAAAGTTATTGTGGCCTTGGGATGGGATTGCCGCTCTTGACCGCAATCCTCTCCTTGGTTCCATCTTCCTCTATCCGAATACGGACCCTACTCGGCTCATCGGTTGCTGGATCGATTAACATCACATTTGAAATATTTATTGGAGCCTCAAAGCTGATGATTCCGCCATCAGGATTCGCTTCACTAGGACGGGTGTGGCGCTTACGCATGTTCACGCCTTCAACACGAACTTGTCTGGTATCTTTGATCACCTCAAGAACATTTCCTTCTGCTTCACGATCATTACCACGGATGACACGGACCCTATCTCCTTTCATGATCTGATATTTCGTACCAGGCATCAGAGCACCTCAGGAGCCAGGGAAACAATTTTCATATATTTCTTTTCACGTAACTCACGCCCAACAGGACCAAAGATACGGGTACCACGGGGCTCACCCTGCTGGTTGATGAGCACAGCTGCATTGTCCTCGAATCGGATGTAGCTGCCATCCTTACGTCTGGTCTCCTTTGCAGTCCGCACCACAACAGCTTCCACAACCTCACCTTTTTTTATTGCGGCGTTCGGTATCGCATCCTTTATGGTTGCGACGACCACATCTCCAACCCCCGCATATCTGCGTTTCGAACCACCCAAAACTCTGATGCAAAGTGCTGTTCTTGCACCTGTGTTGTCGGTAATCCTTAGGATCGACTCCTGTTGGATCATGACTCAGTTCCTCTATCCTTGCCCTTAGGCCTTTCGCCCAAGCGTCTCGAGCAAGCGCCAGCGTTTCATCTTCGATAAAGGTCGGGTCTCAACGATCCGCACTGTATCCCCGACTCTGCAAGCGTTGCTTTCATCGTGTACATGATACCGTTTACTGCGCTTCACGCCCTTCCCATAAAGGGGATGTGAGAAGCGTCGCTCTACGATAACTGTAATTGTTTTATCCGCCTTATCTCCAACAACGACACCTGTTCTGATCTTTCTGTGGCCACGGTCATTGCTAACAGCCAGTTCCACCGAAGGCGGCTCCATTGAATCAGCAGGGCTAGCAATGTCCTGTAAGTCTTCCATGCCATTATCACTCTTAGCTTCCTCGCTCATGAGCCCTCCGCTATGTGGTCGGACTCTATGGCGACTAATTCACGTTCCTTCTTGACCGTCTCAAGCCTAGCGATATCTCGTCTGACTTTCCGGAAAAGATTAGGATCTTCGAGTTCCATCATCGAAAGTTGAAATCTCAGTTTGAACTTCTCTTCTCTCAACTCCTTAAGCCTCGCTTCAATTTCGATTTCGTCCCAGTCACGGATTTCTTCAGCTTTCATTTTCTCCCCCTACAGTTGCCGGTCACGAGACACGAAACGGCACTTGATTGGGAGCTTGGCTGCTGCAAGTTCCATCGCTCGCTGCGCAGTCACTTCATCGACTCCCTCTAGCTCGAACATGATGCGTCCGGGTTTGACCACCGCAACCCAACCCTCAGGATTACCTTTCCCTTTCCCCATTCGGGTCTCGGCAGGTTTCTGCGTAATCGGTTTATCCGGAAAAATTCGAATCCAGACCTTGCCTCCGCGCTTGATATGGCGAGTCATCGCGACACGGGCTGATTCGATCTGGCGATTCGAGATCCAGGTTGGCTCAAGCGCCTGCAGCCCATATTCGCCGAAAGACACCTTGCTACCGCGATGAGCCATACCTCGCATCCGGCCTTTATGGGTCTTCCGGTGCTTTACTCGCTTTGGCGACAGCATCTATCTATGAACTCCCTGTAGAGTAGGTGCGCCCTCGTCGATCTTCGACAACTTCGCCACTGAAGACCCAGCATTTCACGCCGACGCACCCATAGGTTGTAAACGCGGGCACCTGAGCATAGTCGATATCTGCGCGCAGTGTATGTAGGGGAACCCTACCTTCGTTATAACCTTCAGTCCTGGCAATTTCGGCTCCACCCAAACGACCAGCACATTGGATTTTGATCCCCTTAGCACCTGAACGGACAGCAGCTTGAACGGCCCGTTTCATGGCGCGTCGGAATGAAATTCTCTGACGAAGCTGGTGTGCAACGTTTTCCGCAACGAGATACGCATTTACTTCGGGGCGTTTTATTTCCTCGACGTTAACAGAAATCTCTGCATTAGTGAGCATCGCCAACTCTTCACGTAATTTATCGACCTCAGCACCACGCTTTCCGATCACAACCCCAGGTCTCGCAGTATGGAGGGTGACCACGATCTTGCTAGGCTTCCGTTCAATGTCCACACGAGCTAATGCAGCGTGTGCTAGCCGCCGCCGAAGGTACTTGCGGATCGTCTCATCTTCCTTGAGCAGGCGCGGGAAATCTCGTTCGGCGTACCAACGTGATTTCCAGTCCTTCACAACTCCGAGCCTAAACCCAGTTGGGTGAGTCTTCTGTCCCATAACTCCTAAAATTCCTTTGCGTCGACAACCACGGTAATGTGGCTTGTGCGCTTACGGATTGGCGAAGCCCGTCCTTGTGCACGGGCACGCCAACGGCGGAGAGTAGGACCCTCGTCGACATAGGCCTGACGAACTACCAGATCATCAATGTCAACCAAAGCGCCACTATCCTGTGACTTGACCTGTGCGTTTGCTACTGCTGATCGAAGGGTCTTTCCGACCGGCTCAGCGGCCCCCTTCTTTGAATACTGTAGAATACCGTACGCCTCATTCACAGATTTACCTCGGATTTGGTCAACAACTAGCCTGACTTTTCGAGGGCTCATCCTGACGTATCGTGCTACTGCTCTAGCTTTCATAACTCTTAGCTCGGTCCTGACCGCTTGTCCGAAAATCTTCCACCATGTCCACGAAATAGCCGTGTTGGTGAGAACTCACCCAGCTTGTGTCCAACCATATTCTCCGTGATATACACCGGGATAAATTTATTACCGTTATGTACAGCTAACGTGTGCCCCACGAATTCGGGAGAGATGGTAGACGCACGGGACCACGTCTTTATGACCTTCTTTTCATTCTGCGCATTCATTACCTGAATACTGAGTAGAAGCTTCTCATCAATGAATGGGCCTTTTTTTACGCTACGAGGCATATATCACTCCTACTTCGTTGCTTTGCCGCGCTTACGACCGCGCACGATATATTTAGTTGATTCCTTCTTCTTGTTACGAGTCTTACGACCTTCCGGTTTTCCCCAAGGGGATACAGGAGGACGCCCGCCTGAGGCACGACCCTCACCACCACCTAAGGGATGGTCAACAGGGTTCATTGCAACACCCCGCACTTTAGGACGCTTACCCCTCCAGCGATTGGCGCCAGCTTTACCAATCACAGTCAATTCATGGTCTGAGTTCCCAACTTCACCGATCGTAGCCATACACTCTTTTCGGATACGCCTTACTTCAGTGGATGGAAGGCGCACCGTTACGAAAGCTCCCTCCTTAGCTACGACCTGAACAGATGCACCTGCTGACCTCGCGAGCTGGCCGCCCTTCCCAGATTTGAGCTCTACATTGTGAACAGAAGTACCAAGCGGCACTAGCTCAAGAGGCATTGCAGACCCCACAAGTATATCCGCCTTTGGCCCCGCTATAACCTGATCACCAACCTCAAGGCCCTTAGGGTGCAGGATATAGCTCTTCTCTCCGTCAGCATAATGGATCAAAGCAATATTCGCGGAACGATTGGGGTCGTACTCTATGTGCGCCACCACACCTGGCACATCCAGCTTGTTTCTCTTGAAGTCGATTCGGCGATACTTGCGCTTATGTCCACCTCCCCGACGACGAACTGTAATATGACCATGGTGATTGCGTCCGCCGCTGGAACTGAGCGACTCAGTTAAAGAACGTTCAGGCCCCTTCCTTGTGATCACCTCGTTATCAAGGATTGAGCGTGTGCGTTGGCCAGGAGTGATCGGCTTGAATTTCTTGATACCCATGATCAACCTGCCTCGTAAAGCTCAATGTGGTCGCCTTCCGCTAATTGTATAACTGCTTTCTTAAAGGAAGGGCGACGGCCTGGAGTAGCATTGCGAGCCAAACGAGCCATCTGGGATCTCTTTGTTTTACCTGAATACCTCATGGTCCTGACATCCCTAACCGTCACGTCCCAGAGTTTCTCAATCGCTTGACCAATCTCAATCTTGTTAGCGTCTTCATTTACAATGAATGTGTAGATGTTCGAAGACTCCATCTGATCAGAACTCTTCTCAGTGACGACCGGAGCGTAGATCACCTCATAAGCCTCACGCATTGTCACCTTCCTCATTAGAGGAATCGATTTCGTCGGCATCTTTCTCTTTAGATTCCGAGACGCTAGAGCTAGAACTGGCCTCCAAGGCACTCCGCTCGATTACAATGGTATGAGCCCAAAGGACGTCGTAGACTGACTCTTCTCCGAAAGGCATGACCGAAACTGCCGGGAGATTCCGAGACGAGAGATATAAGTTCTTTTTCACACCATCAGTAAGAAAAAGTACCTTACCGGGCAGATCTATAGCCCTCATAAACGCTATGAGATCACGAGTCTTCGGAGACTGCATCTCAGGCAGATCTGCTATTACCACTCGGTCGTTCTCTGCCCTGTCATTGAGTGCGGAATGCCTAGCCAACGTCTTAACCTTCTTAGGAAGTCGTTGACGCCAAGAGTGCGGTATAGGTGGAAAAGCAACACCACCACCAGCCCACTGAACTGCCCTGATCGTGCCTTGACGTGCCCTGCCGGTACCCTTCTGTCGCCAAGGCTTGCGACTACCACCAGCTACATCTGAGCGCGTCTTAGCAGCGGAAGTACCTTGTCGTTGATTCGCCTGGTAGGCTTTTACCGCCTGGTGAACAACACCATTAT
>PBPC01000008.1 GCA_002724575.1 Gemmatimonadota bacterium | reverse complement strand
ATCGAGGAGATGACATCCTCTCCATGTTACTCGAAGCTGAGTATGACGATGGATCTCGCATGGATGAATTAGAGGTACGAGATCAGTTGCTCAGTATCCTCTCAGCTGGACACGAAACAACAGCCATCGCCATGGCTTGGACACTCTACTGGTTACATCGCCATCCCGAAAAACTAAATCGGCTGCTTGAAGACATTTCAGAGCAGGCTCCAACCGGTGATCCAGAGGCACTGACCCAGATACCCTACCTGGACGCGGTCGTAAATGAGAGCCTCCGGATTCATCCCGTACTTCCTGATCTAGCGCGCAAGTTACGCAAAGATACAGAGCTGATGGGTTGCAAGCTCAAGGCAGGTACAGCTGTAGGCGCGGTGGCATTTTTGACCCACAGGGATCCGGAGATTTACGAAAATCCTAACGAATGGATTCCAGAACGTTTTTTAGATCACAAGTTCAGCCCTTTTGAATTCTACCCATTCGGAGGGGGGAACCGCCGCTGTATCGGTGCAGCTTTCGCAAGCTTTGAAGCCAAAGTTGTTCTCGGGACCCTACTGTCTGCCTATCACTTTGAGTTGCTTGATAACCGACCGCTTAGCGTGGAACGCCGGCACATCACCCTTATGCCTCGCGGTGGCGTACGAATGAAATACCTCGGACAGCGGTGATCTGAACTGTATTAGATCTGAGTTCTCCAGACCTTACTCCACCTAACCAAATGCATCCGGCCTTTTTTTCTTTAAGTCCGGATATGGAGTGCTCACCTTCCAGATGATCCAAAAAACAACGAGCAGCGCTACAAAAGCGATGGCGAAAACCCATTCTGGAAACACTGTTTCTTCTGTGACCCACCCCATACGCGCTGGTATAAGTGCAAAGGCGTTGTTCCCAAAATGCCAAAGCATGACAGGGAAAATCGAGCCTGTTAGCAAAACCACAGCGGCAAAGATCACTCCGAGATAAGCGGTCGGGATCAATCGGAAGAGATCAACGTGAAAGAGTCCAAAAATTCCACCCGTGACAAGGCAGACTATCACCGGACTCCAGGTTTTTCTTAGACCATGCAGTAAGACCCCTCGGAATGCTAACTCTTCCAGAATTCCCGGCATAACACATATGAAGAATACGAGTTGCCATAGAGGTATCTCATCATCCAGCATCACTTCACCGAAAGCCTCGAGTACACTCTGAGGTACTGGAAAAAGATATGCATCCACTAGAACGCTGAGGCCGATACCCGTGAAATAGGCGGCTGGAATCCCGACGAGTACAGCCAGCAGCACCGCGGGGTGCACTGGCCTCAACGCGAAGACTTTCCGCGGGTTTAGCCCATATCTCCTTACCATTAAGAGTGATCCACCAAGGAAGATCACGCCCAGATTCAGGATTATCTGCCCCTGCAGGGTTAGCTCACCACCAACCCATATCGCGGTAAGGAAGAAGACCACCCACATCCCCACAAACCAGCGAAGTACATGCCGCGGAAAGAGGGCAGGCCCTCCAAGCAAATCGGCCTCATCCAGATCTGAACTTGATATGAGACGCTCAGTTAAGAGCGTCCGTTGGGTAAGGCGACTAGCCCACCAGGAGGCACCAGTGGTAGAAGCGAAAGCTATCGCTAAGAACAGCCAGTCGTACTCCGCTACCATGATTTCCCGCACCGCTACCCCAACACCGGCGATGGGCACAAGAGCGATAGCGGAACGCAAATCGAGGCCAGGTAAGATCCCTGCCAATGACGGCACTAGGAATACCAAGAAAAGCGGGAGGAAGTAGATCTGGTACTCCTTATAGCTCTTCGCGTAGCCCGATATCAGTAGCAGAGTGCTCGAAATGAGCACGGTTAGAGGAAGGAACAAGATCAGGATGAGGACCAAGTCCAGCGGTGATAATGCCACAGCAAGATTCTCGGGGAGTTCCAAAAACCCAAGCACGAGATAGGCGAGAAGATTCAGGACATTGATGACCACCACCACCACCCCTACCGCAATGATGCCCATCTGCTTGGCAGCAACAATCTCCGACCGACTCGCTGCTGAAGTGAGCAGCGTCTCCAGCGTGCCTCTTTCTTTTTCACCAGTGATGGCGTCCACGGCCATGATGGAGCCACCCGATAGCATCAGGAGGAGCAGAAACGGCGTTAACGCCATTCCCAGAAGCGCGCCCCCTTCTTTTTCCGCACTAGCAGTGTTTTCCGTCTCTACGGAAGCGAATTCCTCCCTGCCCACGGGAAAGCCGCCAGCGAGGTAGACACTATCCCTGAGTTCCGAACGCACTTCCCTGATCCGGGCATCAAGTCGATCATGGGCCCTGCGGGAGAAGTCGCTGTTACTCCGGAANCGCAGGCGAATAATAGGCAACTGCAGTTCGGAAGCAGTCNCTCCATCCGACCCTTCTTCAATCTCAGGCGCTCNTTCGTCCTCTTCGGGATCAAGGGTNTCAGTTGTNGTTTCTTCGGNACNACTTCTTCTCTCNTAAGCCTCAGGGGAAAGCGCTTCAANCACGAGGTGGATCTCTCCTGNNTNCANNAGNGAATCGGNATTTGTGACTTGTTGCCGCTCAAAACGCNCTANCGCTTGAGAGGTATCAGGGTCGTTGGCTTCGAGTGCTAGGGCTGCTGAGACAATTTCCNNACCCCATTCGNCTTCATCNCCTGACAGAGCATACTCGTAGACCGTGTCCTCTAGTCTTTGTTCCTCAGAGTTNCCGANCCACTGCATTACNAGGATGTAACCCGGCACAATCACGAGGGGCGCGAACACAGAGATCANGAGGACACGCGCATCTCGCATGAGTCTCTTGATCTCACAACGGAAGAGTGTNCCCAATACAGACGTATTGTCCGACCGCTTAGGACTCACAGGCTNGTCCNAGGTTCTCCTGNGCTGGCCATTGCCTTCGCGCTCTGATCTTCAGCTTGCATTACTTCGTGGACAAAAACGTCTTCGAGATAATGNTTCCCNGTGGCCTGCCTATGCTCTTCAAGCGTTCCCAGTGCAAGGATCCGNCCCTGATGGATGATCCCGATACGATCACACAGCTTCTCTGCCTCGCTCATGATGTGCGTGGANAANATGATCNCCTTCCCCTCATCCCGTAGTTCGTGGACCACATTCTGCATCTCTAGTGCGGCCATNACATCCANGCCCACNGTNGGNTCNTCGAANATGAGGATGGGAGGATCGTGCACGATGGTTCGAGCGATAGAAATCTTTTGTTTCATACCGCTGGATAATTTCCCTACCCGGGCTCCCGCGTATTCACGAATACCGAATCGGTCGATGAGCTCTTCGACGCGCTGAGCTACTTGGTCGGCAGGATACCCGTTGATACGGGCGAAGAACTCTAGTGTTTCCCGACCGGTCAGGCGCGGATACAGAGCGGTAGAAGCCGAATAGAAACCCAGACTTCGCCGAACGGCCTCGGGGTCGGCAAGTACATCGTATCCGTTTAGGGACGCGCTACCTCCGGTAGGCTTCAGGATTGTCGCCAACATTCGGAGTGTTGTTGTTTTTCCAGCTCCATTGGCTCCTAAGAGGCCAAAAACCTCACCGGGCTGACAGTCAAAATCGATACCGTCGACGGCACGGACCTCTCCACGGGACTCGTCCCAGAATGACTTCTGGAGTCCTTCGACCTTTACGTTAGCGATTGCCATTCTCTATGCCTGTTTGCTTTGGTGTCGAAGACACTTGAGTTCTCATTTCAGATCCTCCGATCTGTTCCGGCCAAGTCTCGAGCGAGATGACGATTTGAATATCTTACTAAATTTCGAGAATCTCCCATCCGGTGAGAGCAGGATGAAATCCTCTGTCTTGAGCAATACCCGAGCGATAAGCAGACACGCGGTCACCATCGCCAGTAACACTGCTAGCGTTTCCGCGATGAGAGGCCACAAGAAAACCCCGTTGATCGCATCCCGGATCATCATGGCAGCGTTGGCCACAGGAATGGCGGCAGTGAGAGGCGTGAGGGTTTGATCGGTCTGCTCTCCCATCAGAATAGGCATCATAGCCAACAAGAAAACTGGACCGACCATCGCTTGGCCGTCTTTAAACGTTCTTGCAAAAGCAGCGAGAATCATCATGGCAGCTGCGAAAAACAGTGCTAAAGCGATGGCTGCCACAATCATCACCGGGAGCGCCAAGAGCGGAAGGCTGAACTGGAATGCATTTGCAGATTCACCCAGGTCCATGAGTAATGGCCCCATGATCACACCCATCGATGCGAACATGGCAACCACGTTTAGTACGCCCGCCAAGATTCCCAGTGTGGCTACATAGAAATACTTCGCTGTGACCACGCTCAGGCGTGATGCCGAGACAGTCATCAGTGTTTCCCAGGTCGAGCGTTCCCGCTCCCCGGCTGTACTGTCTATGGCCGGCATCAGGCAGCCCATAGCAATCATTATGACCAGAAACATCGGGATCATGAATCCCATAAGTAACGTGCCGATATCTTCCTCTGTGGAAACATTATCCTGGACAATCTGAAACTGCTCGCGGTCGGTTTCTGGTATACCGAGAGCTGATGCCTGCCGGGTTAGCCACTCAGTGCGATAGTCAGCGATCGCGCTCTCTACCCGAGCACTAGCCTGGCTGCTTCGATTAACGGCGCGATCGTAACGGATCAGAACCTGGAAATTGTCTTCTAGCGCTGAATTTTCATCTGTTGGCGGAAGAAACTCGACTAACGCATCCAGGTCACCAGCACGAAGAAGCACCATGGCTGAATCCTCGCTGATAACATCTTCCTGAATCTCTAGGTTCGTCTGGGCGCCCAGGGTATCTAAGAGCGCAGAGTGCTCGGGCGGCGGATCGAGAATCACGAGTCGTGAACTCTCCCGGTCCATCTGGCCCAGAACGAACATGAGCCCGGTCATCATCACCCACATCATGATTGGATACATGAACACGGGCACTAGGATACCATTCATCACGATAGTCCGATCTCGGAACGCCGATCGCAGCTCACGAGAATATAAAACCCAGATATCAGACCAATTCACAGAAATTCCTTCTTGGTGGCGCTACCAAAGAGGCCAGACTCATATTGACTGAGAAGTATGATGTTAAGCCTAGGAAAGATATGTGTAATCACTGTTGTCACATACACAGCGGCATGAACTATCGCAGCGAACGGAGCATGAAATGAATAGATGGCTTTTTCCAAGAACGCTTTTCCTGGCCTTCAGCCTACTACTTACTTCCTGCGCGAACTCTCCCCAGCCGACCGTTGAGTCGCTATCCGGTGATGGGGAATATCAAGTTATGACGTATACCGACTTCCCGGATGTGCCGGAATTCGGTGATGCAACGATCTACTATCCGCTAGACACTCGTGGATCGATCGGTGGAGTCGCGATCGCACCAGGATATACGGAACGACAAAGCCATATTGAGTGGTGGGGACCCCTATTGGCCTCCCATGGCTATGCAGTCCTAGTGCTGGACACGAACGACAGAAGAGATCGCCCGAATCTCAGGGCAGATGCATTGATTGCAGCCGTGAGAACCCTCAAGGCTGAGAACAATCGGAACGGCAGTCCTCTGATGGGCAGGATCGATGCCGAGAAAATGGCAGTCATGGGCCACTCCATGGGCGGAGGTGGCACTCTGATCGCAGCGAACGAACATGGGGAGGAAATTCAGGCGGCGATTCCCTTCACTCCGTGGGAGCCAGGTGGTCCGTTCGATAACATTACTGCTCCCACACTCATCATCGCCGGCTCTGCCGACCGGATCGCTGGAGTGGATGACCATGCCTGGAGACATTTTCAATCCATCCCAGAATCAACGACTAAAGTCTACATGGAGATCGATGGCGGTAATCACTACATCGCGGACACTGATCGCGGAACCGATCTTGCGACCGTCGGGCGCTACGGGATCGCCTGGTTAAAGCTTTATCTCGATGAAGATGAACGTTACCGGGACTTTATCTATGGCGAGTACCACACGCCTGACGCGGGGAAATTCTCGAGGTACATAACGAATCCCTGACTCTAGCCGGGCTCATCCTACTTATCTGCGACTATAGCACACCTAGAACTACTCTGGCTCTATGTGCGACCAATCTGTTTCCACTCCTGGAGGACAGGGTTCATAGGTCCTCTCAAGACCAGCTTCAATCCAAACGCCACAAGCCACACCCATATTACGGGTGCCCTGCATAATTAACTCACCATACTCATCATAGTTTTCCCAAGGTCCGTGCCAAAATCCCTGCTCAAGGGTTCCGGACATCTTGAGCTGAGGCGTTGAAAGAGATCCGATTTCAGTAAGGAAAACCGGACCGGAATAAGGATCCATTGTCTCTGGGTCCAAGAACTGAATTGGATCAGCACCAGTCGAAATCAGTTCACTCAGATCCCTGGGTGTCTTCAAGAATAGATCTCGCACATAGCCCTCGTACATCATGCCTGCTAGGCCGAGGCCAAGCAGGCTCAATAACACGGTTCCACCTACTCTTACGATCACTGATCAACCTTCGTATAGATGACAAAGAATTTCTCTTCGAAGAGATCCATTTTATTCATAACCTAACATACCAGCCGGAAAAGTTATCGTGTCCCTATAGATGCTGCATATTGCAGTAATCGGATAATTCGTGCTGTGGTCGCAGTACATTTTTTTAATGATGACTCGCGCTAGCATATCGATTGAGGTATCAATCTGTTGAATCTGGGCTGTTTTTCAGCACTCCTATCCCGAACTTAATCAGTCATGAAATTCTTGCTAAACCCATTGAGTCTGTGGGCCACTCTTGTTCTCACTGCTTGTTCGAGCATTGAAAACGATACAGCAACCATAATCCGAACAGCCTTCCACGACTTTAGTGTTGATACAGTTACCGGAGGACTGATTCACCCGTTTGCGATGGTGTTTACCCCGGAGGGCGATCTTCTGGTCACCGAGCGGCCAGGAAGGCTCCGTATCATCAGGGATGATGTGTTGATTGACGACCCGGTCGCAGGCTTGCCGGAAATCCTAGCGATTGGTCAAGGTGCTATGCCACAAGACGGGCGTGAGCAGGCTGGCATGCGAGACCTTATACTTCATCCTGACTTTGCAGAGAATCGACTTCTCTACCTGAGCTATACGAAGCCGGGTGCTGATTCACTAGGAAATATCGCTGTAGTTCGAGGACGTCTCGAGAACGATCGCCTATCCGATGTCGAAGAGCTCTTTCATGCTGACGCATTCGGGAATGGAAGCGATAGAAGTTCGCAGTGGGGCGGACGACTCGCTCTCGATGGCAAAGGGTATCTCTTCATCACGATCGGTGATCGACAATGGCCTTCCGAGGGAGATCTATCGGCGCATCCATCTCAGAGTCTCGCGAATCACAATGGAACTACTATTCGTCTACACGAAGACGGTCGTGTTCCCGGAGACAACCCTTTCGTAGGCCAAGAGGGAGTGCATCCTGAGATCTGGACGTATGGTCATCGGAATGCCCAAGGACTCGCTATCCATCCGGAAACCGGGGATGTTTGGCTTAATGAACACGGACCACAGGGCGGTGATGAGCTAAACCTGATCCGTCCGGGCCTGAACTATGGGTGGCCAATCGTAGGGTTCGGCGTGAACTATCGAACAGGAATCGCCATTCACAGTGCTACCCACCAAGATGGCATGGAGCCCCCCGTACATATCTGGGTTCCATCAATCGGTGTCACTGGCATGCTTTTCTACACAGGTACTGCTTTCCCTGATTGGCAGGGGGACATGATCGTCGCAAGCCTCAGAGGAGAGCAATTGGTTCGTCTCACCTTGAATGAGCAGCAGGTGGCGAGACAAGAAACGTTAATAAACGGGATCGGGCGCATCCGAGATGTCCGACAGGGACCGAATGGCATCATTTATCTAGCTATGGATGGTGACGCACGGGGCTTTGACGGTGACCCTACCCCAATCGTGCGCTTGATTCCTACTGGGGCACGGTGACGATCTCCTAATAGTTCACTTGATACGCTACAGATCTCGTGATCTCAAAGAGTACCGTTTGGTCAAGCTCTATTTATGGACCTTGGTGTGCACTATCGAAATGCAGGCCTATGAGTAAGAGACTGGTATCCAGGAGCATAATCGCGCGAGCCAACTCGTATCTGGCGAGGACGTTTGTCCCTAGAAAGGATTCGTTGCGAACACCGAGAATTCAGGGATAAAACCGCGAGCGTCTACTTTGAGTGCTCCAACAATCGCGTCCGCAATCTCCTTTGGCCGAAGCTTCTTATCTGAGCGTTCACGTTCAACACCAGCCTTCGCAGCAAAATCTGTCATTACTTCGCTTGGATTCACCAACATCACACGCACGTCGTGACGTCGAAGTTCGTCACGCCAACACTCTGTCATACCACGCAAGGCAAATTTTGAGGAGCCATATGCTGTGCGTCCACTACTCCCCTTAAGACTCGAGGTAGAGGAAATGTTGATTAGTTCACCACTCCCCTGTTTGATGAACTGTTTAGCTGCTTCCCTCGCCATCAGAAACGTTCCAAACACGTTCGTTTGGTACATGTCTTTCAATTCATCGAGCGTCGTATCCACCAACGGCTTGAACATCCCGTAACCTGCGTTATTGACCAGAATATCAAGCCGGCCATGTAGTTCGATCACAGAACTCACGGTGCGAATAGCATCTGTCTCATTCCCGACATCACCCGCTATCCAGTCTAATCCTAGTTCTTCCGCCGTATCCTTCAGTACTTCTTCTCGACGTCCGGTAATGGTGACCTTGCATCCCTGATGCATCAGTGCTTCGGCGATCGCTCGCCCAATGCCTTCACTGCCACCAGTTACAAGGGCAACTGCATCCCTGAGTTCCATGTAATCTCCCGAGCTAGACGAGGACGAGCTATAACCAATCCCTTCCAGAAAGTTGTCCCTATCACTGAATAATCTGAGATAACTAGCACTTCTTACTACAGCGCTAATATCGATTCATACCAATCTTATTCTTCCCACGGACTTGGCTACCCAAGGGGATTGGGTCCGTATTTATTGGATCCTTTCCTTCCAGGCGACAAGCTGATGAACACAGTGGTAAATACGAACAAAAAGAACCAGACAGCGCCTACTCCAAAGGCTAGATCTTCTGAGTAGATCGGAACCTCAGACCATCCTCTAAAAACCACTGTTGGTTCGCTGGTGCTAGCAAATAGCGCCCATAAAACCTGCAATGATGGACCTATCGTCCATAAAATGAATCCAATCCAGCCAGGTAAATTGAGATCATGCAGGCGCTTCACAGCACCCACTGTAAAGGGCCAGATCAGTAGGACAAAGGCACATGTGAACAGCAACCCACCACCACTTACAATCCTGGCAACACCCAGAATAAGCGCAGCTGGGATAAGAAATCTGGTCCAAAAAATAACAACCGGAATCCGGCCCGCAGTAGACCACCAGAGCTTGCTCATCGTAAACGCAACGCTTCTTCAATTGCTACTTCAACTAACGGAACCATGATCCGATATCCAGCTTCGTTGGGGTGCACACCATCCTCAGAAAGCTCTGACCTTAGGCCCTGTCGCTCGTCCGCCATCACGGTATGGTAGTCCAGATATACTACGTCGCGGTTTGATGCGTATTCCTTAAGCCAAGCATTGAGTTCAACAATCTTTCCGGCAGGTTCCAGTCCCGGACGCCACCTATAGTCGTATACCGGCAGCACAGACGAGAGCACAACACTGATACCGTTAGCTTCCGCAAGCTCAACCATCGATATGAGGTTGTCCTCAATCATGGCGAGAGTGGAGGGACCGGTATTACCAGCGATATCGTTCGTTCCCGCGAGGATCACCACAACTGCTGGGTTCAGGGCAACAACGTCCTGTCGAAAACGGACGAGCATCTGTGGTGTAGTCTGTCCGCTAATCCCTCTGCCGACATAGGGTTTACCTGGAAACATCGAGTCAAAATATCCGGCCCACACATCGGTAATGGAATTGCCGTAGAATACAACACGATGCTCGCCAGGCTCCGGCACACCGAGGCTCTGATTATCAGCACGGTACCGGGCTAAAGATCCCCAGTCATCGCTCAGGTCGTCCTCTTGTGCCGCGAGTGGCACACACAAGAAACTGCTGCTTGCAATGAACAACGATACTATGAAGAAGGTGGCCTTCACCGGCGTGTGGCTCCTTTGATCACTATTGTCTCTCTATATGATAGAGCTTGTTGTAGATGACCCACCGATCGCCGGTCTTGATGAGAGACAGGGTATCTAAGAACGTGAGACCCCTGTAATCGTCCCTGACGCGAGCGACTGCTGTCATGCCCGCAATTTCAATGCTCAGGATTTCTAGTCGCTCGGGAACGCCCTGCTCTTTTGGTGAAGGCTGGAGCGAGGCAACCAGATCACCAAAGTCCTCGCGGCTCATCTCCGAAAAATTGTCAGGATTAACCCCTACAATCTTTGCATTGGGGTGAAACGCCAAATCGACTTTAGCCTTACTCGACTCGTGCATACTATCAAAGTAAATCCGGATCGTCTTTTCGATTGAACTTCTATCCTCTTGACCTTCTATCTGGGAAGGAACCCCAATAGAGATGCCTAGAAAGAGCAAGAAACAAAGTTTTTTCATTTCATCCTCCATTAGAAAATGAGAACCGAGTCATAACTCAGTTTGATGGAAACCCCAGAATCTCTGCGATTTCAGCAACCATAGCGATCTGCGAACCGTTCGGGCTAATTGCAAGGCGAGATATCGAAATATTGAGGTGCGAGAAATCTGCTATCGGCGCCCACTCATCCGCACCCAAAGACCAAGCGTAAACTACAGAACCAGAAGCCATTAAGAGCGAACCATTAGGGGCCCATGCATGAAAATCTGCTCCGGAGACTGCCTCAACAATCGGCTCTGGTGGTGTGCGCCCTGAGGGTAATCGCATGATCGTTGCGGTGCCATCCTCGTGAATTTGAGCATAACTGACATCATCCGACCCCGGAATTCGCTGGATAGAGCGACCGATGTTCCCAGTGATAACCTCAGTTTGTCCAGTTTCCAGGTCCGCACGCTGTAGCGTGGCAGGATCACCGAGCACAAACAGCACAAGCGTGTTCTCATCCACCCAAGCGTGATAACCCACAGGTGCCACATTTGGCAGGATAACCGCCCCATTTGCGCCATCAAGATCAAAGCGCCAGAGCCGTTGGGTAGAATCTGCCTCTACACGGATAACCGAAATGCCAGAGCCGTCAGGAAGTGGAGTCGCTGAGTATTCACTCTCTGGACTACTCATAGTCACCCGAGTGACACCCTCGGTAGCAAAGTCATAGCGCCAAATATCAGCCTGATCATTCTGAGGGTCGTTAATGGTGTACCAAAATCCGGAGCCATCAGGAACGAACTGTGGTTGATTATCGTAGTCTCGTCGTTGGGTAAGGTTCGTAGGTGTCCCTATGCTTGGCAGTCCCTGTGAATTGAACGTCAATTCCGCAATGAGCACGTCGGTATCGCGAGGAGGGACAAAATCAGATGCCTCAGACATTGATTCATCCGCTGTTGGAGCACAGGCGGTCAAGCCAAAGAGACCCACGGTGAAAGCGGCTAGCAGTCTTTTATTCATCGCATGATTTCGCTTTATCCAACCTTGGCATCAAAAATCATCAAAGCTGGCTAGAGCAGTGGTTGGTGGTTTAGGGCAATCAAAGAGCTTCGATCAATAATCTTCTCGATAGAGACTTGAGACGAGTCACTTCGCAAGTAACACAGGAGCTACACTGGGTCACGATCCAGGCGAGTTCCATGCCGGAAGGGTAACGCGAACTGATGCATCACGTCCTCATCTCGTGCGGGATCAGTCACATCGACACCATAGTTCACTTCTCTGGGATCTCCGTACACGAATGTCCCAAACATTCGGTCCCAAACTGAGAGAATTCCGCCGAAATTCATATCAGTCCATGGTCGCTCGAAATGATGATGGAACTTGTGCATATCCGGTGTCACAAAAACCAGACTGAGGAGAGCATCTACACGTTTGGGCAAAGAGAAGTTGGCATGCGTGAGAAAAGTGAAAAAAATGGTTGTCACTCGATAAATGACATAGAACGCGAGCGGTGCACCGGTGAGGACCAGTGCTACCAAAGCAACAACTTCACGGACCGCGAAATCGCCCGGATGAAGCCTCGTACCAGTAGTAGCATCAACCTTGGTGTCGCTGTGATGAATCACATGCAGGCGCCACATCCACCTGACTTTGTGGAGCAGATAGTGAGCCCAATATTGGGCGGTCAAATCCAGCAAAACGAGAGCGATTGCAAGTTCTACCAACACATGCGCATTGAAGAAGTTCAAAAGCCCGAAACTCTGAGCTGATGTCCAAGTTGTAGCATGTACAGAGAGAACGCTGAAGCCCGCATTAATAATGAGTGTGGTCGCCAGAAATACTAAATTCGCTCCCGCATGCTTCCATTTCCGGTAGCTGAGCCGAGTCAGCGGAAGGTTGCCCTCGAGAAGCCAACTCATAGCAAGGCATACCATCACCCAGATAAGCTTTTGCGAGTTTGGCATCTGCTCAAAGAACAGAAGCAGAGTCTCCATATTTCAGCTCACTCTGTGATACCGCAGGAACGCACCTGCACAGCTGCCAGGGCTAAGAATCAAAGACTAGCTGCCAATCAGCCTCATGATCTCATCCGCGACCGCCATGGCGAGTGTAGCATCATCCATCTCTGGGGTTCGTGGGGTACCGTCCGCACGCACAGATACAGCCAGAGATCCTGGTGTTACTGCTCCCCTAGTCCTTCTTCCATTATCAACTGTGGCACGGGCGATAGGATTCGTCATATCCCCACGTTCAGTGAACGTGAAACTTGCCTTGTCCAGTAATCCGCAGGTTGCCTCACAGTTTGATACGCGCTCGGTTGTCTCCAGGAGGATCACAATCGAAACACGAGAAGGGTTAGGGCTAATCGTGAGTCCTCTCGACCTGAGTTCTAGGGCAATTGCATCTCGAAAAGCTGCGTATCGCTCAGGCTGTGGATTCTCTTCGAATGCCACCGCATATGAATTATCAGGTGTAGCCACTCCCGGCCGAAGAATCTCGGGACCCGCAGCTGCACATGCAGTAAATCCGACAGCAAGGAGACACAGTAGTGACGATCTTCTCATCTTTCACCTCCAGCGGGTCAACAACACGTAACGAAATCTGTCCCTGTTCACCTTGGCCTCGCAACTTGTAAGGTGAGTTTTCTTTAGGGAGTGCCAGAGCTGTGCTCTGCATAATCATGACGCACTGACGGAAACAGAATTAGCCTTTGCCAGGCCCTCCCCCTAATCTCACCAGCCCCGTATAGGGGTTTTACCCTCTAGATCGAGACCACTTGAAACGGAGTTTATGATGCCGCGCAACCAGTTTTCCTGGTTTTTCTCGACGATCGCTGTAATTGCGATGATGTTGTTCATACCGCATCCAATCTCGGCACAAGATGAACAACCCGAGGCGTGGGACGTCACGCTAGCGCGAGGTGATACACGTGACATCGACTTTGAGACGGAAGAGGGCACCTGGATGTCCCTCGATATCTCGCCCGACGGTCAATGGGTGATCTTCGATCTTCTGGCTCATGTCTATCGCCTACCGATCGCAGGCGGTGAAGCCGAATCGCTTACCCAAGAAAGTGGTGTTGCTCTCAATTATCACCCGAAATTTTCACCTGATGGTACACGAATAGCGTTTATCTCCGATCGCGCTGGCCAGAACAACCTCTGGGTGATGGACGCGGATGGATCAAATCCACGACAGGTACAAAATAGCTCCGAAACACGAGTGACCATGCCCGAGTGGACAGTAGACGGCGAGTACATCCTGGTAACCCAAGACGGCGGCATCTGGATGTACCACCATGATGGAGGCGAGGGAGTAGAGGTCGTCCCCACCTCGGACGGCTCCGCCTCATGGCCTTCAGTCTCTACCGATGGACAATACGTGTATTACCAGGTCCAAACTCCAGGTGATCCAGTCCCGTGGATCGTCGACAACCTTGAGTCTGGACTGGTCCAGGATGCACTCCAGGGTGCGAACAACCTCAGTCGTATGAATCTCAAAACAGGGGCCATTACCCGAGTAACCAGTGGTGTTGCATCACGCCAGTACCGCCTCTCCAGTGGAGGGGCCCTAGCAGGTGAAATCTCTCCAGACGGTAATAGCATTGCATTCGGACGAAGGCTACCGGATGCAACCATCGAATGGAAAGGGCATGAGTTCGGACCGTCTACCGCGCTGTGGATCCGAGATCTTAATAATGGTTCAGAACGGATTGTTATGGATCCGATCAGCCAGGATATGTCGGAGGGAATGAAGACCATACGCCCGCTTCCTGGCTACGCGTGGCTACCGGACGGTTCTGGGATCCTGATCTCGCAGGGCGGGAAAATCCGCCAATTAGAACTGGCAACAGGTGAGATCTCGACGATTCCATTTACGGCGCGCGTACAACGCACGATATCAGGGCAAGCCTATCAGGCTTTCAGGATCAACGACGAACCGATGCCAGTTACATATACACGGTGGCAGAGTGGGTCTCCTGATGGATCTCGGCTAGCGTTTACGGTCGCAGGTCGAGTTTGGGTTATGGAACTCCCCGGAGGGCAACCCCAACGACTAACGTCGGACTCGGACCCACACTTCGAGTATGCCCCTTCCTGGTCACCCGATGGGCTCTGGATTGCTTATACAACCGTCGACGAGACTGGTGCAGGTCATGTGATGAAGATCCCAGCCGTTGGAGGAGAACCTCAACAGGTGAGCGCGACGTATGGCGAGTACTCGCACACGAGATGGAATCCCGAAGGCACTGAGATCCTCGCGACACTCGGGTCTGGTGCATCGGCTCGCCATCGTACGATGGCACACAACCCTTGGTACGATATAGTGGTTTTTCCCTCTGATGGGGGTGCTGGAGAGCGAGTTGTTCGTATTGAAGGTCCTACATTATCAACCCGTTCTCAGTTCGCTCGGCCTTCGTTCGGTCCAAATGGGCGCATTTACTATCCAAAAATGGGAGTGAACCGCTCTGATTCGACGCTCCTCATTTCAGTGGCTAGAGATGGGACAGATCCGCGCGAACACATGATGCTTCCGTTTGCTGATGAAATCGTGATCTCACCAGACGGCCGACACGCCGTTTTCAATGAGGGTGACAATGTTTATCTGGTGCCAACACCCTCGGTGGCTGCAGCTAGCGGCGCAATTCGTATCAATAAGAAGCAAGGGCAACTCCCCGTCAGACAACTAAGCACAGCCGGAGGAATATTTCCGAACTGGCGGGATGCAGGCACGGTCGAGTTCGGTAGTGGCGCAAGTTATTTCACGCACAGTATCGCTACTGAAACAACTGACACGTTCGACATCGAGATGGAGATACCTCGAAACGTCTTACCGGAAGGAACAATCGCGATATCGGGTGCCCGAATCATCACGTTGGAAAACGGTGAGGTCATCGAGCAGGGATCTTTGGTCGCAACGAACGGGCGCATCACGTGTGTGGGTACATGTGAGACGTCTTCAGCAGATCAAGTGATTGATGCGACAGGAAAGACGATCATCCCAGGATTTGTCGATATGCACTCCCATTTTTTCCGTGAGTACAGGGGTATCATCCCGAAAAAAGCATTTGAGACTGCTGTGCCTCTAGCGTATGGCGTGACTACCAACCTCGATAACTCGCAGTGGTCACAGGATATCTTCCCGGCCATCCAGATGATCGAAGCCGGAACCCTAATCGGCCCACGCACGTTCACGACCGGAGATCCTCTCTACCGTGGCGATGCTGCTCGCCAAAACGATCTGAGCAGCTATGAGATCACAGAGGAAAATATTGATCGGCTTCAGTCCTGGGGTGCCGTATCTCTCAAGCAGTACATGCAGCCACGACGAGAGCAAAGACAATGGGTCTCAGATATCGCGCGAGACCGTGGTCTGATGGTTACGGCAGAGGGGAGTGATCTCGCCTACAACCTGAGCATGATCATGGACGGCCAAACAGCCTGGGAGCATCCCATCAGTTACGTACCCATGTATTCTGATGCTACACGGTTCTTCGGGCGCGCGAATACCGTTTATTCACCGACATTCGTGGTAGGTGGACCAGGTCCTTGGAACGACGAATGGTTTTTCCAGGAAAGTGAAGTGTGGCGCAACGAGAAGCTCCGTCTATGGATGCCCTGGAAGCAGTTGGTCCCTCATGCCCGTCGGCCATTCCTGCGCCCCAAGACGGACTACAGTTTTCCGATGCTCGCCCAAGTTCTTGCCGACATAATCGCGGAAGGAGGTCATGGAGCTATCGGTGCCCATGGTCAACAACATGGTCTGGCATCTCACTGGGAGGTCTGGATGGCCTCCGAGGCCTTGGGACCCATGGGTGCACTCGAATTAGCCAGCAATGACGGTGCTTACTTCCTGGGTGCTGAGGATGATATCGGATCACTTGCCGTTGGTAAGCTAGCCGATCTCATGATCCTTAATTCGAATCCACTGGATAACATCCGTAACACCACTGATATCGAATCGGTAATGAAGGGAGGTGTGTTATACGACGGGATGACATTGGATGAGCTGTGGCCAGAACAACGGTCCTATGGTGCACGGCCGTGGGTATATGAAGATGTATGGAGATCCGGACCAAGACCTGTGAACCGCTGAGAGATCGGGAGCACAGATGCGTTTAACGGACAGGATTCAGGCGGTCGATACCCACGCGTGTGGTGAACCTGGTCGCGTGATTGTGGGTGGAGTCAGTGACGTACCTGGCAAGACTATGTTCGAAAAAATGCTCTATCTCCAAACTCAAAAGGACGAAATTCGTCTCCGCATGCTCCGAGAACCACGGGGATATCCCGCAGCGAATTGCAATCTGATTCTGCCACCGACACAACCTGGAGCTGACGCAGGTTATGTGATCATGGAGCAGGTTGAATACCCGGGCATGTCAGGTACAAATACAATTGCCGTCACAACGGTCCTTATCGAAACAGGTATGGTGGAAGTTGAGGAGCCAATCACGGAGCTAACGCTGGAGGCTCCTGCCGGACTGATTGCTGTACGAGCTGAGGTACACGAGGGTAAGGTCCGGGGGG
>PBPC01000007.1 GCA_002724575.1 Gemmatimonadota bacterium | reverse complement strand
GACCGTTCGGTTCGTCAGGCGCTCAGCTTAAATGCCAATCTGGTTGATCCTTCACTAGAGTTCACTGGCGTCTCCACAGATTCACGCTCGATTGAGGAAGGGACACTCTATGTCGCACTCATGGGTGAGCGTTTCGATGGGCACGATTTTGTGGTGGACGCCTTGGCTAAGGGGGCAGCCGGTGCGGTGGTCTCGAGGCCGGTAGAGACTGATCCGAGTGCTCCCCTTTATCCGGTGGATGATACTCTGGTTGCACTCGGATCGCTTGCAAGTTTTCGACGTAAGGATCTAAACGCTCCGGTTGTCGCGATCACAGGATCAGTGGGAAAGACTACGACGAAAGACCTTACTCGTGCCGCACTTGGGATGACCCGAGCAGTGCATGCAACTCCTGACAATCTCAACAACCGCATCGGGGTTCCACTGACACTGCTCTCAATGCCTACAGAGGTTGATGTTGTTGTGGTCGAGATGGGCTCGAATGAGCCGGGGGAGATTTCTAAGCTTTCTGCTATAGCCCGCCCAGATATTGCTGTCGTGACCACTGTAGGAGAGAGCCATCTTGATAGGCTCGGTTCCTTTGAAGGTGTGTTGGACGAAAAACTAGACCTGTTTCGGAGCATGACAGAAGGCGGCCGCTGTGTTGTTGGTGATGAGCCCGTGAAACTAGTAGAGGCCGCCCAAGCAATCTGTTCGGATCTTCGCATTGCTGGTTACAGCGAACGAGCTGATCCAGATCTCAGGCCAAAACAATGTGAAACGGATGTCTTCGGGGCACCTCGCTTTGAATGGCGAGGTCATTCGGTGACCCTCGCACTGCCTGGCCCTCATTCTGTGGTAAATGCTCTGATTTCTCTGGCTATCTCCGAGCTGGTGGGTGTTAGGCCCCGAGATGCTGTCCGTGGTCTGGCCTCAGCTGAAGTCTCTCCTCTCCGCAGTGAAATTCGCCAGATCGGTGATGTGAGAGTGATTGCTGATTGTTACAATTCGAACCCGCAAAGCCTTAGAGCAGCACTTGAGGTACTCATTGCCCACCCCGGTAATTCACGCACTGTTGCCGTCCTAGGTACCATGCTGGAACTGGGTACTGAGGCTGCCCGACTTCACGAAGAAACTCTCGAATACGCACTCGCCCTAAATATCGACTTGGTGGTGGCGACCGGAGGATTCGCTGAAGCTGCTGAGGCGCTGGAAGTGGACGAGCCCGAGGTTATTCGATCCAGAGATTGGAATACGGCCTATCCCGCGCTCCGTGATTGGCTCAAGGGAGATGAAGTTCTTTTACTCAAAGCTTCAAGAGGAATTGCTCTAGAGGCGATGCTCCCTCTCTTGGACTCAGATTTCGGTAGCCAAGGTAACGGGACCGTGGTGGGTGAAGCCTGATGCTCTATCACCTCATGCCCAGCCTAACGGATGTCAACTTCGTCTTCAATGTATTCCGATATATAACGTTCCGGGCAGCAGGTGCAGTCGTGACTGCACTCATCATTGCCTTCGTGCTCGGTCCAATCGTTATCAAGCACCTCCAGCGTGCTAAGGTCGGTCAAATCGTTCGAGAGGTAGGCCCTGAATCACATTGGTCGAAGGCGGGGACCCCAACGATGGGTGGTGTGATCATCATCATTTCTACGGTTCTTTCCACTCTTCTCTGGGCTGAACTGACGAACTGGTACACGGTGATTGCCCTTGTCGCCCTCATCTGGATGGGGATGATCGGTTTCCTTGATGACTATCTCAAGGTAGTGCAGGGGAAGACACGTGGTTTGGTGGCCAGATACAAAATGATCGGCCAGTGGAGCTTTGGTCTTGCTCTAGGAGCGTTCCTAGTCTTCAACCAAATCTCACCGCATGCATCGACTGCGACTGCCGTACCCTTTTTATCGGATGTCCAAGCAAGATTCGCTGCCTGGTCATTTATCCTATTCACAGGGGTTGTTGTATCTGGTTCATCAAATGCCGTAAACCTGACTGACGGACTAGATGGCCTCGCGGCAGGATTAGCCGCGATAGCAGCTGTGACACTGGGTATCTTTGCCTACATCGCTGGTCGTTTTGACATGTCCGAATACCTAGGGTTTTTCTACCTACCAGGAGCGGGCGAGTTAACAATCTTTGCGGTCGCACTTGCAGGTTCAGCGATCGGTTTTCTCTGGTACAACGCCTATCCCGCTCAAGTTTTTATGGGCGATACAGGTTCGTTGGCTCTCGGAGGCGCCTTGGGAGTGATGGCAATCTTACTCAAGGCGGAATTTCTCTTGATTATCGTAGGTGGGGTCTTTGTCATGGAAACCCTGTCAGTAATCATCCAAAGGGGTTGCTTCGTGTATACGCGCCTCCGTTTTGGAGAGGGGCGCCGAGTCTTCAGGATGGCACCCATCCACCACCACTTCGAAGCGCTAGGATGGCCTGAGACGAAAGTGGTAATACGCTTTTGGATCATTGGGATTCTCTTTGCGATGCTGGCTATTAGCACACTGAAAATCAGGTGATAGAACATGCTGTATTGGAAAAAAGAAGCCGCTCGGAGTAAGTGGAATGAGCGCATTGACTGGATCACAGGTAGCTGTCATTGGCCTCGGAGCAAGCGGTCTCGCCGCAGCTCGATTGGCCCTCGATAAGGGAGGAGATGTCTATGTCTCGGATCTGCGCACTGAACCCGAGGTTACAGCTCGTCGAGCAGACCTACGAGAAAGAGGTGCACAAGTTGAATTGGGAAGGCACGATATCGAACGATTGGAGGAAGCTGACGTGGTTATCGTCAGTCCAGGAATCCCCCCCGAGGCTCCTGTACTCAGAGCACTCCAGGATCGGTCTGTCCGGTGGATCTCCGAACCTGAATTCGCTTTTCAGTTCTTCTCTAGTCCATTAATTGCCGTTACAGGGACTAATGGAAAGACCACGACGACCTTGCTTTTGGGACACCTTCTTGAAACGGCAGGCGTGCGTGTTGAGGTGGGTGGAAATGTGGGAGGTGGACTCGCACCAGCTGCTTCAGAACTTGCTCTCATGGAGCCTGCTCCGGACTGGTATGTACTCGAAATGAGTTCTTTCCAGCTCTCCGCGATTCGGTCATTTAGGCCCGATGTCGGCGTGTTAACGAACTTGTTTCCGGATCATTTGGACCGGTATTCATCCCTCGAGGCTTATTACGCGGATAAAGCGAGGATCTTCGACAACGCAGATCACCAGAGTAGATGGGTCTTACCGCACGGTAACCGTGTTGTGGATTCACTAATTGGTAACACCCCCGGGGACCGTTTCTATTTTGGAGAACACCAGAAATCAGAAACTCATGCGTTCATGGTTGATGGCGTTCTAACTTTGCGTTTTGAAGATCACCGGTACCCACTACTGGAGATGGGTGATCTCTCACTAATTGGACAACACAATACCCAGAATGCGTTGGCAGCATCATTAGCTACATGCCTGGTGGATGTTCCAGCTGAATCAATTGCTGATGGCCTGCGCACTGCCCGCTCGCTACCGCACAGGCTAGAACCCGTAGCTGTCCGCAACGGAGTGGTTTGGCTTAATGACTCTAAGGCTACAAATGTTGCAGCTACGCGTAGTGCTCTAGAGAGTCTACATCAACCGGTTGTTCTCCTGTTAGGCGGGGTCGACAAGGGTGAGGATTTTCGATCACTCATACCGTCCACAGCTAATCTGCGTGGCATTCTCGCCTATGGTGCAGCAGCCCCACGGATTGTCAGTGAGATCGAAGGTGCCGTGCTAGTGGATGGTGATCTCGGGTTGGTTATCCAGCATGCTAAGAAACTGGCCGAGGAGGGTGATGTGATCCTTTTATCACCCGCCTGTTCGAGTTTTGACATGTTTGATAACTATGAAGAGCGAGGCCGTGTATTTTCCTCGCTTGCAAGTGAGGCACTGTGACGGCCCGCCCAGTAGATGTGGCTCCGACGGGTCGTATTCGGTTTCCTGACTCGGGTCTGGGGCGTGGTTGGGAGGCCTCAGCTGTAATCGTGCTTACCGCGCTCCTGCTCATCTTTGGCCTTGTCAGTCTCTACAATGCGTCCTCCATCCTTGCGATGGAACAAGAGTTAGCGGACACATACTACGTAAGCCGCCAAGCATTGGGTGTCGTAATTGGTGTGGTGCTCATGACTGTCTGCGCATTCATACCCTATTCGGTTTGGTCTAGACTGTCTTGGCCATTGCTATTGATCAGCGTTGGATCGCTTGTGCTTCTAGTGCTTCCTTGGACTGAATCAATTGCTCCTTCAATCAATGGTTCAAGGCGCTGGCTTCGAATTGGTGTCACTGTGCAACCTTCAGAATTTGCCAAGATAGCAATCGTGGTCTGGACTGCTGGAATGGCGGTGAAGAAAGCATCTCAATTCCGATCGCTTCGCCGAGGTTTAGCACCATTCCTTGTGGCTTGGACACTGTTGGTCCTTCCTGTTGCACTGGAACCTGACCTTTCAACTGCGTTACTCATCGGCTCGCTCGGTCTCATAATTGTATTCTCCGCTGGTGCACGCATTAGCCATTTTATTTTCTTGGGACTTGTTCTAGCCCCGATCATCTACTCGCAACTCGTGGGGGTAGGCTTCAGGTTAGAACGATTGCTGGCCTGGCTGAATCCAGCATCTGATCCCGCAGGAGCAGGCTTTCAAGTAAGACAATCCCTTATAGCATTGGGTTCCGGCGGGGTTACCGGTGTCGGGATCGGTCAAGGACGTCAAAGGTTTGGCTTTCTGCCAGAAGCCCACAACGATTTCATCTTCTCAATGATAGGTGAACAGTGGGGACTCATCGGTGTCCTAATCCTCTTGATGATGTACGTGGCTCTTGTGTTGGTTGGGTTCCGTATCGCTAGCCGAGCTCCTGATCTTTTTGGAGAGCTGCTTGCGCTGGGCTTCACAAGTCTCATCGCTCTCCAGGCGTTAGTCCATATGGCGGTAGGGTTCGGTCTAGTTCCAACAACTGGGCTTGCACTCCCACTCATTTCCTACGGCCGCTCCAACCTGATAGTCACACTCGTATCGCTTGGGATCTTGATGTCCGTGGCTCGTGTGGCTCCAGGGATAAAGGCAGCCCGTGCATGAGGGCCCGGTGGTTCTCTTCGCCGGTGGCGGGACAGGTGGACACCTTTACCCAGCTCTCAACATTGCAAATGCGCTACGTTGCCGTTGCCCTAATGTCCGAGTCGTATTTATGGGCGCCGCTAGGGGTATTGAGGCAACTATTCTGCCTCAAAAGGGCGAAGAACACTTTCTGTTGCCTGTTCGGGGTCTGGAACGGGGGGAATGGAGAGCATTCTGGAGAACTATCCCTGCCCTGGCTACCTCCCTTTTGGAAGCAGCTAGGGTGATGCGTCATTTGCAGCCGAGTGCCGTAGTTATAACGGGTGGCTACGCTTCTGCACCTGCTGGGATTATCGCAGCTTTCACTGGAGTACCGCTGGTTATCCAGGAGCAAAATGCTGTACCGGGTATGGTGACTAAGGTCCTCAGTCGTTTTGCAAAGAAGATTCATACCGCGTTTGAAGGAGCTACCGAGGGCCTGCCTCTTGGTGTTAGGAATAGGGTCTGTGTTACTGGTAACCCTGTGCAACAGAAGGGGTTGAGTCGGTGTTCACACGCGAAGGATTTGTTCCAACTACCGGACGAGTCTTTCGTCGCACTAATTGTAGGAGGGAGCCAGGGGTCAGAGTCTTTGAATGAGCTACTTCTTACTGCTCTGGATGCTGTCGTAGCTCGTTCTCTGGATCGACCAGAACACTTGCATATTCTGTGGTCGACAGGACCAAGACACCACAAAGCAGTGCAAGCCGCCTTGGATCAACTCGGAAATCCAGACTGGGTACATCCGAGCCCGTATTTCGACAATATGTCCGATGTATACGCTACCGCTGACCTTACTGTGGGTAGGGCGGGGGCAATGTTTACAGCTGAACTCTTGAACCAGGGCCTACCCGGAATTCTAGTTCCTCTTCCTAGTGCAGCTGCGGACCACCAGACTCATAATGCGCGGGCGCTGGCTGAATCTGGCGCAGCTGTGTTTGCTCCAGAATCTGAGCTTACTGCAGAGATCCTTTGGGCACAGCTTACCCGGCTCGCAGCTGATCAAGTATGTCTGGAACGCATGGCTACGGCTGCAACTTCACTTGCCCGTCCGGAGGCTGCAGACCAGATAGCCGCCTCCGTAGAGAGGTTTGTAGCCTCATGAAAGTGCGAAACACTAATTACCCTGTTCCAGACCTCAGGACTCTAGCTAGAGATGGTTCGGTCCATTTTATGGGAGTGGGTGGTGCAGGGATGTGTGCATTGGCTGAACTCTTCATGGGTCGCGGTGGCTCTGTCACAGGCTGTGATTTGAAGGACTCCCAGTCGATTCGAGATCTGAGTGCCCTCGGAGTACAGTCATCGATAGGTCATGACCTCAGCCACGTCATCGACGCTTCTGCACTAGTGGTAACTTCGGCAGTACCCTTCGATCACCCGGAACTGGTCGCTGCACGCGACCGGGGTATTCCAGTGCTAAAACGTGCGGAAGCTCTTGGAGCTTGGGTGAATCAGGGAAAGGTTATTGCCATTTCTGGCACTCATGGGAAGACCACAACCACTGCGATGGTCACAGAGATCCTGGCTGAAGGAGAACTGGATCCCACAGGCATCGTTGGTGGTCGTGTTCGAGGTTGGGATGGGAATCTGCGGCGTGGATCAGATCAGCTTTTTGTTGTCGAAGCAGATGAATATGACCGCTCATTCCATATGCTGACGCCTGACATTGCCGTTGTAACTAACGTCGAGGCTGATCACTTGGATGTTTATGGTGACTATCAAGGTGTCCGGGCTGGATTCGAAGAGTTTCTGGATAACTTGACGGCCTCAGGAAAAATCATTGCTTGTGCGGACGATCACGGATCTGCTTCCCTTCTCACGAGATGTGGGGGGCAGGGTTACTCATATGGCACCACGGCAGGGTCGATGCTGCGTGCAATAGATGTGAGCGTCACCAAGGCTTCCACAAACTGTTCAGTTATCGAAGAGGGTACACTAGTCGGAGAACTCTCTCTCTCCATGGGTGGTGTACATAATCTCCGAAATGCGCTTGGTGCGGCTGCGGTGGCTCGTGAACTTGATGTTCCATGGCCGATAATTTTTACCGCGTTATCTGGGTTTAAGGGTGTAGGTCGACGTCTAGAGCGCTTAGGAGAAAGGTGTGAGGTCATCGTGCTCGATGATTATGCCCACCATCCTTCAGAGATTCGGGCTACCTTGGATACAGTGAGGAAGATGTATACGTCTTCCCGACTTATAGTAGTCTTCCAGCCCCATCTCTTTTCTCGTACTCGAGACTTTGCCGAGGATTTTGGAGCAGCCCTAGCTGAGGCGGACTCGGTTTGGGTTACGGACATCTTTCCAGCTAGAGAAACTCCCATTCCTGGAGTTACTGGAGGTACTGTAGCTGAAGCTGTTCAAAGAGCCGATGGCGGGCATGTTAGCTACGTCCCAGCAATTGGAGATCTTCCAAACTTACTCGCTGAAGAGCTCCGTGCGGGTGACGTCCTTTTGACACTGGGAGCAGGCTCGATTGATAGCCTCGGAGGTCAGGTTCTCGACCGACTAGGGGAGCGAGTTCATGCGTAGAGAACTCCGCATTCTCTTGATCACTAGTCTGCTTGGGGCAATCTGGGCTTGGGGCGGAGACATTTTAGTAGCCGGCAGTAAGATGGAGATCTTCAAGATTGATGAGGGGGATATCGATATCCATGGGCTGCGCTACCTCACTCGAGAAACTGTGCTTCAAGCTATGGATCTTACCCCAGAGACCTCAGTATGGAGTGATACTGACCTATGGGTCGAAGATCTTGGCGCGCTTCCCTTAGTTCGTTCTGCTAATGTAGTTCGTCGGCTTCCTCACACGATTATCGTATCTCTTTTGGAACGACAACCGGTTGCGTTGGTGCCGACTCCGACAATGGAGCCGGTGGATGGCGATGGAATCCGGCTCCCTCTGGATCCAGCTTCGCACAGACTTGATCTGCCAATCTTGGAAACAGAGTATCCGTTTATGGAAGGTGGGCAAATCATGCCTCCCCGCACTCGCTTGTTAGCCAGTGAGGTTAATAGGCTCATGCAAGCGGACACAGCCTTTCTCCAGATGTTATCGGAAGTGCGTTGGGGAAAGGACAACAGTTTGGTTGCTCGATGGTCCAAGCCTGATGTGGATTTTCTGCTACCCCTTGGCTTATCTGCAGAGCGGCTCAGGGAAGGTCTGGTCGCCCTCACACATGCGATAAATCAAACTCCTCGCGATTTACCCAAATCAATCGACTTAAGATTCGCGAACTTAGTTGTAGTTCGCCGTGCAGACGAGAACTAGAGATGAGATCAAACCTCATAGCGGGCCTGGATATCGGAACATCTAAGACTTGCGCTGTGATAGGTGAGATTATCGGTGACCCTAGGCGTCCTGGCTTGACGATTCTCGGAGTTGGCCAGGCGAGAACCGCTGGGGTTCGCGGTGATATAGTCACGAATATTGAAGAGATAACAGAATCAGTTCGATCCTCACTGAAGGAAGCAGAACTCATGGCCGGTGTCTCGGTTGATCGAGTATATGCTGGCATGGGTGGTGACCATGTTAGGGCTACGAGTTCTATGGGAGTCGTCGCAGTATCTGAAGACGAAGTTGCAATGGATGATGTAGAGCGAGTTCATGTCGTTGCCCGAGCTGTGGCACTTCCACCTGACAGAGAGATGCTCCATGCAGTCCCTCAAGAATACCGGGTCGACAATCAGCGTGGCATAAGTGATCCGATAGGCATGGCTGGCATCCGGCTGGAGTCTGAGGTTTTTCTGGTTACGTGTGACATTAGTGCGTCAGCAAATATCCGCAAAGCTGTGAATTGGGCCGGATACCGTGTCCAAGAATTGGTTCTTGAACCTCTGGCGGGCGCGAGGGCTGTATTGACCGAAGATGAGAAAGAGGTGGGTGTCGCTTTAGTAGAGGTCGGAGCATCGACAACGGATGTGGCTGCTTACTTTGAAGGTAAGATACAGCACGTTGCGATTCTGCCATTCGGAGGACGCACATTAACAGCTGACTTAGTCCGGGGACTGTCTGTCCCTTACGCGGAAGCACAGAAGGCTAAAGAACATTATGGGACAGCTTTCGCCCAGCTTGTTGATCCTCGGGAGACAATCGAGGTACCCGGGCCCTCACCAGGCCAAAAGCGAGCAGTTGCACGAGAATTGATTGCTCACATCATCGAGCAGAGACTCGACGAAATGCTTGGACTCGTCCAGGGTGAGTTACAGGATCGAGACCTGATCGACAATCTAGGGGCAGGTGTTGTTTTGACCGGTGGTACGGTTGCGATCCCGGGGATAGTAGAACTTGCTCAACAGATTTTTGCATCACCAGTCCGGCTAGGAGTCCCGAATGAGGGTCTCAGTGGTCTGGCTGAATCGGTGCAGCGACCACAGTTCGCAATAGCGACAGGCCTAGCTCTTTGGGGAGCAGACCGGTTTATGGAAACTGGTCGTGGCGCATCCACCATTACATCCGGGATGTTCACTAAGCTCGGTACATGGCTCAAGGAGTTCTTCTAATGCCCCACCTAACCTGTGTTAGACAAATCATTTATTTGAATTCAAATCACTCCGCCGAGGAAAGGAAATGATGATCTTCGAGTTTGAAGAAGCTCCGCTCCAGAATGCCAAGATGAAGGTTGTTGGGATTGGTGGTGCTGGCGGAAATGCAGTCAACCGAATGATCGATGAGGAGCTGGAAGGCGTCGAGTTCATTTCGATCAACACCGACTCCCAGGCCCTCAAGAGCTCTCAAGCTCAGGTAACACTACAGGTAGGCAAGAAACTGACACGAGGGCTGGGTGCTGGAGCTCGACCGGAGATTGGTCGTCAGGCACTTGCGGAGAGTGAGGAAGATGTTCGCCGAGCTCTAGAAGGAGCAGATTTAGTATTTGTCACAGCTGGTATGGGTGGTGGTACTGGGACGGGTGCAGCACCGATGGTGGCTGAAATTGCCCGAGATATGGGTGCGTTGACAATTGGAATAATCACTAGGCCATTTTCTTTTGAGGGAAAGAAACGTGAGCGTCAGGCAGAGCAAGGAATTATAGAGCTTAGAAGATGCGTTGATACGATGATTGTGGTCCCTAATGATCGCCTTCTCGCCGTCGTACCAAAGGGCACTTCCTTCCGCGATGGGCTTAAGAAAGCAGATGAAATTCTCCTGCACGCTACCCAAGGCATTAGTGATCTGATCGGTGTAACGGGAGAGATCAACGTTGACTTCGCGGATGTTCGGACGGTCATGTCCTCTAGGGGACCTGCCCTTATGGGTTCAGGGTTCGGTGAAGGTGAAAATCGTGCTCAAGAGGCAGCGCAGGAGGCAATCTCATCACCACTTCTCGATGAGGTATCTATAGCAGGTGCACGTGGTGTCCTAATCAATATTACTGGAGGGATGGATCTCGCGATTGATGAAGTCACAGAGATCTCATCAATAATCCAGGAAGGTGCGGGAGATGAGGCAGAAATTATTTTCGGTGCTGTTCATGATCCAGATCTTGAAGGTAAAATCCGTGTTACTGTGATTGCGACTGGATTTGATTCAGTAGGGGATGGACAAGTCATTTCCAGTGATTTCCAAAGCTCTATACCTGTGTCAAGCACGATACCAAATGCGGAGCCGATTCTTCCAGATCCACAGATCCAGATTGAGGAGGAAGATGAAGCCCTAGTGGGAGCAGCTATCAGTAGTGATGAAGAAGCTCTCCCGCTGAATAGATTTCCTGAGCAGGTGGTATCAAGCGATCAACTCTTGGAGCTGGATATACCAACCTTTATTCGTCGCCAGATGGACTAAGAAGTGTTTCGGGAGTGACTATAGGTTCATATTGATTTGTTAGATTGTTCAGATAGCCAGTGCTACACGACTCTGCCCGGTGGGGAGTTCTCCACCAGCAGGTAGTCAAATTATCTACTGAGGGGCAATTCAGTGTTTCGGGAGCCACTAATAACTAAACTCTGGATGACAGCGGCAGCATGTGCTGTTTTGGCCACGTCTTGCGTTCTTGATACTACGCTGGATGCTGGTTCTCTCGATACTGTGTATGCAAATCCTGCTGAACAGGTGGAACTGCTTTCTCTCGGACAGGACCAGACGCTTGGCTTGCTTCTCGATGGTGTTCTATCGGCAAATGATCAGGAAGCTCTTCTAGTTGCCTTTAGAGAATACGCGAGTCCGAGAAGAATGCCGGCTGGTACAGAATTGATTTTCCATTATATCAGAGATGATCAGTGGCTGAGAAGTCTTGATGTAGTGGTCAATGCTGATGAGACAGTTCGCCTTACCCGAAATGATCTTGGCTGGAGCTCTGAACTGGTCCGTACTCCAATCTATGTGGATACACTTCTGGCTTCCGGTAAGATAGAGACGGTTCTCTGGAGTGCGGTTGTTAATAATGAACAACTTGGCGGAGTACCTTTTGAAGACCGAAACTCCCTGATTGATGAACTCGACCGAGTATTCCAATGGCAAGTTGATTTCTCTCGCCAGATCCGGGTAGGTGACACGTATCGTTTCGCATTTCAAAGAGAGGTGCGTCCTGATGGTTCGATGCGCTCTGGCCGCTTGCTTTCAGCTGAGTTGGTGAATTCAGGAACACCCTACCATGCAATCTGGTTCGATCCAAATAAGGACGGAGAAGGATCGTACTTTGATCTGGAAGGCAACTCAGTCCGTCGTGCTTTCCTACTTAAACCTCTGGCATATCGCCGGATCTCTTCTCGTTACTCTAACTCCCGACTACATCCGATCCTAAAGACATGGCGTGCACATCGCGGAGTTGACTATGCGGCTGACGCAGGAGCGGAGATTATGGCGACTTCTGATGGGGTGGTCACTCATCGGGGCTGGAAGGGGAGCTTCGGTAATACTGTAGAGATCCAGCACCCCAACGGCTTTGTAACTCGCTACGCCCATTTGAGCAGCTTCAGGTCAGGGGTACAACTTGGAAGCCGTGTTAAACAGAGCGAGATCATCGGCTATGTCGGTATGACTGGTCAAGCTACCGGGAACCACTTGCATTATGAAATGATGAAGCGTAATGGCGAGCATATGGATCCACTGGCAGTTGATCTACCAGCGGGAGATCCCGTGCCATCTGATGACCAAGTTCGGTGGGTTGAAGAGTTGATTACACGGGTTGATCTGCTCGAGTCGATACCCGGTGTTGGTCCTGTGATAGAGTTAGGCTCGTTGGAGTCACAGGGTGATCAGCAGGGAGGGGCGCAGTAGCCGCCTTAAACATGAGTTGATTCAAGCACTCTTGTTCATTGCGCTTTCCAGCGCATTGCTCCTGTATCCCTATTGGGTATACCGCCGAGTCGAACTTCCGATCGCCAGTTCGCGCTGGTTGGCTCTGATCCGCGCTAGTGTCTTGCTGATCCTTCTCGCGCTCTTATTCGACCTCCACATCCCGGTAGGGGATTCTGGCAATCCCAAGGGAGAAGGCTGGGTCCTCTTGGATGCTTCAATCAGCATGTTAGCGGGTGAGGACGAACTGACCCCCTGGGACAGAGCGATTGAACGCTCAAGGGAGTTGATGGAGGAAGGATGGAAAGTGTTCACCTTCGGAGAAGTCGTTAATCCATTTTCTCTCAATGAGATGGATTTAGGATTGAGCCCTCGAGATGCGAATACTTTGTTGGCTCCGGCTCTCAAGTATGCAGCCGAAGGAGGGATGAGGTCTGTGCGTGTTCTTTCTGACCTTAGACTTCAGGATAGAGTGGCTTTGTATGCGACTCTTGAAGAATTACCGATCGATGTCACGTACGAAGGTTTTGGGGGTAACGTTCGTAACGCCGGGATCTCAGCGTTTGAAGTAGAGGATGCAGTTCTTCCGGGCAGTACGATTCTTAGCCGGATCGAGATGCATGGGTTGAGAGCTGACAGTGCAGAGTTAACGATTCGGGCCGAAGGTGTTGACGTTGTATCACTCAAGGTAGATCTCCCTGAGGCGGGCCTAGCCAACCTCCTAGAATTACCGATCGAAGCCCCGAATGTTGAAGGCCGCATCCGCTACACAGCGCACTTACAAGTCGATGGAGATGTATTCACGTCTGATGATGAAGCGGTTGCATACGGGATTGTAGGAAATGAAGAGAATGCATTAGTGCTTATTTCTCTTAAGCCCGATTGGGAACCGCGCCACCTATTGTCCGTACTTGGCAATGTTACTGGACTTCCAGTGACAGGATATCTTCGAGCAGGTCCTGATAAGTTTGTTTCGCTCGGAAAGGCCTTGGCTCGATCGACGCCTGTGGATACGAGTAGAGTACGGAGTGCAATAGATGGAGCTACTCTGGTGGTGCTCCATGGGTTAGATGGAAGCTCAGATTCTTGGACGCTAGGCCTTCTAGAGAAAAGCATGCGTGCGATTCTCCTGCCCGCTGACAGTAGCGGTGCTGCTATCGCGGGCCTTAACACTGAGGTCAGCAGAGGTGGTGAATGGTATGTATCTGGTGACCTGCCACCTTCTCCTCTTTCCGGGGAGCTAGCAGGTACAACGTTTCTTGGGCTACCCCCGCTCACTGATCTCCTTATTCCTCTGAATAAGGAAGAGACCCGATCTCCGATGCGTGCACAGCTAAGAGGGACCGGTGCTTCCGAAGCAGTCTTATATCTCGATGATAGTGGTCCGAACAGACGAGTATTTGGACTTGCGTCAGGGTTCTGGAGGTGGGCGGCGCGAAAGGGAGAAGGTGAGGAAACTTATCGAAGGCTCTGGTCTGGGGTTACAGGGTGGTTATTCGCAGATGAAACATCAGTAGCCCGTGAGCCTCGACCGACGAAATGGGTATTCCAAAGAAAGGAGCCTGTTACCTGGATAGTACCCGGAGATTCGACAATAGTTAATCTACGACTTCTGAAGAACGACTCGTTACTGATTGACACAGTTATGATTGGAGGTACAAGTCCCTCATCAGGCATGCTCCCACCCGGATTGTATCACTACAGGTTTGGAGGGGTATCTGGCGAACTCATCGGAGAGGGGCGTTTCGATGTGGAGATGATTTCGGGAGAGATGATTCCTCCTCCTGAAGAGCCGGAAGGGCCAGAGTCTGCAGCCTTTACGGTTGCTAATGATGAAAGGTTAGAGCGCCCAGTACGCACATATCCATGGCCGTATCTTGTGGCGATCACACTCTTATGTATTGAGTGGATTATTCGAAGACGGACTGGCCTTCGATAGATCCTCAAATCACTCGAACAAGGATGAATGTTAAGGCTTCATAAGAATGACGTTCTCTAACCTTGATCGACCTGTGCAGTTCTTGAAGGGTGTCGGCCCTAAGCGAGCTGACGCTTTAGCCCGAATGGGTATTGGGACTGCGCGGGATCTCTTATACCACATCCCTCGCCGCTACGACGATGCATCAACGATCACCCCGATCGCTAACTTAGAAGTTGGGGTGGACGTGACGGTTATTGGTCGAGTGCGGAGTAAGGGCGTGATCCCCACACGGACTGGTTTGAGGATTTTCCAAGCAGTTCTAGAAGATGATTCGGGGATCATAACCGCATCTTGGCCAGGTCAACCCTGGCTTGATCGTAAGTTGGCCAAGGGAGACGTCCTACTTGCTAGCGGTCCAGTCAAGTTTTTTCACGGTCGCCAGATTCAACCACGAGAATTCATCACTCTTTCTCATGATGAGGATAGTGAAATGGGGGGCAGGGTATTTGTAAGCTATCCTGCGAGCGAAGAAGTGCCTCAGTGGATTCTCAGAAGGATTTTTGAATCCAACCTCAAAAAATTGTTGGAATGGGTGCCTGATGACGAGTACATGTCGGAACGTGAGAGGCAAGAGCTTGGACTACTTAAGCTAGATGAGGCCTTATCACTGATACATCGCCCAGGAGACCTGGATGATGCTGAGCGTGGTCGTCGCAGGCTCGCATTCGACGAACTATTTCATTTGCAGATTGTTCAAGCACAAGCCAGGAGGAAGGCTACTGAGTTGGGGCCTGGAATCTCTCACCAGCGCTCGAACGAATTAATTCGTCCACTTCATGATGCTCTCCCATTTGAATTGACTAAAGCTCAAGCCCGAGTACTGAGTGAGATCTATACCGACATGCAGATGGATAGGAGAATGAATCGACTTCTCCAGGGCGATGTTGGAGCAGGTAAGACCATTGTGGCGCTTTTCGCGATGCTTTTAGCAGCGGAAGGAGGTTATCAGTCAGCGCTTATGGCACCAACTGAGATTCTCGCAGAACAACACTTTCGTCAGGTTCATTCCGTGCTTCAACCTCTAGGAGTTAACGTCGTCCTTCTCACAGGGAGCTTGAAAGGTCAGAAGCGTGATCAGGCACTAGAAGCGATTGAATCTGGCTCCAGCCAGGTCACAATTGGCACACATGCGCTGATTCAGGATTCAGTTTCCTTCAGACATCTTGGCCTCTTGATTGTCGATGAACAGCACCGATTTGGAGTCCGCCAGCGTATGGCGCTTCTTGAGCGAAAGAATAATCGTCCCGACTTGTTGGTGATGTCTGCAACTCCGATTCCCCGGTCACTTGCCATGGCTTTTTATGGGGATCTTGACTTAAGCGTCCTAGATGAGCTTCCGCCTGGAAGGAAGCCGGTCAAGACTGAACTGAGGACACCTGCGCAGAGGGGATCTGTATACAAATTTGTACGCACTCAGATAGAAGAGGGTCGCCAGGCATACCTGGTGTATCCACTTGTCAGTGAGTCTGACAAGCTTGATCTGCTTGCTGCAACAGAAGAATTTGAAAGATTGAAGCTTGAGGTATTCCCTGGCTCTAGGCTCGGATTGCTGCACGGGCAACTTCCTGCATCTGAGAAGGAAGAAACGATGAGTGCGTTCGCGAGAGGGGACCTTGACCTTCTTGTCGCTACTACAGTTGTAGAAGTTGGGATAGATATACCCAATGCTTCTGTGATGCTTATAGAAAATGCCGAGCGTTTTGGACTTTCCCAGTTGCACCAGTTAAGGGGGCGAGTGGGAAGAGGTCCCGCAAAGAGTCACTGTATCTTAATTGCTGAACCCGAAGCACGAGCGAGTGAGCGGTTGAATATTTTTCGAGATAGCACGGATGGTTTTGAAATAGCTCGAGCAGATCTGCGTATGAGAGGCCAGGGAGATTTCTTTGGGAGTCAGCAACATGGCCGCGATCCTATTCTCCAGTTCTCTGATCTTATAGCAGATGAAGATCTGCTCGTTTTAGCTCAAGACACTGCGAGGCAGATCATTTCAGTCGATCCAAACCTTGAACATACGGACCATAAGCGCCTCTCAGAACTCATAGAATCACGGTATCAAGATCGACTTGCGATGTTTGGGGTTGGCTAGATGTATAGGATGCGCTAGCCGTTCTCACAGGTTTCCAATCTAAAGTGGAGGTTTCGAGCGACTTGCTAGTTGATATCAACAAGTTGGGTGATCATGTGGGTGAAGTGGTGACCCTACAGGGCTGGGTCGAAACGACTCGCGGTCATGGAAAGGTCGCGTTCGTAGTGGCTCGGGATGGGACGGGTACAGTGCAATGCGTGCTTGTCCGAGATAGTGTGGATGGAGCTACCTGGGAACTATATGAATCCTTGAACCAAGAGGCTCTTGTCTCCATCAAGGGTAAGGTGAAGGAGGATGTTCGTGCGCCGGGGGGCTATGAGATTGAAATCCATGACTTGGAGCTGATCGCTACTGCGGATGACTACCCTATCCAGCGCAAGGAACATGGGGTGGATTTTCTACTTGATCACCGCCATCTCTGGCTGCGCTCAGCTCAACAAAGGGCGGTTCTTCGGGTTCGAGCTGAGGTTTCCCAAGCAATTAACGATTTCTTCTACACCAGGGACTTCGTCCGGATTGATACACCTATTCTCACCGGAGCAATTGGTGAGCACGCTGGCACCCTCTTCAAGACGGACTATTTCGATGACACGGCGTACCTCGCGCAGACTGGCCAACTCTACGTTGAGGCTGCTTGTCCTGCATTCAAGAAAGTCTATTGCTTTGGCCCAACATTCCGTGCCGAAAAATCTAAAACCCGCCGGCATTTGACCGAATTCTGGATGGTTGAACCTGAGGTTGCTTTCGCCGATTCAGATGACAATATGCGCCTCCAAGAAGACTTCGTATCCTATCTAGTGGAAAGAGCTCTAGAGAGGTGTTCTGAGGAATTGCAGGTCCTTGAGCGAGAGACCAGCAAGCTAGAGAGTATCCGCGCGCCATTCCCCCGTATCAGCTATACGGATGCGCTGGAAGTCTTAAAGAAAAAAGGCTCCAACACTGAGTGGGGTACTGACCTAGGGGCAAGGGATGAAGCTGCATTGATGGAGGATCGTGACCTTCCTCTTTTCGTATACAATTATCCGAAAGGCGCGAAGGCATTCTACATGAAGGAAAACCCTGATGACTCGAATACAGTGCTATGTAACGATCTACTCGCTCCAGAAGGGTATGGAGAGATCATTGGCGGGAGCCAACGGGAAGACGACCTCAACCGTTTGATGGCCAGAATCCGTGAGGAGGACCTTCCTGAGCAGGCCTATGCATGGTATCTCGATCTTAGACGTTATGGGAGCTTCCCTCACTCTGGATTTGGTCTTGGTCTTGAGCGGACTGTGGCCTGGATCACCGGGCGGCATCATATCAGAGAAATGATTCCCTTCCCGCGACTAATGAATCGGCTTTATCCCTAGGGTTTAACTCATAGCGTTTGCTGTTAATAAGGTAGATTGAAGATGCCTAGAGCGGTCCTAGACATGATGGATCGGCGGCCTATATGGGCGATGCCCTCATGGGTTCCTGAGGAAATTCGATCCAGCCTACCAGGTGAATGGGAACTCGTTGTTATCGACGAACTAACAGATGGATCAGGTGATGGAGCGACACCCATAACACGCCCCATATCACCTGCCATTCTTGAAGCAACAGCAAAGGCGGATCTCTATTTTGGGTATGGAGTTCCCGCAGAACTCTTGGAATCCGCACCACGTCTGAGGTGGGTCCATTCTGGCGCTGCGGGGGTTGGAAGTTCTCTAACTCGCCCTATGGTTGAAAGCGATGTCATTTTTACTAACTCAGCTCGTGTTCATGCTAAACCAATGGCTGAGACAGTTCTCGCAATGATCCTGTATTTCGGAAGGGGTCTAGATCTAGCAGTGGCCAACCAGAAGAAGTCCGTCTGGAATACCGAACCGTATTACATGGAAGGGGCTCCGCTCAATGAACTTTCTGAGTTGACGGTTGGTGTCTTGGGTTTCGGTGGAGTTGGTTATGAGGTTTCGCTGCGAGTAGCTGGTCTCGGGGCCAGGGTAGTGGCCTTAAAGCGCACATCATCACCAGAAGGTGTGGTGCCTATCACTGAGGGTGTCCATGCGGGAACAATAGAGCTTCTAAGTGGAAATGAGGGCTTCAAATCCTGCCTCGCCCAGAGTGACGTTCTTGTTTTAGCGATTCCTGATACGCCAGAGACCCGGGGTATGATGGATAGCGAGGCATTTAGCCAGATGAAACAGGGAGCGGTGCTCATAAATGTCGCTCGCGGTAAGCTGATTGATGAAGAAGCTCTGATCGAAGCGCTCAATACTGGAAAACTGCGTGGTGCGGCACTGGATGTTTTCCAGAAAGAACCTCTCAGAGGGGACCACGAGCTTTGGGATCACTCGAAAGTATTAATCACACCTCATGTTTCAGCGGTATCTCGAGGTTTCTGGAGGCGAGAAACAGACCTGATCCTACACAACCTTCAGTGCTACTTAGACGGTTCTCCTCTCGAGGAGTGGCGGAACGTCGTCAATAAGACGGCTGGCTACTAGCAAGTCTTCATGTTTTCTTTGTTTTTTCCCACAGAGAGTCGAGCACTTCTAGGCTAGATTCCTCGATAATAATGCCAGCGTCTCGAGCAAGTTTCTCCAATAACTCGAAGCGGTTGCAGAACTTTGTATTCGCTCGGGCGAGTACTGTGGTAGGATGTGAACCTGCAAGCCGAGTGAGATTGATGACGGCAAAAAGCAAGTCTCCTAGTTCTTCTTCTAGTCCAGTTGAGTCGCCAGCTTCAGCAGCCTGCGTAACCTCATCTAATTCTTCCACTACTTTCTCTCGAGCTCCTCTGTAGTCCTTCCAATCGAACCCGACACTAGCAACTCGTTCTTGAATTCGGTATGACGCTGTGAGTGGATCTAGCCCACTCGCTATCCCTGCCAACACTCCCTCAGTTTCTGCTCTTTCTGACTGCTTCAGTCTCTCCCAGTCTTGTTCCTCCCCATTCCCAAATAGTTGTGGGTGACGCCGGACCATTTTCTCTTCGAGGTGTCGGTAGACACTTTCAGTGTCGAGGCTATCTGATTCCTCAGCGACCACGATTTGAAAAGCTAAATTTAAGAGGAGGTCACCCAACTCTCCTTCAAGGTCCTCACTAGAACCCTTAAGGATTGCATCAACAACTTCATGTACCTCCTCGAGCAGGTGCGGTATAAGACTCTCAGCAGTTTGTTCTCTATCCCAGGGGCAGTTGTTTCGTAAGAACCGCACGAGTTGGGTAGTTTTTTCGAGCGTACCGGGACCTGAGAAAGGAAGAGGGTCAGTCTCGGTATCCTTGTCGGATTGTATCATTGAATAGGTATCTAGTTGGGTGGCTCATGTTCGGACGCCCAGTTTCTTGGCATCTTTGAGAGACTATGTTAACTAATTCTCGTGACCGTGCTTGGGTTGAAATCCAAGCAGATGCTCTACTTAGAAACGCCTCTGTCCTCCAACAGGTGGTAGGGCCGGGTTCCGAGTTGATCCCAATGGTTAAGGCTAACGCTTATGGACTGGGCTTATCTGCAACCGTGCGAACGCTGGAGGCTATTAATCCATGGGGCTTCGGTGTAGCTACTCTGAGCGAGGGGTTAGAGCTTCGAAGACTTGGTGTCACATGCCCAATTCTGGTTGTCAGCCCTCTCCCACCTGCGTCAACTGAATTGGCTGTGGAGGCAGGACTACAGCTTGGCATCTCCAATCCCGAATCCCTTAGGCTAGTGACTAGTGCTGCTGAGCGAGTTGGCCGAGCAGCGGACATTCATATCGAGATTGACACGGGTATTGGCCGAGCTGGCTTTAATTGGAAGGATGCTGGTAGTTGGAAGCGTTACCTAGATGATGCGATCAAACTTGGTGTCAGATGGGCGGGCTCTTATACTCATCTTCATTCCGCTGACGAAGGTCATGACACCGTCCTAGAGCAATGGACGCGTTTTCAGGAAGCACTCAGGCAGCTAGATGTTCCGGATAACATGCTAGTTCATGTAGTAAACAGCGCCGGAGCACTGCGACTTCCAGAACTTGCAGCCTCGGCGATACGTACTGGGATCTTTCTTTATGGTGGTAGTGCAGGTGTGGGTCTTCCAGATCCTGAGCCAGTCGTGTCTGTTCGCGCTCGGGTTGTTCACATGCGGCAAGCTCATGCAGGAGATACTGTCGGATATGGTGCTACCTACCGGGCTGAAAGCAATGAGCATTGGGCGAGTCTCGGGATAGGGTATGGGGATGGGATCCCAAGACTGCTGGGAAATCGAGGATCGATCCTGATTCACGGCTGTCGCGCACCAATCATCGGACGGATCTCGATGGATGTAACAGTGGTAAACATCTCTGAGATCCCGAATGTATCTTTAGGTGACATAGCCACATTGATCGGTTCAGATAAAGATGAGCAGATTACAGTTGATGAGATTGCAGAACAGGCGGATACGATTGGATATGAGATTCTCACAGGACTTTCGCCTCGTCTCCCCAGGATATGGAAAGGATTAGATGGACAGTGATCATAAATTAGACTCCTCTCTTCCAGCATGCTTACTCAGGCTAAATTAGGTGAATTCCTCGGATGAAAGAACGTGAATAGATCACTAACTCCTAGCTTGATTGGCTTGGCTGCTATGGGTATAGCAGCGTGCCAAGAAGAGAACCCCACAACCTTGGATTCAAACCTCTTGCCTGAGGAGCCAATAACCCTTGAGATCGAAATTCCCTGGGATGACTTTGCTTCAGAACTGGAAGTTTTTGGTGGATATGGAGCACCATGGGAACTTGGAACCGGAGTTGTAGCCAAGACATTTGCAGAAATTCTTAACGCGCGTACCCTAGTTCGGTTCGCAGCATACCCTAGGGTGCATCAGGTCCGGGATACCACGGGAACTACCCGCCCCGACTCGAGCTTGACCTTTATTGGGGGCAGAGTTGTTGCCTTTTTTGACACGATTGCCAGCACTAATAGTGGCGCAGTAGAGCTAGGCCTAGGTGCGACTCAAACACCTTGGGATAATAGGACGGTGACATGGTTGACCGCGGTGGATACCCTGAATGACCTGAGACCATGGCCTCAGCCTGGGGCAGGCCCAGTGACGTTAATTGGCACAACCGTATGGGATCCTGCTGAAGGTGACTCGGCTTGGTTCGAGCTGGACTCAGTGCAAGTAGAGGCTTGGGCAGATACCGCAGATGCTAGTCGAGGTGCCCGCATCGAATCACTTACAGACAACGCTCGTTTACAGGTCTCTAGGGTGGTCCTGAGGCTCGACACCCGTCCAAGCTCTAATCCAGATACGGTTATCGTGCTGAGCGCTCAGCGTGATGAGATAAGCTTTGTGTATGATCCAATCCCAGAGGCACCTGCAAACGGTATCCGTATCGGTGGTGCTCCTGCATGGCGAACAGTACTCAACGTGAAGATTCCTACTCATCTAGATGGCCCTGCTGAGCTATGTGTAGCTGCGGGTGGATGTCCACTAGAACTTGAACCGCTACAGCTGAACTATGCTGCGATCACTCTGAAAAGCGAACGAGGCGAACAAGCTTTTCAGCCGACAGATTCTATCGGATTGGACGTTCGCCAGGTTCTGAGACGAGATGCTCTACCGAAGGCACCGTTGGGTGAATCCTTGACCGGTTTGTTAGGACAACGGGTTGGACCTGACGCTTTTGGTGTGAAATCTGGGACAGATATTGAAATTCCAATTACTGAGTTTGTCAGGGACCTATTAGATAGCCAGGATGGGATAAATCCTACCAAGACGCTGGCTCTATTATCAGTTTTTGAGCCAATCTCGATTGCCTATGCTTCTTTTCACGGACCGGGAGATGAAAATGGTCCCGTTCTCAGATTGGTCATCACTGTGGGTCGAGCCATGGAACTACCATGAAACAGTTCATACGGACTTTAGTTCTCGCACTCATTATCACTCTGGTCACTGCTCCCGCAGGTGCCCAATCTCTTTACAATGCGGCGGGTATGGGGCTCCCCGTCGAGGCAATCGATGGTCGTGCTAGAGCACTTGGCAACTTGGGGATCGGGCTTTTTGGAAGTGGCTTGCTGCCTGGTGATCCTGCAGCAGCGGGAATGTTCATTGTGCCAACAGCAGTAATCGTGGGTCAGCCATCGTGGGTTGACTATGACCATGAATCAGGAAACTCAGGAAGTATTCAAGGAAGTCGTTTTCCATTAATGGGGGTGGGTTATCCAGCTTTCTCTGGAATATTCACATTGAGCCTCAGTTCATTCCTGGATCAGCACTACAAGAGCCAGAGGTCTTTAGAGTTGGACCTCAGAGGGGAGGAGAATGAAGTCACAGATCGCTTCGAACAGGATGGATCGATTGGGAGCCTGAATTTTGGATACTCAAGACCTATAGGGACGAGCGCTGCGCTCGGGTTCAGTCTTGGTCGCTATGCGGGTTCAATACTGCGCCGCCTTGAACGGGACTTTGGCACGGAATTATTGCCTGGAGCCTTGGAGTCATATCAGACGACTAGTCGTTGGACGTATTCAGGAACTTCTCTAACCGGTGGCATGGCTGCGAATCTGGGTACGATCGCTCGGGTAGCAGCTAGCGTTACTTGGTCCGATGATTTAGATGCAACTGCGTCTGATGATACTCCAGGTATGAACCGGAGTTTTTCTTTGCCGATGCAGTATCGTCTTGGTACCAGTATCGTGCTTGCACCTGGGCTTATGGTCACTGCTAGTGCAATACGGGCGGATTGGGCAAATATTGAGAGAGATCTTGATGCTCCAACTACGGTAGGGAGCACAAACAATATAGGGGTTGGATTTGAACTCTCACGAGCGAATATTTTCGGTCTTGCACTCCCTCTTCGGTTTGGATACCGGAGTGGCAAGCTTCCCTTCTCCCTTGGAAGTGGTGTGGCGACAGAACGGATATTCTCTGCGGGGCTGGGACTTTCTTTGAGTCAGGCTGACAATATCGTACTAGGCAGTGTGGATGCTGCTATTGAACGTGGCCGAAGATCTGGTTCTGTTCTCACAGAAGAGTACTGGCGAGCGACGATTTCACTCCGAGTTTCCGGATACTAGCTCAATAGCGGTCTAAAGAACTTCAACGAGACCATACTCACCGTGCGCGTTCTCTTCCACACATTTGGTTGCAAAGCAAACCAGTATGACACTGAGCGCATGCGTCAGGAGCTTGAAGCTTGGGGAGCTGAGACAACTACCGAACGTCCGGAAGCTGATGTTTTTGTTGTAAATACATGCACAGTGACCAATCAAGCTGATGCGGACGCACGCCGTTTTATTAGACGACTGAAGCGTGAAGTGCCATCTGCACAGATAGTTGTGTCCGGTTGCTCTGCTGCCCTGAACCCTGACGACTATGATTCTATGGATGGCGTATCAGGAGTCGTGGCGGGGCATGATCCAATAGCGGTTGCATCGGTAGTAACATCGAATGCTCCTGTACAAATCGAACTCCGATCATCGCTAGACCGCATCGACACCGAACCGGTAGGAGGGGAATTGCTTCGGGCGCGCCGAGGCGCAGCTCGTGGTTGGCTTAAGGTCCAAGATGGGTGTGACCGCAAGTGTGCCTTTTGTGCTACGAGGCTTGCCCGAGGACACTCGCGTTCGCGCCAGCCAGATCAAGTACTCGCAGAAGCAAGACTTTTGGCTGAAGTACATGCGGAACTGGTTATTACTGGGATCCATATCGGACACTATGGAAAGGACCTTACACCAGAGTGGACATTATCTAGGCTTGTAGCCGAGCTAATGGAGAAACTCCCTGATGTTCGTTTTAGGTTAGGTAGTATTGAGGCGACCGAGATTGATGACCTCACCATAGAACTGTTGGCGAGCTCGGGCGGACAACTTGCGCCCCATCTCCATATGCCACTCCAGAGTGGAGCCGACCCAGTTCTTAAGCGAATGCGGCGTTGGCATACCAAGGAACAGTACAGGCGACGCGTACTTGAGATCGCTGACCGAATCTGGCCACTTGGACTCGGAGCTGATGTGATCACGGGATTCCCAGGTGAGACACCTACAGACCATGAAGCAACGTCTAGTCTTATTAGGGAACTGCCGTTCACGTATTTACATGTGTTTCCTTTCTCTCCGCGAGATCGAACGGTGGCTGCGAGGCTTCCTAGCTCCGTTCCGCAGCGGATCGCGGGAGAACGTAGTCGGGAACTTCGAGAGATGGCTAACGATAAAGGATTAGCATATAAGGCATCTCGTATTGGCGGGCCAGCGGAGGTTATTGTCGAGGGTGAGAGCGGAACGGCCCTTACCGGAGATTACATACGGGTAGGCCTCGTCGGCTTAGATCGAGAGAGTAAGGGTTTGTCGAGTCCTCGGTATAGTGGCACTCTGCAGGGTGACAAGGAGCACTTATACATTGAATTATCTCAAGACCCTGCTGCCATTCTAGAATGACCAAGATTACTCGCTCAAAACGTGCGTACGTCGAGACGTACGGCTGTCAGATGAACATTAGTGACGGCGAGCTTATGGAAGGTATCCTCGCGAATGGTGGATTCAAGATTGTCGAAGCACCCGAGGATGCGGATGTAGTTCTTGTGAACACATGTGCAATCCGCGAGCACGCAGAGAACCGTGTGCTCGGGCGTGTAGCACAGCTTAACGGCCTCAAACGTGAGCGTCCCGAGCTAGTAATTGGTGTCACAGGATGCATGGCCCAAAGGATGGGAGAGACTCTTTTTGAGCGGGCACCGTACGTAGATTTAGTAATGGGCCCAGACGGTTATCGTGGCCTACCGGATGCACTTGAAAACCTTGAGGCATATCGTCTCGATAGGGAGAGCAATTCTAGGATTCGTGGTTCTCAGCTTGCTATCCTTGACCTTAGTTTAGGCGAAAATTATGAAGGTTTGGAACAAAGACGTACGGAGGGACCCACAGCATGGGTTCCTATCCAACGTGGCTGCAACCATCGCTGTACGTTCTGTATCGTTCCCTATGTTAGGGGTCCAGAGAAGAATCGAAATCCGTTAGAGATCCTGAATGAAGTTCGTGATTTAACATCAAGGGGAGTTACAGAGGTTACCCTGTTAGGGCAGACCGTAAATTCTTACACATCGATGGGCGTTGGCTTCCCTGATCTGCTATCTGAGGTTGCTCAAATTGATGGTATTCGGCGTGTGCGATTCACTTCACCTCATCCGAATGACGTCACGCCAGAGCTTGTAGAAGTGATGGCAACTGAACCAGCGGTTTGTGAGCACCTACATCTTCCTGCACAATCGGGTAACAATCGCACGCTGAAGCGTATGCTTCGACGGTACTCGGTCGAGGTCCTTTTAGAGAAAGTCGAGATGGTGAGGGCGGAAATTCCTGAAATAGCAATCTCTACTGATATCATTGTGGCTTTCCCAGGTGAAACTAATGACGAATTTCGGGATACGCTGGAATTGATGAGGACAGTTCGCTTTGACGAGGCGTTCACCTATAAATACTCGCCTAGAGAGGGGACTCCTGCGACACGCCTACCGGCTGATCAATTTGTTCCTGCGCTCGAGGCTCAAGAAAGGCTAGAGGAGCTCATAGAAGTTAGTCGCGGCATCCAATCTGAGATTAATACCAGGGAGATAGGAAGGATTGACGAAGTTCTTATAGAGCGAGTGGGACGCCATCCTGGGCAGATTCTAGGTCGGACACGTAGAAATAAGGTTGTCGTTTTTGATGGTGATTCAGAGCGGATTGGATGTTATACCCATGTTGGGTTGGACAGGACAACAGGGGCGACGTTTGCTGGAAAGGAGCCTGACCAGCCTGAACTAGTGGGACAGAATTGAGCAAGATTATCCGTGCGATAGGGATCCTATTGGTTGTGGGCTTGGCGATGGGACTGCAGTCGCTTAATGGCTCAGAGACGGTGACCTTGGAGTTGGGCGTAATAACCCTGTACGATGTTCCGATTACGGCAGTAGCCTTTTTTGGTCTGTTAGCGGGGATGGTTATCATGCTTGTCGCTAGCATCCATAATGACTTGAGGGTTAGACGAATCCTCCGAGACCGACTTACAGAAGAGGATAGTGAGGAGAGGGCCCGCGTCATCGATCATAGACAGCACGATTTATTCGGGAAAGATGATGAAGAGAGCTAGTGGACAAACCGTAGTCATTCTTGAAGAAGCTCTAGATCTGCTAGCAGATCAGGTGTCTGGAGTGAGTTTGATCAGTGATATTGCTTTAGCTGCCAAGGTTATCTCCCGTGAGGTTAATCGAGCAGGACTATCTGAAATCCTAGGTGAGATTGGGCGAGAAAACTCACACGGGGAGCAAGTCCAGAAGCTAGACGTTTTTGCCGATGAGGTTATCCAAAGGGCTCTTTATCGCTCAGGCTTGATCGCATGTATGGCTTCCGAGGAAAATGAAACTTTCTGGTCGGTGCCAGATGACTTCTCACGAGGGGAGTACGTTGTTGCGTATGATCCTTTAGATGGCTCATCGAACATCGATGTTAATGTCTCCATCGGAACTATCTTTAGTATTCATTCGATGATTTCCAGTTCAGAGAGCGGTGAATTGAAGGACTTCTTACAAGCCGGCAAAAAACAGATTGCAGCTGGTTATGTCCTGTACGGATCATCCACTATGCTAGTGTATACTGCGGGCAAAGGTGTTCACGGTTTCACACTGGATCCGTCCGTTGGAGAATTTGTTTTGAGTCACCAGGACATGTCTTTCCCTGATCCCCCACGGCATGTCTACTCGATTAACGAAGCTAACTACAATACTTGGAAAACTGGGCAACAACTACTCATTGATCACTTGAAGGATGGAGGTGGCTTCAGTTCGCGCTATATCGGGTCATTCGTGGCGGATTTCCATAGGACATTACTCCAGGGAGGCCTCTTTATGTATCCGGAAGGGAAGGATGCTCCGAATGGTAAACTGCGCCTTCTCTACGAGTGCTCACCGATCGCTATGCTTGCAGAACAGGCAGGTGGTCGTTCAAGCACCGGATACGGGGATGTGTTAGAAATCGTCCCTGACTCGCTGCATCAACGGGTACCCCTCTACGTGGGGAACAGTGAGTTAGTTGATCTAGCAGAAGACTTCTTAAGAGATAGAGATTAGAGGATCCGCAGCACCATAATTTGTTCGTAAGAGTCTTAGAATCTAAGTTAGTGGAAAGACTCAGCAGTTAGTTGGCCCTTGCTCGGATACAAATCCCTTATCCACGTCTACTAATGGGGCTGGGTAATCGCCCGAGAAACATGCTGTGCAGTACGGTCCTGTTTCCGAGACTGCTTCTAACATGCCCTCCAGTGATAAATAGCCTAACGAGTCCACACCGAGCTTTTCCTCGATCTCCTTTACGGATAGTGCTGAGCCGATCAACTCTCCCTTAGTGGGCATGTCGATACCATAGAAACAAGGCCACCTTACCGGAGGACTCCCGATCCGAAAATGCACTTCAGCTGCACCAGATTTGCGGAGCATACGCACGAGGCTACGGCTGGTTGTGCCGCGCACTAGGGAATCATCTACTACCACGACCTTTTTCCCTTCCACTACTTCGCGTACAGGATTGTATTTCATCCGTGCCCCAAAATCCCGATCCTTCTGGGATGGGTTGATGAATGTCCTCCCTATGTAATGGTTCCGGAGCATCCCCAGCTCAAAAGGGATTCCACTGCATTCCGCAAAGCCTAAGGCTGCTGAGTTCGCGCTATCTGGTACAGCGATTACCGAGTCAGCTTGAACAGGGTGTTCCTTCGCGAGGCGGCGTCCAAATGCACGTCGCGCGCGATCGACACTAATACCTGATATTCGAGAGTCCGGCCTAGCGAAGTAGACTAGTTCGAAAACACAAGGAGCGGGTTGGTCAGCAGAGGGTAGGGACCGAAGCCTTTCAACTGTTCCATCAACGATCTTAATGACCTCACCGGGTTCGACATCGCGTACAAAGTCAGCCCCTAGGATATCCAGGGCACAGGTCTCGCTTGCAACAATGTGGCCCTCTCCCTTTTGTCCAAGTACAAGAGGGCGAAATCCGCGCGGATCACGTGCCGCATAGATCACGTTATCGATCGCCAGGACTATTGAGTATGCACCCTCAAGGTGAGTCAGAGCATCATCGACTTGAGCATCAATCGAATCATGTCTGGACTTAGCAATCAAATGGATGAGAGTCTCTGAGTCCGACGTGGTTCTGAAGATCGCGCCTTCGTCAACGAGACGTTTCCGTAAGTCAAAGTGGTTAGTAAGGTTACCGTTGTGGGCTAGAGCGATATCGCCGCGTGAATATCTAGCGATAATTGGCTGGACGTTGTCTAGATTATTCTCACCTGCTGTTGAGTACCGGACATGTCCGACGGCTGTGCGACCGAGGAGCTTGCGAAGTGACCACTTATCAAATACGTCGCCAACGAGCCCAGCACCCTTGAGGACGTGCGGGCCATCTTCGTCAAAAGTAAAAATGCCTGCTGCTTCCTGCCCCCTATGCTGAAGTGCATACAGACTCAGGAATGCGCTTTCAGCAGCAGAGTCCAGCCCGCTTACACCAACAACTCCACACTCCTCTCGTGGTCGGTCGTCCATCTGCAAAGACGCGCGCTCCATCGAGACAGTGGGTGTGAACGGTTCCGGAAGCTCAGAGGGTTGTTTCACCTTACTCCTTCGAAGATACCGGAGTGTTCATTATTGCAGGGAGCGCTCCAAAATATGCCTGATGTAGGCTCGTAAGATCAGTTTCGATTTGTCCGGATACCGCAGCCACAGAAAATGGTTTCCCCCTGCCTCCGACAGTCCCAATTTTTCTTGCTGGTACTCCATGGTCCATAGCAATTCGGATCACATTTTCGGTCCGATCTGGAGCACATGAAACTACTATTCTACCTTGGGATTCAGCGAAGAGAGTTTCTACTGGAGTAAGTGCGTCATCAAGCACTACATTAACTCCGAAAGGTGCTTCGCCATCACCCAGCGCGCACTCAGCGAGGGTGCATGCTAGTCCACCATCTGAACAGTCGTGTGCCGATCGTAATTCCTTCTCCTGGATCAGAGTCAGAACTGCTCTTTGGAGTTGTCGTTCATGTGTGAGATCGACCCTCGGAGGGAATCCTGCTACGAGTCCAGCCGTCACATAGAGATATTCTGCTCCCCCTATTTCAGCTGTGTTCTCACCAAGAAGAACAATGTCGTCACCCTCAGACTGGAATGACTGGGGTGAAATATGTGATACGTTTTCAATTATCCCCACCATGCCGATCACGGGTGTGGGGTAGATCGCCTGTCCATCCGTCTCATTGTAAAAAGACACGTTTCCACCGGTGACTGGGGTCTCGAAGGCTTTACATGCATCAGCCATTCCCAGGACCGCCTCTCGGAATTGATAGTATATGTGTTGCTTCAGAGGGTTACCGAAATTGAGGTTGTTAGTAATCGCGGTAGGCATGGCTCCCGAGCAAACTAAATTTCGAGCTGCTTCTGCTACGGCAATCATTGCACCCTGTCTGGGATCAAGATATACAAAGCGTCCATTGCAATCGGTTGTTGCTGCGATCGCTCTCTCCGTTCCGCGAATACGTATTACCCCTGAATCTCCCCCAGGACGAACCGCAGTCGATGTCCTGACAGTTGTATCATACTGGTGATATATCCAACGCTTTGAAGCGACGTTCGGAGATCCGAGAAGAAGCAGAAACGCCTTTGTGAGGTCACCTTCCGGAATAAGATGTTCGGCCAGATCCATCTCTCGGAGTTCCCGCACCTCATCGTCCTCGATGCCCTCACGCTCGTATGTGGGACATCCATCTGTGAGGGGAAGGGCCGGCATATCCGCGACGACTGCTCCATCTTCTAGAACCCGGAATCTACCATCTGCGGTGACTTCTCCGATCTCTTCAGCCTCGAGTTCCCACTTCTCCAGAATCCGGTGGACTTCATCTTCGTGGCCCCTGGTGGCGACTACCAGCATCCGCTCCTGTGATTCTGATAACAGGATTTCGTATGGTGTCATATCTGGTTCTCGCACTGGAACTCGTGCCACATCGATCTCGACACCGTTTCCAGCTCGCCCCGCCATCTCAGATGCGGAAGATGTAATACCCGCAGCACCCATATCTTGGATACCCGTGATCGAGCCGCTGGAGATCAATTCTAGGCTGGCCTCAAGGAGTAGTTTTTCGGTAAACGGGTCACCCACTTGAACTTGTGGTCGCGACGCTTCCTCGGACTCTTCACTTAGTTCTTCACTAGCAAACGTTGCTCCGTGGATGCCGTCTCGGCCAGTACGGGCACCAACCGCCATTAATGTATTCCCCACGCCCGAAGCCGATGCTGTAATCAAATCCTCCTTCTTCATCAAACCTAAGCACATGGCGTTCACGATTGGGTTTCCTTCGTAGCCTCGGTCAAACGCTACCTCTCCGCCAATATTTGGAACGCCAATGCAGTTGCCATAGTCACCGACCCCACTAACAACTCCACCGAATAAGTATCGGACCCTTGCACTATCCAGATCCCCAAAGCGAAGTGAGTCCAAAACAGCGATGGGACGCGCTCCCATCGTAAAAACATCACGTAGGATACCTCCCACACCAGTAGCCGCTCCCTGATAGGGTTCAACTGCCGATGGGTGGTTGTGCGACTCTATCTTGAATGCCAGTGCGTAGCCATCTCCTATGTCAATCACACCGGCGTTCTCTCCTGGACCTTGAATAACCCAAGGTGCTTCGGTTGGAAGCAACTGCAGGAGTCGTTTGGAGTTTTTGTAGCCGCAGTGCTCCGACCACATTGCACTAAATACACCTAATTCAGTAAACGTTGGAATACGGCCCATAATTCTACAAATGCGCTCATACTCACTGTCGGAAAGACCGTGATCAGCTACGAGCTCTGAAGTGATTTCGGGATCACCGGTGCGCGGAGGCACTAAAGGTATTGTTGCGGATGCACTTTCGCCGGCACTCATGGGATTAAGGCCTCTCGTTTCAGCATTTGGATTTCGTTGTTATAGCACAACGGTGGATAGGTTGGTAGCCAGTGACAGAAAAACACCCACTCCGTCAGTAGATCCAAGGATTTCTTCCATCGCACGCTCGGGATGAGGCATCATACCCAAGACATTTCCTGACTTATTAGTCAATCCAGCGATGCTATTCTTGGAGCCATTAGGGTTCGCCTCATCACTCAATTCACCATCCGAACTCGCGTACCTGAAAACGACTCTCTTCTCAGCTTCGAGTTCCTCTAAAAGTTGGTCATCTGCTTCGTAGTTTCCTTCACCGTGTGCTATTGGCATACGGAGGGTTTGTCCTTTCTGATACTCGCTCGTAAACGGGGTGTCAGTCTGTTCGACGCGCAGGTGGATGTCTTTGCTCTCAAAACGGAGTGAGTCATTCCGGACTAGAGCTCCGGGTAGGAGTCCGGCTTCACAAAGAATCTGGAAACCGTTGCAGATACCCAGAACAGGCCCGCCTTTCTCCGCGAATCCAACGATGTCCTCCATAACAGGACTAATCCGGGCTATCGCGCCTGCTCGCAGGTAATCACCGTAAGAAAACCCTCCTGGAAGCATAAGTGCATCATATCCATCAAGGTTCTTCTGACGGTGCCAGATGAATTCTACCTTCGCACCGATTTGCTGAGCAGCTTTATAAAGATCGTAATCACAGTTTGAACCCGGGAATGTGACGACACCGACTCTCATGCTGTGATTCTCTCAGTATTTTCCACAATCGACACCTCGAAATCTTCTGTCACAGGGTTAGCCAGAATTTTCCGGCACATTGCTTGGGCGGTCTCAAGTGCGGTGTCACTATCTTCAGCTTCTAGATCAATGTAGATCGCCTTACCAACACGGACATTTTGGGTATCACTCCACCCAAGTGATCGAAGCGCATGATGGATAGCTTTGCCTTGTGGATCCAAGAGTCCCGGACGGGGCTTTACAAGGATCTCCATACGAAAATGGTTCAAGCGGGGTCCTCCCGGGCAGAGTCTTCATTTAATGGCTGAGGGTCAGTGGGTCCGCGTGGTCCGAGATGCCTATAGTCGACCACTCTAATTTCTGGATCCCCATTCACTTCATCTTCATCTTCATCAAGAAGTATGTCACCTCTGGGGATTCCCTCTATTCGCCCACTTAGAATAGACCTTAGGAGTCCCCAGATGATGTAAAGCAATAAGGCAGTGAAGAAGTAGTATCTCGGCTGGAATACTGCTGCTAAAAGACATGTGCTGACGAATATCGAATTCAAAATCCCCCGGGGTGTGCTGAAGCCGATCTTAGGCAGCTTGTCATAGGGGACGGAACTGACCATAAGTATGCTGAGAATAACTGTTCCTACCGGAGCGATCTGTTCCCACGGGTACGCACTCAAGTACTCAGCGAAGATAGGTGTTTGACTGAACGGATAATATGCCGCGAGGGTCATACCCGCAGCCGGTGCCGGGAGCCCGTGAAAGTACTTCTTGAGCTCACCACCTTCCTCGAGATTAAACCGAGCAAGTCGAACTACTGTCGCGGTTACAAAAACGAAAGAAAGTGTCCAACTCCACTGGGCATCAGCAAAGAAGAGCTCAAACATTATGAAGGACGGTGCTACGCCGAATGAAATTGCGTCCACCAGAGAGTCTAACTCCGCACCGAACCGCGTTCCGGTGCGTGTGAACCGAGCAATTTTTCCGTCGAGGGTATCAAGTATTCCCGCATAGATGACAAACCACCCAGCAGAAATGAGGTCTCCTCGAGCAACAGAAACCATCGAGTAGAGTCCGAAGAAGAGGTTGCCTAGGGTGAAGGCCGAGGGAAGGATTATAATTCCTTTTCGCAGCCTTTCTCGTCCAGGCTTCCAAGCCTTTTTCATCCGACAGCCTCTACTGGATGTCGAGCTAGAACTGAAGAGCCCACTCGAGCCCGGTCCCCCACAGAGCATATTATCTCCCAATCAAGTGGGAGAAATAGGTCGACGCGAGAGCCAAACCGGATAAGTCCGATTTTTTGGCCACGCTCCAAACGGTCTCCTTCTGACGGGTATGTTATGATGCGCCTAGCTACTAGGCCCGCTATCTGACGGACTAGAACATTACCCATCTCTGTTGTGATCCCAACTGAGGCTTGTTCGTTCTCCTCTGACGCTTTATCTGCCCAGGCCACCCTATACGCACCCGGACGGTACTCACGGTGGTTAACTACTCCCTCCACAGGAGCTCGCTGAATATGAACGTCAAATATGCTTAGGAAGATGGAGATTTTCCTTGCTTGCCCCACAAATGAAGGTTCTCCAACCTCAGATATATCAATCACCCGGCCCTCAGCGGGGGCGAGTACCAATCCAGCTCCAGTAGGATGGAGGCGTTTCGGATCCCTGAAAAACCAGAGGTTAAAAATGGTGAAGACCGTGAAGAGTGCCGCTATGACTAGGGTCACCCCTCCACCAAAGCCTGTGATAGCAGTAATCCAGGTAGCCATCGCTATCAACGCCAGACCAACTATGAAAGGGTAACCTTCAGGGGCTAGCCTCACCGGGGTTCACTGAAATGAGGTGGCTGAAAATTGGCCAATGGAATGCCGGTGAGTCTTTGGAAAATATCTTGATAGCGAGCAGCGGCTGCCTGAACTACTTCATCTGGAAGATCGGGTGGTGGTGGTGATTTGTCCCAGTCTGAAAGTGCAGCAAGCCAGTCCCGAATTGGTTGCTTATCGAGGGAGGGTTGGCCACGACCAATTTCATAGCTTTCCTTAGGCCAAAACCTTGAGGAATCTGGTGTAAGTACCTCGTCGATCAAAAGTAGTTTGCCAGAGTGATCTATTCCGAATTCAAACTTAGTGTCTGCCAAGATGATACCGGCGCCTTCAGCTACTTGTCTTCCGAACTGATAAGTCTCAAGCGAAAGCTCACGCAGCCGACTAGACAAATCAGGGCCTAGAAGGTCAACCACCTGACCATAGGTGATGTTTTCGTCATGTTCGCCTTGTTCTGCCTTTGTTGACGGTGAAAAAATAGCGGGCTCAAGCTGTTCGCTTTCTCTTAGTCCAGTGGGTAGAGGCTCATTAGCCAAAGTGCCATTGTTCCGGTACTCCTTCCATGCTGAACCAGTGATATACCCTCTGATAATGCACTCGACGAGGACTGGTTTTGTGCGGGTGACCAGCATCGACCTCTTCTCCCACATGGGACGAGTCGCAGCGAGATCGGGATGGCGTGTCACAATTGCATCAGGGTCAACCGCAATCAAGTGATGCTCTAAATGGTCTTCAAGTTGCTTGAGCCACCATGCTGTAATCTGAGTTAATACCTCTCCTTTGTTAGGAATAGGTTGGGGTAGGACTACGTCGAAGGCACTCACGCGGTCGCTGGCTACCATCAATAGGGTTTTATCATCTACTTCGTAGACATCACGGACTTTTCCACGATGAATTAATGGCAGATCCAGTTGCGATTCTAGAATGGGCGAGTCGTTAAACATGTAATTCGGTTGATTGTAGTTCTTCGGCGTTCTTACCAAGTCGTTTCAGCATGGGTGTCACCTGTTCGAGGAGAAATTGTGCTACCTGTTCGGGAGCTCGACCAACGAAGCGGTTCGGATTAACTAGGTCCTCCAACTCTTCCGCATTGATATCAAAGGCTTTGTCCTCCGCGATACGTTGGATAAGATCGGATTCACTACTACCTCCCTTTAACCTTGTGGCTGCAGCGATCGAGTGTTTACGAATGCGTTCGTGCAGGTCTTGCCGATCCCCACCACGTGCTGTTGCGTGCATCAAGATCGTTTCTGTCGCCATGAAGGGAAGGTGTTCTGCGAGATTTTTTTCGACCACTGCTGGATTGACGATCAATCCTTTCGCCACGTTCTCAGCAAGGACTAAGCACCCATCAAGTGCTAGGAAGGCATCCGGTATTGAAACGCGTCGGTTGGCTGAATCATCGAGTGTACGCTCAAGCCACTGGGTAGCAGCGGTAAAGGCGGGATCCTGCGCTAGTACAATCACATGACGGGCAAGTGCACAGATTCTCTCTGCCCTCATCGGATTCCGTTTATAAGGCATCGCAGATGAGCCAATTTGTTCGGATTCAAATGGTTCTTCCACCTCCCTTAGGTGAGCCAGAATCCTCCAGTCATGACCAACCTTCGACAATGAAGCGGCGATTCCAGCCAAAGTGCTTTGAACAGCGAAGTCCACTTTCCGAGGGTAAGTTTGACCACTCAGCGAGTAGCTGTTTTCGAAGCCCATACGCAGCCCAACTGCCGAGTCTAACGCATCAACTTTACCGTGATCCCCATCGAACAGCTCTAGAAAGGAAGCCTGTGTACCCGTCGTTCCCCGAATACCCCTGAATCGGAGCGATGAGATTCGGTATTCAAGCTCTTCGAGATCTAGCAGTAAATCTTGGGCCCAGAGAGTTGCTCTTTTACCAACTGTTGTGGGTTGAGCGGGCTGGAAGTGTGTGTAGGCCAGAGTGGGAAGGGAGGCATATTCTTCAGCGAAAACTGCAAGTGCCGATATGCATCTTACCACCCGCTTCAAAGTCAGTGTCAGTGCTTCCCGGTGGAGAATTAGGTCTGTATTGTCACCGATGAAAGCACTCGTAGCTCCTAGGTGAATCACAGCTTTGGCTGAGGGTGCAGCATCTCCAAAGAGGTGCACATGTGCCATGACGTCGTGACGGAACCGGCGCTCATAATCAGCTGCTGATTCTAGGTTGATCTTATCCAGTGTCTCGCGCATCTGGCTCAGCGCCTCTTCGGGAATCTCCAGGCCCAACTCAGCCTGTGATTCTGCGAGTGCCAACCAAAGTCGACGCCAAGTACCGAACTTTCTCATTGGCGAGAAAATTTCTTGCATCTGTTTGGAAGCGTATCGGTCCGCAAGGGGGTGTATATAACGGTCCATACTATTCAAGCTTATCGTCTCCAGTAGAACTGACGCATGTTGTAGCCTCGATTACGCTCAAAATGCAACGTGATTCTCCCACTCCCTCCCAAAGAATCGAATATAGAGGCAACCTGATCCGCACTTGCGACGACAATCTGATCAATACCGATGATTACGTCGCCGACCATAATACCAAGTTGACGCGATAATTGGTCGGAGACTTCCGTCACTAATGCCCCTTGTTCACTACTAATGTCCTGCTCCCCTCTGATCTCAGGGGTGACCGTCACGAGTTCGAGATCCCGCAATACTGTAACACGTTCAGCAGTGATCGATGGAAACTGCTCAGCTTCCAAAAAGATCGATTGAGATCGTCCGTCCACTAGAATTTCTAGGCGATCCCCAGAACGGAGCTCTAACAGAGCTCCTTCGAAGTCCAGTGGGCCTGTAAGTGCTCGACCATTGACTCTAAGAAGTCGATCTCCGGGCTCCAGTGTAGCTCTATCACCGGGGGATCCTGGGGCAACCCTCGAAATGCGGACTCCTCGTGTACGACCCCAGGCATCGGCCTCCACCGGTTCTACCTCGAGCCCCACCCAGGCTCGTTGAACCTCTCCTAGGCTCAGTAAGTCGTCAGTGATCTTCAATGCTCGATCAATTGGAATCGCAAAACCTAAACCCTCGCTGCCACCGCTGCGAGATATAATTGAGGTATTGATTCCGATGACTTCACCGACTGCATTAACCAGTGGCCCACCTGAGTTACCGGGATTAATAGAGGCGTCTGTCTGAATCATGCCAAGGTAGAATCCTTCACTATTTTCTGATTCTCCATATGTAGACGGCACGATATTGCGGTTTACCGCGGAAATCACCCCAGCAGTGACTGTTGGTTCAGTGTCTGCAGCCTGTATCCCGAGTGGATTTCCAATCGCGAGAGCCCATTCCCCAATCATGAGTCCCTCAACGGTCCCTATTGGAGCAACCGGTAGATCTTTTCCTTCTATAACTAGCACTGCGATATCAGCGAGTGGGTCAGTACCGATCAATTCGGCGTCAAAATCGCCTCCGCCTGGAAGGGTCACCCGAATCTGTTCAGCATCTGCGATTACATGGTCATTAGTTATCACAATACCATCACTGCGCACGATCACACCCGACCCAAAGCCTGCGCTTCTCCTTTGAGGTGGCATGAAGAAACTCTCCCACATCGATGTGGTTCTTGTCCTTCCGGTGCGAATCACGCTAATACTCACGACAGCCGGAGCGACACGGTTCGCGGCTTGAACGATCGCTGTATTCCGACTTTGGGAGAGTTGGTCTGTACTGAACTCAGCGTGCTCTTCGTTTGGCTCACTGACGACTTCTAATTGGGTAGGTACTGAGGTCAGTTCAGTAACTATCGGTAAAGTGTCCAACCCAACATAAGGCACTTCATCGCCATCATTTTTGGGAGCACACGCGATCAGGAGTAGAACGGGTACCCACTGAATACTGAATCCTCTTACTGACCAACCCCTTACGATTTTCACGCCTCCACGTCCTCCCTGTACCGAATCCAATCCGGAGTTAACCTCCACACTTAGAGTTCAACTCCCAATGTGTCCCAGTCTGCCAGAAAAGCTTCTAACCCACTGTCTGTCAGAGGATGCTTGGCCAACTGCCACAAGACTTTTGGCGGAATTGTGCAGCAATCAGCACCAAGCATCATCGATTCTACAACATGGAGAGGGTGCCTGATGGAAGCTGAGAGAATCTCCGTAGAATAACCGTAGCGGTCATAGACCTGACGGATTTGATGGATGATCTGCATGCCTTCCCCAGAGATATCGTCAATTCGACCGACAAATGGAGATATGTAGGTCGCACCTGCCTTGGCGGCTAATAACGCCTGTGAGACAGAGAAACATAGCGTAACATTCACGGGAATCCCGCTGTCGACGAGTTCACGACAAGCCTTCAGTCCGTCCTCAGTGAGTGGGACCTTCACCACGGCATTTTCATGAATTTCGGCAAGCTTTCTGCCTTCTTCAACCATTTTCGTACGCTCAATCGCAACGACTTCTAGGCTGATAGGTCCATCCACAATCTCGCAGATCTCAAGATAAATCTCCTTCGGATCCCGGCTCCCAGCGACCTTAGAGATAAGGGAAGGATTTGTCGTGATTCCATCGATAAGCCCGGCATCTGATGCCCGGCGGATTTCTCCGATATCAGCAGTGTCCAAGAAAATTTTCATACGTTAGCTATGCTCTTTGAGGAGGCTGAGGGAGGAATTTGGGAAAATTCAATATGCTCGGGGTACTGCACATTTACCAAGAACAATCCTTGTGGTGGTGCGGGTGCTGATGTGGTAAGGTCTGGCTCAGCAGAGAGAAGTCTTCGGAGGTCATTCTTTTGCCGTTTTACTCGAGCGATATCAACCATGGTTCCGACCAAGTACCTTACCATGTGATGAAGATAGCGGTTGGCGGTTATTTCAAAGCAGAAACCAAGGTCCGAATGACTCCACTGAGCCTGAGATATGCTGCAGAGATAACCCCGCTCAGGTTGCCCTGACTTCGCGAATGCTTTGAAAGAGTGTTCCCCCACAAGTTCGCTTGCTCCGAATTTTAGGAGTTCATAGTCAAGTTGACCTTCAAGTGTCCAACAGGTTCGTGCATGAAACGGAGAACGTGCTTTCGGTTCAGTCCCGACCTGGTACTGATAGGTTCGGGCTATCGCACCGTACCTAGGATGGAAGTCCGGATGAGCAATACTTGAAGACTGAATCCAGATCTCTGGTGGCAGGATAGCATTAAGCGATCTACGAAGGCTTTCAGGAGTCCATGAACTAGGCATGTCTGCGCAAGCGACTTGTCCGGTTGCATGCACTCCAGCATCAGTGCGGCCGGATCCCATGACAGAAATCGGCTTGTCAGCAAGGGTGCTCAGCGCTGATATGAGTTCCCCTTGAATAGTTCTACGGTCTGGTTGATACTGCCAGCCGTGGAACGCGGATCCGTCGTAATGGACGGTGAGACGTAGTCGTACATCTTGCGGGGATTCCACCGCAGGAAGGTAGATCCGAAGGGGTTGATGTCAAGCTTCTCCCAGGCCCATCGGATTAGCTCAAAGACGCTATGATGCTTAGGATTTTTAATACGATTTATAGTATCTGAACTTAGGAGAACTAGCGTGTCCGAAAAGGATGTGGATCTCCGATTGGTAGATCTTATAGGCAAGGTTGTTGAGGGGATACGCCTAACTGCGACAGAGTCTGAAGCGGCATTTGATCGATTTATGGATGGATCCGCCTCAGAGATTGAGATGGCAGGTCTCTTGGCGGCATTAAGGACAAAAGGCGCTAAGCATACGGAGATTGCTGGTGGTGTACGCGCGCTTCGTAAAGCCATGGTGCCTGTATTTTCATCAGAACCTCAAAGATTAGTTGATACGGCAGGTACGGGTGGAGGAGAGGTAACTACGTTTAATATCTCTACAGCAGCTGCATTAGTTGCCGCAGGGGCAGGTGTTCCAATCGCAAAGCATGGCAATCGATCATTTACTTCCCGAAGTGGAAGCGCTGATGTTCTCGAAGCACTCGGAGTGGACATCGATCTCACACCTGAAAGGATGGGGGAAATCCTCGAAGAGGTGGGAATCGTCTTTATGTTTGCCCCGCTCTTGCATCCTGCGATGCGTCACGTTGCACCGGTCCGTCGAGCACTAGGAATCACCACCATCATGAACGTCCTCGGACCTCTCACCAATCCAGCGGGAGCTCTCCGGCAGGTCATGGGCGTTTCTGACCCGCGCATACGTGGTCTCGTGGCTAGAGGACTGCAAGAAATTGGACATTTACGAGCTTTCGTCGTGCATGGTGATCCAGGCATGGACGAAATCAGTCCATCAGGTGTTACGCATATTTCGGAGTTGTCAGATTCTGGAATACTTGAATACCATGTGACACCAGAGCAACTGGGACTCGAACCGGCTGCTCCCGAGTCTCTTGCTGGTGGTGAACCCGAGCATAACGCTCTGGTTATCCAGCAGGTTCTAGAGGGACAAGAGGGTGGGGCGCGAACGGCTGTTGTGGTCAATGCAGCAGCAGCGATCGCGGTGGCTGATCAATCAACTTCACTGCAAGAAGGCGTCAGGCTTGCTGAATCTAGTATCGATTCTGGTGCCGCTTCTGATGCACTAGAACGCCTAAGGATGGCGAGTAATCAGCGATGAGGGTTGGAAGTCAGCTCAAAAGGGTGCCTTCAATACTTACGGATGACGCCGACTACCACTCCTTGAACCTGAACTTCATCTGCATCCACCATGATTGAGCCCATCGTTTGATTCGCTGGCTGCAGCCGGATCTGGTTCCCATCCTCCCGGTATAGCTTCTTTACCGTAGCAGATTCACCCGACACAAGAGCTACGACCATTTGTCCATCCTCAGCACTCTGCTGCGCTTGCACGACTATATAGTCTCCATCTCGAATTTGCTCCTCAATCATCGAGTTGCCCTCAACCCGGAGCACATAGTTGTCTTTTCTTTGCCGGACCATATCCGGTGGCACGGTAAGGGTTTCATTATCCGCTATGGCTTCGATCGGGAGTCCGGCCGCGACTGCACCGAGGAGGGGAAGCTCAACCGAGGGTTCTCCGTGATTCTGGNTTAAGAGNTCGACTGAACGACTCTCATTATAGGACTTCCTTATGTAGCCNTTGCGCTCCANATTGCTAAGATGCTCGTGAACTGTTGCGAGNGAAGAATACCCGAAGGATTGTGCGATCTCCTCAAAGCTTGGTGCATAGCCTCTGTCACCAATGAAGTCCCCGATATAGTCGAGGATTTCTTTCTGACGTTTCGTCAGGGGCATGGTTCGTACCCTCCACAAGGTCAATAACCCGAATAAGTACCGAAGTAAGGATACCCGAACGTTGCCCGAAACGCAATGTACTGACTCGCTTCCCGGCATCCTAGCGGAGATCGTGGAAAAGAAGCGCGGAGAAGTCTCCGCACTTAGACCTCAGGCCAATCGGCTTGAGGCAGCGGTGAGTAATTCCCCAGTTGTCCGAGACTTTCTGAGCGGAATTATATCCAGTAAACACGTGTCCCTTATTGCTGAATGCAAAAGGCGTTCTCCTGGTGCTGGATTGATTCGGCCGAACCTCGAATTGGATACTGTCTCGCGATCGTATGAGGAGGGAGGGGCCGCTGCTTTGAGTGTTCTCACCGATGCTCCTTATTTCGGTGGCTCTCTTGAAGATTTACGAGTTGTGCGAGAAACAACCGGCATACCTATCCTGCGGAAGGATTTCACACTTGATCCTTTGCAAATTTTGGAGGCTCGAGTCGCTGGAGCAGATGCTGTTCTACTCATAGTTCGTATTTTGGACGATGAGCTTCTTCAGAGATTGATCGCAGAAGCTGAAGCACTTGGCATGGCAGCTCTCGTTGAAGTTCATGATGAGTTAGAGCTAAAGCGGGCTTTAGAGGTGGGGGCGGGGATCATTGGGATAAACAATCGAGACCTTGCGACCTTTACGACTGACTTGGATACGACAATTCGGTTACTGGAGGGAGTGCCAGAGGATATCTTCGTCGTATCGGAAAGCGGAATCCGCGTTCCAGAAGACGTAACTAGACTTGGTAGTGCGGGCGTCGATGCAGTGCTGGTCGGAGAATCACTACTTAGAGCTTCTGATTCTGGAGCTGCTGCACAGGAGTTAGCACGGGTTCCAAAGGCCGAGCGATCCCGTGGCTGATCGACCGCTCGTCAAGATCTGCGGTTTGCAGCGGAGAGAAGATGTTTTACTTGCTGACGAACTTGGAGCAGACTTTCTCGGGTTCGTTCTCTCCGCAGGATTCTCCCGGACGTTGCCGCTGCGCAAAGCCCGATCCCTGGTCGAAAATATACAGTCCTCAAAGGTTGCCGTTCTTGTAGATGAGAATCCAGCGTATTCGGTAACCGCTGCTAAAGAGATTAGGGCAGCTATTTTACAGCTTCATGGTGACGAGTCCCCCGCAGTAATCAAGGAACTGCGTAACCGGGGAGATTGGCTCATTTGGAAGGTGATTCGAGCGAAGTCTATGGATGACATCCACCGTATCGTGGATGCTTGTGGTAACTTGGTGGATGGATTCTTGGTTGAAGGCTGGAAAAAAGGGGTTATTGGCGGAGGGGGTGCTAAGCTGGACCTTGATCCAAGGGGCATCCATGAGCTTCTACCTGCTGAGACTCAATTCATTCTTGCAGGAGGACTTACGCACGAAAACGTGGCAGAGGCGGCAGCTAGTTTTCAACCAGATATATTGGATGTTTCATCAGGTGTCGAGTCACTGCAGGGTCGCAAGGATCCTGAGCTGATGCAGCACTTTATTGAGATGGCTAGAGTGATTCAGAAACAGGAACCACGAGTGACTTCTCCCTCACCCCTTGGAGACATTCTAGGTGAGCACTGAAACATCTACTCCAATGAATCGATTCGGCCCCTTTGGGGGCCGATATGTTCCGGAAACTCTAATAGGAGCTCTAGATGAACTTAGTAGCGCTTACGATGAGGCTGCCTCAGACCAGAGTTTCTCTTCTGAGGTGGACTCCCTGCTCAGGGATTTCGGAGGTCGTCCAACCGCCCTTTACCATGCTGAGCGCCTAGGGGAGGCCGCGGGACACCCCTCAGTCTATTTAAAAAGGGAAGACCTCAACCACACGGGTGCTCACAAGATAAACAACACGATCGGTCAGGCGTTGCTAGCTATTAGAATGGGCAAGCGCCGTATCATTGCCGAGACCGGTGCTGGACAGCATGGGGTTGCAACTGCGACTGCGTGTGCCTTATTCGATTTGGAATGTGTCGTGTACATGGGTGAGGAGGATGTTGAGCGTCAGGCCCTAAACGTTTATCGCATGAAGCTTCTGGGAGCTGAAGTCAGAGTTGTGGGTTCAGGCACACGCACACTCAAGGATGCGACTAATGAGGCGATTCGTGATTGGGTAACAAACGTAGAGACGACCCACTACATCATAGGATCAGTTGTGGGTCCAGACCCGTTTCCTCGAATGGTACGAGATTTTCAGGCAGTTATTGGGCGAGAGACACGAGAACAGATTCTTGAAATTACCGGTAGACTTCCGTCTGCTGTTTTCGCATGTGTGGGAGGAGGTTCGAACGCCATAGGGATATTTGACTCATTCCTTTCGGACAAAGAGGTCCGATTGATTGGTGTAGAAGCTGCCGGGACTGGTATCGAAATGGGTCAACATGCTGCATCTCTTGCGGTAGGTAAGCCGGGTGTTCTCCACGGCTCATTGAGTTATCTGCTACAAGACGAAGATGGGCAGGTGTCACCAGCACACTCGGTTTCCGCGGGGCTCGACTACCCAGGAGTTGGCCCAGAACACTCTTACCTGAAGGATATAGCTCGCGCAGAATATACTGCGGTTACAGATCAAGACGCCCTCGACGCATTTCACCGACTTGCTGAACTAGAAGGAATTATTCCAGCATTGGAATCTGCTCATGCCATTGCTTATGTCCTTGAAGTTGCCGCTAAATACCGGGACGATGGTCCTGTCATAGTTTGTCTCTCTGGAAGGGGAGATAAGGATGTGTCACATGTCGCCCAGATTGAGGGCGATGAGCTTCTTGTCTGATGAATTCTGCGGGTACAGATACGTGGAAAACAGATGAGGGACACCTTAGTTGAGCTATAACAGGGCCTGCTAACTATGGATGATAATGTCTTGATTTCGAAGACTTTTAAGTTACTAGGATCAGAGGGAAGAACTGCACTAATACCATATTTAACTGCCGGTTATCCTAATCGAGATGCGACCGTTCCGATGCTTGAACGGTTTAAGGATGTTGGTGCGGACATTATCGAATTAGGTATACCCTTTTCTGACCCGCTAGCAGACGGTCCTACGGTCCAACGTTCATCGTTCAGGGCACTAGAAAATGGAACTACAGTTGCCTCGGTCCTAGATGACCTCCGGACATTTCGTGATGGGAATGACATCCCGATCGTGCTCTTCAGCTATCTGAATCCGATTCTGGCTTATGGGTTGGAGGCATTTCTCTCTGATGCAGCTGCGGCTGGTGCAGACGGTATTCTTCTAACGGACCTGCCAACTGGTGCTGATCCCGCAGTAGAGGAGGTAATTTCAGAATCACCGCTTGCACTAATTCGGCTCATCGCTCCTACAACCCCATTTGAACGAGTCCCTAAAGTGACTCGTGGGGGATCAGGCTTCGTTTACTACATCTCCCGAACTGGAGTGACAGGAGCACGTGTGAAGCTGCGAGAGTCACTCGCAGAAGAATTGGGCCAGATTCGCTCCGTTGTCTCATTACCAGTGGCGGTCGGATTCGGAATCTCAACACCCGAGCAGGCAGCCTCAGTTGCTGGAGTAGCAGATGGTGTCGTCGTGGGTAGTGCCCTGATCGAAGCTCTAGACAACGGCGGGATTGATGAAGGCGCTGATTTTCTCCAGAGCATCCGGATAGGAATGGACAGAGGCTGACTTCCCAAAATAATCTTCGCAGAGGTAGAGGTACGAAGTTGCTTACTAAATAATCCTTCCTTCAGTGTATTCGAATTTCTTTAGTAGACTGACCTTCGCCATATTTATCTGTGAGAAAAATACTGCACCCGATCATAGAGGCTGCCGTTGACGGGCAGTTGCCAGATTGGAGCACCGTGAGTTCGAGACGCTATGATCACATGGTGCGAGTCTCATCGCTACTAGGTAATTGGGCGGAATCTCTTCATCTCTCACAGGTTGAGACAGCTTGCTGGCGAGCCAGTGGATACCTCCACGATGCACTGCGTGAAGACGATCCCGAAATTCTTCGGGCCAAGGTTCCTTCTAGGTTCAGAAACTGGTTACCCGACATGCTTCATGGTCCCGCGGTCACAGAGAAACTGCGCTCGGAAGGGGTTTTAGATGATGAATTACTCTCAGCGATTGCTTATCACAGCGTGGGTCATAAGTGCCTGAATAGACTTGGCCGGGCATTGTATAGTGCGGATTTCCTGGAACCTGGGCGGAAATTTAGGGTGAAGTGGTGTGAAAGCTTGCGAGCACGCATGCCTGGGGAACTTAATGAAGTCACTACGGAAATTGTTGCTGACAGGATCTCTTATACTATTAAGCATGGTTTGGAGCTTTATTATGAGAGCGTCGGTTTCTGGAATGCCCTGGTGAACAGTCGTTGAAGCTACTTATTCGGCTACTGTTGGTGGGCGTCTCACTGTTCATAGCACTAACAGCGGTAGCGATACTGCTCGGCCTGCCAGAACAGTCAGCTCCACTGGCTGAAGCGACCGCCGCCAACCAGCCCATAGTGGATGGTCGAGTAACGGTGGAGGTTCTCAATGCTGGTGGTGTTTCAGGGGTGGCCCGAGCGGCTACTGTAGCGCTTCGTTCAGCCGGTTTTGATGTGGTCTCTTTTGGAAATGCAAGTTCTTTTGACCAAGTGGAATCAGTAGTTGTAGATAGGATCGGAGATCCTAATCATGCGCTTTCAGTTGCATCAGTACTTGGAATTCGTAACGTCCGCAGCGAGCCAGATTCCAATTTGTATCTTGATATCTCAGTGCTACTTGGTAGCCAATGGTTACTGCCCGCAGACAGCACACAATCTGAGGAAACCAACACGGTGTGGTGGGACCCCTGGAGCTGGCTGCAACGCTAGAACACTATTAGGGCTTCATAGGTATATCAGATCGATGTTTTTGTTATTTCTAAGAACAAAGAAAGAGGGTACTAGTGACAGACTCTGAGAGGCAGCCTAATGCGGTAATTGAATGGGTCAAATCCATTCTTATCGCGCTAGTACTTTTCTTTTTCCTCAGGTCCTTTCTGTTGCAAACTTTCGTTATCACATCCGGGTCGATGGAAGAGACTTTACTAGTAGGAGACATGTTAGTTGCCAACAGAGCTGCCATCGGCTCCAGGATACCATTCACTGATATCCGCATCCCGGGGTACTCGTCCCCTAAGAGGGGCGACGTAATAGTGTTTGATCCACCGCATGAAACAGAGATCAAACTGGTGAAGCGTCTAATCGGGATGCCTGGTGACACACTAGAGATGCAAGATCAGGTGTTATTTCTGAACGGAGAACGTTTAGATGAGCCCTATGTGAAGCACACAAACCGTCAGGATGAGGTAGGGATGCCTCCCTGGATGGAGTGGCAACCAGACTACCTATTAGCTGGAGTAGATCGGTCGAGTTATGCCCCTACCAGAGATAACTGGGGGCCCATAGTAGTTCCTGAGGACCGCTACTTCATGTTGGGTGACAATCGTGAAACGAGCCTCGATTCACGGTATTGGGGGTTGTTAGAGGGTTGGAGGCTCGAAGGTAGGGTGGTCTTCACATACTTCTCTTACAACAGGGATTCTTTCCGACCATTTCCTTGGCTACGAGAGATCAGGTGGGATCGTATTGCTCGTGGGATCGACTAGAAAAGAAAGGTTTTTTAGCCTGTTCTAGTACACTCAATCTTTCTGTTTTCTGGGCTTCTCCAGTTGAGCCAGTGTATGGGCTTTCAATTGTCCGCACGCAGCATCAATATCACGTCCTCGAGTCTCACGTATAGCTGCAGGAACCCCCTGTTCGTTAAGGATTTTAGCAAATTTCTTGATTCTGTGATTCTTGGATGGCTCCCAGTTTTGGTATGGGATTGGATTAAAGGGTATCAGGTTAACGTAGGCATCAACGCTCCGTGCTAGTTCCACCAGCGGGGCTATCAGCTCAAGGGCATCATTCACCCCGCGGATCATTGTGTATTCAAAAGTGATTCGTTTTCCACCTGACTGGTTAAAATGTTTGAGCGCAGAAAGAACTTCTGGAAGAGGGTGTCGTTTCTCCAAGGGAATAAGACCTAAACGTAGTTCGCTTAACGGCGCATGAAGCGAGAGGGCTAGACGAAATTGTTCGGGGCGTTCTGCAAGTTCTAGAATGCCGGGGACAACCCCAACTGTCGAAACAGTAATCCTACGCGCACCGACAGCGTATCCTTGGTTTAAGATTGAAAGAGAGTCATGGAGAGCCTTCCGGTTTGAGAGAGGCTCGCCCATACCCATGTATACTATGTTTGAGATCGTGGCTTCCAGATGATCTTCGGCCCATCTCCTGGAAGCCGTATACTGAGATACAATTTCTGCAGTCGTGAGTTGGCGCTGGAAGCCACCCCATCCCGTGGCACAAAACGTACAACCCATAGCACATCCCGCTTGTGAAGATATACATAGGGTAAGGCGTTTTTTGGAAGGGATAAGAACTGACTCGATAAACTCTCCATCTGAGAGGGACCAAAGATGCTTAACGGTACCATCTTGGCTGAGTTCGACACGAGCTTTTTCGAGTCTAGTAAGAGTGAAGGAGTCCTTTAATGCGTCCCGCTCCTTCAGGGGAAGGTCTGTCATCTCATCGATTGAACCCGAGAGGTCTTCATATAACCATCGTCGAACTTGGCCGGTTCGGTAGATGGGTTGGTTTCGTTTTCGAAAATGTGTTTCGAGGGCCAGAGCTAAGTCTTCAGGCGGCAAGGAGAGGAGATCAGTTCTCGAGCGTTTAGACATGATTGCGTTGTGGGTGGAGAAGCCTGTTGTTTCTTGAATCGCTCTGCAGGCAAGCTTAACTTAGCCGCCCACGATAACCTGCTGAAGACGAGACAGATTCCAACCCGATTGACCCGTCAGCTGATCTCCTGGGCCCCCGCCATCGGGTGGGCAACCGTGCTATTTCTACTGAGTTCATTGTCAGATTTGGACTTGTCCACATTTTCTTTCTCCTTCCCGTTCGATGATAAGGTCATGCATCTGGCGCTATATTCTGTGCTAGGAGCAACCCTGCAGTTCGGTCGGTTGAATAGCCGCAGTGGTATGGCGCACTGGACTCTGATCGCCATCGGAATCATTTATGGAGTGAGCGATGAGTGGCACCAGTCTTTCGTACCAGGTAGAAACCCGTCCATTTCTGACTTGTTGGCTGATGCGATGGGAGTGCTTATGGGGTACGCTTTTACGTACTGGTTGCTCTCAAAGCGTGATGTAGGGGTATTAGGGTACCGTAAACGGTGACTAAATAACGGCTGATTATGTCAGAAACATCGATTGAGCGAACCCGACTTCGTTCCCGAATGGTAGGTCGTCTTAGAGCCAGCCATGAGGGGTGTGAAGTAACCTTAGCAGGTTGGGTTCACCGACGAAGAGACTTAGGTGGATTGCTCTTCGTTGACCTTAGAGACAGAAGTGGACTGGTACAAGTTTCCTTCGGGCCTGATTGGACCGAGAAAGCTTCTCTCGAGTGTGCACATGGATTGGGTCATGAGGATGTGATCCAGGTTAAGGGAGATGTTGTCCTAAGACCTCAGGGGGCACATAACCCAGATATGGGAACTGGAGAGATAGAGATCCATGCGAAATCCGTGGAATTGTTTTCGAACGCACAAACTCCAGTGATACCAGTTTATAGAGGCCCGGAAGATGAACTTCCCACAGAGGAACTCCGGCTGAAGCACAGAGTGCTCGATTTAAGGCGTTTTGAAATCCAGGACGCCCTCGTTATGCGGCATGAACTAGTTCTTGCTACTCGGAATTACTTAGATGCATGCGGCTTTATGGAGGTTGAGACTCCAATCCTTACCAAGGCGACCCCAGAAGGAGCACGCGACTATTTAGTGCCTAGTCGCGTGCATCATGGGGAGTTCTATGCCCTACCACAGAGCCCCCAGATTTATAAACAAATACTGATGGTTTCGGGTTTTGACCGTTACTTCCAGATTGCTCGCTGTTTCCGTGACGAGGATCTGCGTTCAGATCGCCAACCTGAGTTCACACAAATAGATGTCGAGGCTTCATTCATTGAACCTGAAGATATCTTCTTTTGGATTGAGGGACTGATGGTATGCTTGGCGAACACTGCTGGTATAGATATCTCACAGCCTTTTCCCAGACTCACTTGGGCAGAAGCGATGGAGCGGTATGGCTCAGACCGTCCAGACCTGAGGTACCAGCTAGAGATCACTGATTGGACCCAGGCTACATCCAGTTTAGGGTTCAATATGATAGACTCTGCAGTTGATGGGGGTGCTAGAGTTCGTGGACTGCGCCTCGCAGGAGGTGCCAAACTATCTAGACGGCAGATCGCTGATATAGAGTCTAAGGCAAAGGAGGCTGGTGCACCGGGATTATTGTGGGCCAAGCAAGCAGACGGTGAAGCATCAGGACCACTTGGAAAGTTCTTAGCTCCTGAAAACTCATTAGCTATGGGGTTATCGCCTGGAGATATCGCATTCGTAGCGTTTGGCCCTGACTCACTGACTTCTCCGGTTCTTGACGCAGTTCGTTCCGAATCCATAAAAGTGCTTGAGCTAACTCCCCAACAAGAACATTCTTGGCTTTGGGTAACTGATTTCCCGGTATTTGATCTGAGCGATGGTGACATTACACCAAGCCATCATCCCTTCGTTATGCCCCACCCTGATGATCTTGAACTGCTCGAATCAGATCCGTCTTCAGTCCGAGGTACTGCCTACGATCTCGTTTATAACGGGAATGAATTGGGATCGGGAAGCATCAGGGTCCATCAATCAGAACTTCAGCAGAGAATTCTCCGAGCCTTAGGCTTAGGCGATGATGAAATAGAGCAGAAGTTTGGCTTTCTCCTCAGAGCCCTGTCGGCCGGGGCCCCACCTCACGGGGGAATCGCTCTTGGTATGGACCGGATTATCCAAAGATTCTCAGGATCTGAGAGCCTTAGGGACGTCATAGCGTTTCCCAAGACCACAGCAGCCCGAGCCTTATATGAAGAAGCGCCTGCTTCGGTGGGCAACGAAGAGCTTTTAGAACTCGGCCTAACGACCCTAAAGAGTTCGGAAGGGTAGTGTTAGGAGGAACATTTTCGGCCTTCCACGTTCAGGAGAAAAATTGGCGAACGGCGAAATAATCGCGGAACACAGATTAGACGCTCAGGGCGCTGATCCTCTGATGTTGACTGGCGTTAATGATCAAAATATTCAGGAGCTACGAAGCCTATTCGGAATCCGGGTTGTAATACGGGGAGATGAATTGATTCTTTCAGGTTCCCAGTCCGCTATTGAATATGCGATACCCGTAGTGCAGCACATAATCGAGCTGTCCAAGCTTCGTGAGCCCTTTGATGTGAATGACATAGCACGTTTTGCTGACGGGGTAACCATCGGTGGAGAGGATGGTATCGGGTCCGTAGAAGATATGATAAGGATCGCGTTACCTGGGTCCCGACGGGTTATCTCTCCTAAGTCTGTAGGACAGCGGGTTTACATTGAAGCGATTACCAGAAATGACATTGTTATTGGTATAGGACCTGCGGGTACTGGTAAGACTTATCTAGCAGTCGCCTGCGCTGTAGATGCTCTTTACAAGAAACGGGTTCGTCGGATTATCCTGGCTCGTCCAGCCGTGGAAGCGGGAGAGAACCTTGGATTCCTCCCGGGTGACCTACAGGAGAAGGTCGATCCGTACCTCCGGCCACTCTATGATGCTCTTGAAGATATGATGCCTAGTGACCGCATGAGGCGGGCCCTTGCTGACTCCACAATAGAAATCGCACCTCTGGCCTACATGCGCGGCCGAACACTTTCTGATGCATTTGTGATCTTGGATGAAGCTCAAAATGCTACGACTGCGCAAATGAAGATGTTCCTCACACGCTTAGGGCTAAACTCCCAAGTCGTTATCACTGGCGATAAGACCCAGATTGATCTGCCGAGGAGAGATTATTCAGGCCTGCTTGAAGTTGAACGCATTCTCTCTGATATAGATGGAATCTCTGTCGTCTACATGGATTCTAAGGATGTGATACGTCATCGGTTGGTCAAAGACATTATCAAGGCTTATGCCGAATCTCCTCGGGAGATAAAAGGGTCCAACAAGTGAGCCAGCTAAACGAGACCAGCAACATGTTCCTCAGCCTTTCAGGTGAACCAGGAGAGTCGGGAGGGCGGAGACTCCTTCATCATGGCTCCAGGGTTCTTTTGCTGATTATGCTTGCAAGTCTGGTGACCGCACTATTCCCGCCATCAGCGGGAAATGATTCGCTTCCTTTTGAAGATTGGAGTGTGGCTCCTGCTGATGTGATCGCAGAAGTCGCTTTTAGTGTGGGAAAATCTGCTTCTGAGCTTGATGATGAAAGACAACTTGCTAGGGAAGTGGTGCCTCCCACATTCGATGTAGAACCTAATGCTGGTGATACTATGGTGGCCCGGCTCGATCGCTTCTTTAGCGGATTGGATTCTGCAGCAGCGGTAAGCGATCGAGTCCGATTTGAAGAATCCCTCCGGGCTAGCAGCATTATCGCGACGCCTGCACAAGTCGATTACATAATGGTTGATTCAGCGCGGGCCGTATTTCGCTACTCTGCGACTCGTGCGGTCCGTGAGATCATGGAAGATGGCGTTGTCGAAGCTGCTCGAGTAGCCGACCTCAGCACAACCCGAATTACGATTCGCGATAACGATTTAGTTGAGCGAACTGCTCAAATATCAGAAGTACTTACTACGAGTGACTTCTTGAATGAAGCAGCATTGCTACTTCCATCAGGAACACCTCCATCTATATCTGATCTATTGAATCTAGTTCTGATCCGGCACATCGAATACAGTTACGTCCTGAATGTTGTGGCGACTGAGATGGACCGGGATGCTGCTGCTAGATCAGTTGAGACAATCAAGCAAGAGTTTCTTGAGGGTCAGTCGATAGTCAGGCAGGGGGATCCGGTTGGACCGGAGGTGCTTGAGCACCTCCGAAGTCATGAAGATGAGCGTCGCAATCGGGGTCTTGTACAAAACCAAGAGTTAGCCGTTGGGGCGTTTTTGGGTTCGGGCTTAATCAACTTAATGCTGTTCGGTCTTTTTGGTCTTCTGCTCTTCTTCAGTCGCCCTAAACTGTATGCCACATTCCATTGGATGCTGCTGATTTCTTTGCTTGTTGCTGCCTATTTTTCAGCAGCTTTAGCCATTAGCGAGGCCGGGCTCTCTGACGCGTTGCTTCCTATTGCGTTCATAGCTTTACCTGTTGCGATTCTTTGGGACACCCAGATATCGCTTTTTCTTGTGCTTGTCATCGCAGCGATAACTGGCAGGCTGACCCCCTTTGCTTCCTATGGGACGTTTCTTCTGATAGCGGCCGGAGGTTCGGCGGCAGCACTTAGCGTTAGGGTACTGAGACGACGCTCCGACTGGTGGGTCTCGATTGCAATCATCACTTCGGTGACCGGGCTGATGCTCCTAAGCCTCGGATTAGCAACATCCCGAGCTATGCCTGAAGTGGCTCTTGATGCTGCTTTAGCGGGAAGCAACGCGGCAGTATCGGCTTTACTTGCAATGGGCTGTCTCTTCGTTTTTGAGTGGTTCACAGGGATCACTACAGATCACACACTTCTCGAGTGGGCAGATCCCACTCGTCCTTTGCTCAGGAGGTTATCGTCTGAGGCACCAGGTACATATGCTCACACGGTCAACGTTGCAAATCTGTCGGAAGGTGCAGCAACTGCTATTGGAGCGAACGGGCTCCTAAGTCGAGTGGGTGCCTACTACCATGACGTAGGAAAGATGCTCAAGCCCCACTACTTCGTAGAAAATCAACCAGAAGGACGCAATCCACACGATAAACTCAAAGCAACTACATCGGCTGATATTGTACGCGAGCATGTTACTGAGGGTCTAGAGTTAGCCCACGAGGCTAAGGTTCCACCTCTGATCTCGCAGTTTATTCTTGAACACCATGGTACTCAGCGGATTGGTTTCTTTTTTGAAAAGGCGCTTGAGGAGATGGGTGGGGAGGTCGATTCTAAGAGGTTCTCATATCCTGGCCCAAAGCCTCAATCAAAGGAAACGGCGATTGTAATGCTTGCAGATTCATGCGAATCTGCGACGCGTGCTCTGCAAGAACCTACTGGGTCCCGGCTGCAAGATTTGATCGATACAGTTGTGGACGGAAAGATTGCGGACGGCCAGCTTGAAGAAGCCCCACTCACATTGCGAGAGATAACTGATGTAAAGGCTGAGTTCGTAAAGATCCTGTCTGGCGTTATGCATCGCCGAATCGAATACCCAACGACAAAACATCTTACGGATACTATAGACGCTGAGGATGATTCATCCACTCTAGATAAGCCTGCTGAAAGAAAGGATTTGGCAGAAGGCTTGTCTAGCTGATACTGAGCCCATCCTCCTTGGATATCCAAGTCAATCTTGGTCATTACCAGACCATTCAATGCTCTCTGTTGAAGCAAGCGATACACCAGACTCTAATTGAAGAGGGTCGGACTGGTAAGTTTTCGATAACCCTGCTTGGTGATCAGGAGATGGAGAAGTTGAATACTCGCTATCTAGGGCGAAATATTACAACGGATGTACTCGCATTTTCTATGGGTACGGATGAGTTAGCGCTTGGGGATGTGTATGTGTGCGTGGACCAGGCGAGCCGTCAGGCTAAGGAGCATGAAATACCGCTCGACGAAGAGCTTGTAAGATTAGTGGTCCACGGTGCACTGCATGTGCTGGGACATGATCATCCAGAAAATTTAGACCGTTTCACAAGTCCTATGTTTAAGCTACAGGAACGGCTCGTTCGTCAGGTATTCAACCACTCAGATTAGCTTTGTAACTCGCGCCTTGCGAGGGTCAGCTGCCTCAGGGATTTTCCAGCGCCTTGGATGGACTTTAGAGCGCCAGAGTAGCCCGCACCAAGGTTGTGAACCCAGCCCCACAAACTCCAAGATCCACAGATGAAGAAGTCACCACACCAGACCCAGAATCTTCGGATGAAAATCGAGGAACTAGCAGCGTCCGGTAAATTGCGGTCTATCTTGGATCAGGCTGTAGAACTGCATCCATCCGATCTTGCTGACCTCATAGAATCACTGGATCAGCATTATCGGGTGGAGATCTTGTGCATGCTCCCGACAATACTGGCATCTGAAACCCTCTCAGAAATGGATGAGAGTGAGGGGCGTGCTGAACTATTGATGGCACTTCCAGCTGAGAAGGTCGCTGAATTCCTTAAGGAACTGGCGGATGACGATGCAACGGATCTTATAGGTGAGCTGGGACCTAACGACCAAAGGACGGTCTTAGCTGCACTCCCGGTAGACGAAGCCGGAGATATTAAGCGTCTACTAAGCTACGATGAAGAAACAGCCGGCGGGCTCATGACGACTGAACTCGTTGAAGTAGAGGGTTCGTTACAGGCAGATGAGGCGATTCTTCAGGTTCGCGTGCAGGGCAGGGACGTAGAAGATTTTTACACAGTTTTTGTGATTGATCAGAAGCGTCGGCTTCTGGGTACGATGAGGTTAGATGACCTCGTAGTCGCGGACCCGACAGCTAGCATTAAAAGACTAGTAGAAGAGCCTACTGTGACGGTATCGCCTGATGTGGATCAAGAAGAGGTTGCTAGACTTCTTGGTCGCTACAATTTAGCAGCAATACCAGTGGTGACAGATGAGGGTGTGCTTCTTGGCCGGATCACGTTCGATGATGTTATCGACGTAATCGAATCAGAACTGACCGAGGATATTTTGATGCTAGCAGGTGTCCCAGACGAGGATGAACTGAGACATAACTGGATAGAGTCTGTGACTACTAGGCTTCCTTGGTTGATACTGAATCTTGCTACAGCAGCGATAGCCGCATCCGTCATCCTTGTATTCAAGGATTTGATAGAAAAGGAACTGACTCTCGCCTTCATAGCACCAATTATAGCTGCAATGGGTGGCAGCTCGGGTACACAATCACTTGCTGTGACCATCCGCCGTATCACGGTTCAGGGATCTGGATCGGCCAGGGGGTTTGTCGCTAAGGAGATCTTGGTAGGCTTGGTTAACGGAGCAGTCCTAGGGAGTGGAGTGGCTCTGCTTGCGTTCCTGATTGATGGAAACGTGATGCTTGGGGTGGTTGTTCTACTTGCAATGTGGGGGAATCAAATCGTTGCCGGTTTCGCAGGAGCGTTTATCCCCACTACGCTAGATCGTGCTGGAATCGATCCGTCTATCGCCTCTTCAGTGTTCGTACATACACTTACCGATCTCTTAGGATTCTTTCTATTACTTTGGCTAGCCTCCCATCTTCTGCTGTAATGTTGCTTGGCCGACCCGGACAGAGCGGACGGTGTGAAGCATCTGTTCCGGATGGCCGCCAGTGGCTTTTTTCATTCTAAGGCTGGGTTCTGTTAGAGCCGAATTAACACCAAAAGGGGTATCCCTGAACTAATGAAGACGAGACGGATTCGGTGACCGGTCCCCTTGAATCTGCGCTTGCAGAGTTGCTTGAGCGCTTCCATGACGGACAACCTGTTGCTTTAGGGCGGGCGATTTCACTTGTAGAAAATGAACGTCCGGGTTTTCAGGACTTTCTTCACGAAGTATTGCGAGTCGGCCCCAGGGCAGCACGCATAGGCTTCACCGGACCGCCAGGCGCTGGAAAATCGAGCCTGCTCTCCATGGTAGCGACGAACTGTCGAACTCAAGACGAACAGCTTGGGGTCGTTGCTGTTGATCCGACTTCTTCGTATTCGGGCGGTGCGCTCCTTGGAGATCGAATCAGAATGAGTGACCTAGCGACTGATCCAGGGATCTTCATCCGATCTATGGCTACCAGAGGTTCACTTGGAGGTCTCGCCACGACGACAAAAGAGGTCTTAGATCTCATGGATGCGTTCGGTTTCGATCGAGTGTTAATCGAGACCGTCGGAGTAGGCCAGACAGAGCTTGAGATCACTGCAGCTGCCGACACTGTGATCGTCGTGCTAGTGCCTGAATCCGGGGACGCCATTCAGACGATGAAAGCCGGGCTCATGGAGATCGCTGATATTTTCGTCGTGAACAAGGCGGACCGTCCCGGTGCAGACCGGCTTGTTAAAGATCTTCGTCAGGGACTACACTTGAGGGCGGCTACAGCGATTGAAAGTGCGCCCGCTCACCACGGTCTTGATCTAGCTCGGATCATGAGGAAGGAATCTTGTGAGGAGCCAAGAGGTCCAGGTTGGTCGCCGCCGGTACTCTCAACGGTAGCTCAAAGTGGAGAAGGTGTTGAAGATCTGATGGATACCATTAAGGCACATCGTTTCTGGCTTGAAGAGTCCGGTGAACTCGAAGAGCGGAGGCGAGGTCGCAGAAAAGTCCGCATCCAAGATGTTGTGGATCGTGAACTACGCCGAACGGCATGGCGTTCTGATACAGTGCTTGCTGAATTGGACCAAGGTTTGGAGCGAATTCAAAAGAGGAAAGACACCCCCTACTCGGTTGCTTGGGATATCCTGGACCGACTCTTACGTTGACCCTTCGTAAGTTCTTTAGGCATGTTTTCCTTAGTGCCTTACCCGCTGACGTACGGGATACTAGAGTTGACGAACAAGAGGTGAATCATGTCTTCGATTGAGGAAAGTACTTCAACTTCGTCACACCTCCTGGCTTTATTGAAAGAGCAGGAGGATGAGCTCTCTGAATTGAAAGAACGCCTTAGCCGTTGGGAGCAGAGCTGCGCTGACGCTTCAGAGCGAGAAATTCTTTTTTCAACAGTCTCCGGTCGTGAAATAAAGCCGCTATATACTTTGCTCGATCGAACTTCCTCTCAGTATCAGGATGCTCTCGGGCTCCCAGGGGAATACCCGTTCACGCGTGGGCCCTACAGCACGATGTACCGCACTCGCCTTTGGACCATGAGACAATTTGCTGGATTCGGGACGGCTGAGGAGACGAATGAGCGCTATAAGTACCTCTTGAGGCAAGGGCAGACCGGACTTTCTGTGGCCTTCGATTTCCCCACCCTTATGGGATTCGATTCTGATCACCCTCGCTCACTTGGAGAAGTTGGCGTGTGCGGAGTGGCGATCTCATCACTTCATGACATGGAGCGACTCTTCGATGGGATTGCTCTAGACGAAGTCTCAGTGTCGATGACGATCAACGGCCCTGCGATCATACTGTTCTGTTTCTATGTGGTGGCTGCCGAGAAGCAGGGGATTTCTCCAGGAGTACTTCGTGGTACGGTGCAGAACGACATTCTCAAAGAGTACCAAGCTCAGCACGCGTGGGTATTTCCACCGAACCCAGCTTTACGGTGCATAGTAGACATGTTCGAGTGGTGTAGCGAAAACGCTCCTAAATACAACCCGATTTCGATTTCAGGCTATCATATCCGGGAGGCCGGAGCGACCGCAGCCCAGGAGTTGGCGTTTACGCTCGGGAACGGCTTTGAGTATGTCGAAAGAGCGATCGCACGAGGGTTGGATGTGGATGCGTTCGCGCCACGCTTGTCTTTCTTTCTTGATGTGCACAATGATTTTTTTGAGGAGATTGCAAAATTCCGAGCAGCGAGAAGAATCTGGTCTCGTATAATGCGAGAGAAGTACCATGCTAAGAATCCTGAGTCGTGGCGTCTTCGAACACATGCACAGACTTCTGGTGTTACGCTGACGGCTCAACAGCCAGAGAACAACATTGTCCGGGTTGCATACCAGGCGATGGCTGCTGCGCTTGGTGGCACGCAATCATTGCACACAAATTCTATGGACGAGACGCATGCCTTGCCTACGGAAAAGGCAGTTCGAGTTGCACTTAGAACACAGCAGGTCCTGGCGTTTGAATCGGGTGTGCCCAACACGATTGACCCACTAGCTGGATCGTACTTTATAGAAGCCTTGACCGACGAATTAGAGCGAGATGCCCTTGAGATATTCGACGAGATTGATCGTTTCGGTGGGGTGGTTCCAGCGATAGAAGAAGGCTGGTTCCAAAGGGAAATTGCGATGTCGGCTATGCTTCAGCAGCGAGAAGTCGAGGCGGGTGACCGAGTAGTAGTGGGCGTGAACCACTTCACCGAGGGTTCGGAGGAAGTTGAGATTGATACCCTTCGTATAGATCCGGAGATCGAAAAAAATCAAGTGGCTCGAATGGCAGAACTTAGAGAGCGCCGGGACCCTGAAGCCGTAGAACGCACGTTAAGGGAGCTTCGTGAATCAAGCCGCACTGGAGAGAACCTCGTCCCTCGAATCTTGGAGTGTGCGAGGGCGTATTGCACTCTCTACGAGATCCGGAGGGCTATGGAAGATGTATTTGGTTCCTACAAGGAGCCTGTCTTCTTTTGATGCAAAGTATAGATCAACAAATCAGGGTACTCGTTGCCAAACCTGGGCTCGATGGACATGATCGAGGTGCAAAAGTGATCGCGAGTGCTCTTCGAGACGCCGGATTTGAGGTGATCTACACAGGTCTTCATCAGAGTCCTGAGATGATCGTGAATGCAGCGATACAGGAAGACGTCCATGTGGTTGCGATGTCAATCCTCTCCGGAGCCCATATGACGCTTTTCCCAAAGGTCAGGGAACTCCTGGACGGAGCGGGCGCAAACCATATTCTGCTTACCGGTGGTGGAATTATCCCGGTCGAAGACATAGAAGATCTTGAGAGTCGCGGTATCGGAAGGCTATTTGGCCCAGGGACCCCGACCACTGAAGTCATCGATTACATTCAAGACTGGTTCGAGGATCAGGAAACGTCTTGAAACGGACTAAACCCTCCCGGTGACTTCAGAAGCACCCCGTAAACCTTCCGGTCGGATGGCTGAGCTATCTCTCGAAATCCGAGAGCTTAGAGAGCGACTGTATGATGGGGGTGGAAGTGAACCTATAGAACAGCAGCATGCTCAGGGGAAACTCACTGCCCGTGAGAGGTTGCGTCTCCTCTTTGATGAGGACCAGCCAACAGTAGAACTGGGGTTGCTAATCGCTCATGATCTTTACGACGGCCAGGCACCTGGAGCTGGGGTTGTCACTACTTTGGGTTCTGTCTCGGGGAGGGATGTGATCGTTGTGGCCAATGATGCAACGGTCAGAGCGGGGGCGTGGTGGCCTGAGACCATCACCAAGATTCTCAGGGCACAGGAAGTCGCGATGAGATGTTGCATCCCGATCATCTATCTGATTGACTCAGCAGGAGTGAATCTCCCCTACCGGAGTGGAGTTTTCCCAGGCCAGTACGGCGCCGCTCGCATCTTCTACTACAATGCAGTAATGCGCCGCTATCTCAGGATACCACAGTTGGCGGCTGTCATGGGACCTTGCCTCGCCGCCGGTGCGTACCTTCCTGCACTATCGGATGTCATTCTAATGGTTGAGGGCACCTCATTTATGGGGTTTGGGGATCCAGATCTAGCAAAAAAGATTACCGGTGAGATACTGGACACAGAAGAGTTAGGGGGTGCGAGGGCCCACACCGAAGTCAGTGCTGTGGCGCATTACGTAACAGAGAGTGATGAAGCGTGTTTGGAGCGCCTAAGGACATTAATTGGTGAGCTTCCTGCTCAGGAATCTCCCCCATCCCGAACTGCTACACCTCCCCAGAGACTTTCATACGAACTCTACGACTTGATACCTGATGACCACCGGCAGCCCTATGACATGCAATCGATCCTTGAGTGCATTCTAGATGGGGAACCATTGCAGGAGTTTCAGCCTGACCATGCCCAAGAGATCATATGCGGAACTGGCTCACTTGCCGGGTACCCGGTAGGAGTAATTGCTAACGCTCGCGGCACATTCAAGAGTTCGGATGGAGACTCTATTCGTTTTGGTGGCGTCATTTATGCAGCTAGTGCCCGTAAAGTGGCGTATTTCGTCGAAACCATGAATCGACAAGGAACACCGATCTTGTTTTTGCAGGATGTTTCGGGCTTCATGGTTGGGGCTGAAGCCGAGCATTCGGGAATTATTCGAGCAAGTGCCGAACTTTTGGAGGCAATGGCTACGGCGAAGGTCCCCAAGATCGTGCTGACTCTGAACCACGCCTCGGGAGCGGGATACTATGCCATGGGAGGTCAGGGATTCGATCCAGATTTCATTTTGTCACTACCTACTGGTCGTATGGGAGTTATGGAAGCCGAAAGTGCGATGACGGCGATTTTTGACTCTCAACTTCAGGAAATCAAAGAGAAGGGGTTGGATCCTGGACCTGAATTGACCACTGAAATGGACCGGATTCGCGCTGAATACGAAGGGGAATTGGACGCGCGTTTTGCGGCGGCCCGAGGGTTCGTTGACGGCATCCTCTTACCCGAAGAATTACGTGAAACCTTGGGTATTCTTCTCAAGGCTTCGATGAATAATCCTGGTCCTCATATAGGACCATTCCAACTGCAATAGGAGACGGACCTGCACCTCTTGTCAGACCCCTCGGTAAGATCTCGTCAGTTTCTAGAGTGGAGAATCCGAATCTTCATTGCTGGTGCCTTTATCGCATTGGTAGGGATCTATTTTGATGAGCAGTGGATTACGGGATTAGCGATTGTAGTTCTGATCACAGGATTTTTCATACGATTTATACCCTCTACTTACTTAAGAAAACCAGATCCGGAGTCTTCGGATGACAGCGCTATCGAATCCGAAAAGCTTACCTGACCCGATGGGAGCCAGAATACAGTGGCAGGATATGGCGGTTAGCAAAAAATAAGCCCGGGATAAGTTCCTAATGCGGAATGTTATCAATTCTGCGTTAGTTTATATGGGAAGAATTTTCGATATCATGATAAGTTTGGCTATCGGGCTTTTCGCTAACTTGATTAAAAGCAACTGATAATTGTTTCACCTCATGCAATTGATAGAGAGGATGAGACAATAGAAATAAATTTTGAAGTAAAAACTTAGAGTCGACCTGTTGCGGTAGAGCTAGAGTATTGAATGGGTGATTGCCACTCTTGAATACCGACTTATATCGCGCCCGGTGTTCCGGATACTGGCCGGTGGCCTGATTCGTTGTCCACAGATTTGGGCAGGGGGTTTGGGACGCGCCCGGTGCCGGTTCGGGTGAGGCAGGGGTGACTGAACACTGGAGAGAATATTGAGGAGAGAAATCCTCGTGAGTGCGATGCCCAAAGAGTCTTGGGTCGCACTACTTGAAGACGACAATCTCGTAGAGGTTATGCTGGAACGCCCCGACCAAGACAGGATCATTGGGGGCATATTCTTGGGACGTGTGGACGCTGTGCTTCCTGGTATTCAGGCGGCATTTGTTGATATAGGTACCGGGAAATCTGGCTTCTTGCACGTTTCTGACCTGATACGTGATGAAGATTCCGAACAAGAGAACGGACGGCGTGATCGTAGGAGGCGTTCTCGGGCGAGAAAATATCCGCCAATCCAGGATCATATCCAAAAGGGTCAAACCCTCCTGGTCCAGGTAACGAAAGAGGCTATCAGCTCAAAGGGTCCAAGGGTCACAGCCCAAATTTCTCTTCCAGGGCGCTTTCTGGTTTACATGCCACATTCGAGCAATGTTGGCGTAAGCCGTCGTATTGAAGACAGAGCCCAGCGCACAAAGCTGCGCCGAATGGCGAAGAAGATACTCCCAAGTGACAGCGGTGGAATCATTATCAGGACTGTCAGTGAAGAGGTGACTGAAAAAAAAATAGAGCATGAATTCAAACATCTTCGCGAGAGCTGGAATAAGGTTCTAGCGGGTTCGAAGTCCCAGGAAGCTCCAGCTCTAGTGCATCCCGGTGCGCAACTGATTGGTGGTGTGATCCGGGATCTATTTAGCGATAAATTTGACGCTGTGAGAATCGATTCTAAGGCTATCTATAATGAGGTCTTGGAGTATGTGAGGAGTGTAGATCCAGAACTCTCTGATCGGGTGCACTTACACAAAGAACAGGAACCCCTTTTTGACAAGTATGGGGTTGGAGAAGAAATCCAAAGGGCTTTTGAGAGGAAGGTCACCCTTAAATCGGGTGGACACATCGTCATTGAGCCAACGGAGGCTCTTGTATCGATCGACGTCAATACCGGTCGATTTACGGGGAAGGGAAAAAAAAGAGATCCTGCGAAAACAATCTTGCAGACCAACCTTGGTGCAGCACGAGAGATAGCAAAACAGCTGCGCTTGCGAGATATAGGTGGAATCATCGTTGCAGATTTCATTGACATGGAATCACAGGCTCATCGCGATAAGGTTCTTCATGAGCTCAAGACTCACCTTGGCCGTGATCGCGCTCGGACTAAAGCATTTGAAGTATCAAGTCTTGGGCTGATCGAAATGACACGACAGCGTGTGCGGCCGTCACTTTTCAACTCATTAACATCAGTCTGTACATCATGTCGAGGCGTCGGGCGTGTCTATACGCCGGCGACGGTATTACGCCAGATTGAACGGAGCCTCCGGAGAGCAGCATCCACTAAAGAAGAAAAGAGGATCGTCGTGCGTTTACACCCGGAAGTTGCTCTAAGGGTCATTGAGGAGGAGCCTGGTCTACTGAAGAGACTTCGTAGCCGTACTCGTCTGGACCTGAGTCTCCGTGATGATCCACTTATCGGGTTAGATGAATTTAGGCTTCTGTCAGGGCCTTCTGAGACTGATGTCACTAGTAAGTACGCAGTAGCCTAGCTCTTTACCGTTGTACCTTGACCAATATTCCGGACCTGTCGATAGTTACGGGCTCTAAATTGAAGGCCATTTGGTAAGACTTCGGGAAGCCTATATGTACGCGGTGTTCCAGACTGGTGGAAAACACTTTCGAGCTGAGCCTGGTGCTTTGCTCCGTATTCCCTCGCTTGACGTCGAGCCTGGGGACTCGGTGATATTTGATCATGTGCTATTGGCTGCAGACGGTGCCGAAGATGTAAGAGTTGGCACGCCTATCGTTGATGGAGCCTCGGTCAAGGCCGAGGTTATTAGACATGGCCGAAGTAAGAAACTGATCGTCTTTAAGCGGAAACGGAGGAAGGGTCACCGGAAAAAGCAGGGTCATCGTCAAGGTTTCACGGAAATCAGGGTCGACGAGATCGTCGCTTGAGCTGGTAGCTCAACTCAGTTTGACGGACGGATAATCATATGGCACATAAGAAGGCTGGGGGATCTAGTAGAAACGGTCGGGACAGCAACCCGAGCCACCTAGGTATAAAAAGGTTTGGGGGAGAGCCGGTGCGTGCTGGAGGAATCCTAGTGCGTCAACGTGGAACCCGCTTCCATCCGGGTCGCAACGTCCTTCGTGGCAACGATGACACGCTCTTTTCGCAAGTTGATGGCGTTGTGAAATTTGAGCGTATTCGCGCTCGCAGCGTCATTTCTGTCTACCCATCCGAGTAATCTTCTAACAGGTCATCTGGACGCGAGCAGATTACTGCTCCGGCCAGGCCTTTTTCTTCTTTCCGCTTTCAGGTGCTTTGAATCCCTGCCTGCTCTGAATGAACTCTACGTCTGGGACCCAAGATTTATGCTAGTTGGTCTAAAACGTGCAGTTAGTTAGTTGGAGGTTGAGTATGTCCAAGAAAACAAAGACAGCACAGCATCGTTTGATTCGATCGTGGTATCTGATGCCCTCGGCAGTTATTCCGCTCGTAGTTTTAGTGGGAATTACCCCTGTTCAGGAAACCGCTAAGACCTATCCAGCTGTGGTTGAGGTCCTGCAGCCTGAACTTCCACTACACATTAATGAGGATGTCGAGCGGTGGATTGAGTTATTTCAAACGGTACTCAAGTCGGACTTTGAGACATTCTTGAGTCGGCAGGGCGCTTATGGTGGCTTGGTGCAGGATGCCCTGCGCGCTAAGGGTATGCCAGAGGACCTCTTATATCTGGCTATGATGGAATCTGGTCTCAAGCCTCGCGCTGTATCTAACGTTTCCGCAGTTGGCCTGTGGCAGTTTATGAGCCCGACGGCACTCCAGTATGGGTTGCGAGTTGACAGTTATGTAGATGAGCGGCGTGACCCTATCGGTTCAACTGAAGCTGCGTTGGATTATTTAAACTGGTTACACGAACGTTTCGGCTCTTGGTATCTGGCCGCTGCAGCTTACAACGCGGGCCCAGGAAGGGTTGAGCGAGTATTGAGGAGATATGCTGACGGGAAAGTAGGAGACGAGAACCTATTCTGGGAAATCGTTGACCACTTGCCCAAAGAGACCAGGGAGTACGTTCCCAGACTCATTGCGGCAACGATATTGGCCAAGGATGCATCTGCTTACGGCTTCGTGGTCACTTCGATTGAGCGATACGATTATGATCTAGTTTTCGTGCCGAGTGGAACGTCGCTTCTGCGTGTAGCATCTGCACTAGAAGTCGATGCAGGGATTCTCAGAAACTTGAACCCACACCTAGTGCGAGGTGTTACTCCTCCAGCAGAAGTTTATGGAGTTAGAGTACCCATTGGCAGCTCACAGAAAGTCGTTGCCTCACTAGCGACAGGTCCGGATATCCGGAGGGCCGACGACTAACCTCTCTTTTCTTGCTGTTCTGTTATCTGCCGGACTCTTTATCTAGAGAAAGCTTTGGAGATGGGTTTCTTCATCAAGAGAAAAATCCCTCGAGATGCTTCTCGTTCTGGATTGGAGTCATGAGGCTTACAGAGATCAAGACAGGTATATGCACAATCAAACCCAGGACACCTTCATGCATGTCGAACGGCCTAAGATCCGGGTTGAAATAAAAGAAGACTGAAGTGGCAGTGCCCGCCAACAATCCTGCTAAGACACCAGTTGTGGTCGCTCGTCTCCAGTACATCGCAGATATGACGGGTGGAGCGAGCTGTGAGATGACTCCGTAGGCGGTTGCCAGCAGTAGAACAAGTGAGCTCTCAGCATCTTGGGCAAAATAATAGGCCGTCGTACCCGTCAGGAGGACCAATATGCGCATGAGAAGGCGCCGTTGACGGTCATCTAGTTTGACGAACTGAGTTACGCCGTCTTCGACAACGACCGAGGCCGAGGCGTGAAGAAGAGCATCTCCAGTAGACATAGACGCTGACAGAGCACCTGCACAGAATAGACCTACGACCAGAGCAGGCAGACCCGTCTCCAGTATCATGTATGGCAATATGAAGTCCGCGGATGAGGGTCCACCGCTGAAGAGTATGCCTGAGAAGCCAATTAAGAAGACGGGGATAAGAAAAAGCTGAAACGTTGGAAAGAGAATTACCGTGCGTCGCATTGTGTCATCATCTTTAGCAGTGAATGCCTTCATAAAGAGATGCGGCCACATCATTAGCCCTACGGCACTAACAATGATGAAGGTTGAGTAGGCTCCCCAACTCCAGGGTTCTCCGGTCGCAGTGAGGCCAGGCGGGACGAGCATCTCCGGTCGGACGTCCATGATCTGCTCAAACATCGGTGTAACGCCACCATAGAGTCGATATGGAAGGTACAAACCTAGTGACCATGCAATGATCACCATGAATACCCCCTGGAACGTATTGGTCCAGCCTACCGCCATTGCTCCTGATGCCAATACGTAAAGGATCACGATCCCGTATGCGACTAGAGAACCAAGCCAGATGGGAACATTTCCATCTGTCACTGCTTCGATCACGATCCCAGCTCCACGGATCTGGAGGGTAATGTATGGAACAAATGCGATCAGGCTTAAGCCAGCGATAAGTGCAGAAAGCGTCCGTGACGGGAACCTTCCCACTACCAGTTGAGCTTGCGTCACATATCCAAATTTACGCCCCAGCGCTGCTGCCCTCGGTCCGACCCAATAGAACGGCGCCATCCCCAGTGCACCGTAGGCGAGGATATAGAATGCGGCTGCTCCTCGCGAGTACGCCCAACCAGGTCCACCCAAGAAGGCGAACGCACTGAAGACTGAGGCACCTGTGACGAAGTACATAACGAGTAGGCCAAAACTCCGATCCGCAGCCACATAGCCCGTAACACTGTCTGATGATTTTCGTCCCGCCAGGAGGCCGATGCTGAGGGTTAGCGCGAGGTACGCTCCTATGATGATTGAAACGACGACCCACTGCTGCATTAGGAATCCTCTCCATCACGGTATCGGCGCTCAACTCGGTCAAGCCCGTAAAGGACCAAAACGCTACCCGCAATCCAGCCTGCAATCCACGCCATCGAAAAGGGTAGCCCAAGAACGAGTGGCTCGACTCGTGCAAACGGGTTTAGACCAGGCCACGTAACAAAGAATAGTGCTAAGGCAAGGTAGATAGATGTAAGGATTCGGGCGGTTCGTAGACTCATTAGATATCTAACGTCCTTTGAATTCTGGCTTGCGTTTCTCAACAAAAGCCAGGACACCTTCTCTGCCATCCTCTGACTTGAATGCATCGATGAAACGGTTTTTTTCGTACTCGAGTCCTTCTGCTAGAGGCATTTCGAATGCGACCCGGATCGCATCCTTTGCCAAACGAAGAGCTACAGGGCTCCACCGGGTCATCTTGGTTGCCAATTCAAGTGCTTTTTCCAGGTGCTGGCCTTCTTCAACGAGTACATCGATTAAGCCTATATGATGAGCGTCTTCAGCTTCGACGAAGTCTCCGGTCAAGGACATGATGGTCGTCCATCCGCGTCCTACGAGTCGTGCGAGACGTTGAGTGCCTCCACCACCCGGAATCAAACCAATCCGGATCTCAGCCTGACTCATCCTTGCAGTTTGATCGGCCACACGAACATCGCATGCCAGTGCCAGTTCACATCCTCCACCGATACAGAATCCATGAATCGCAGCGATTATTGGCTTCTTGAAATCAGCTACACCCTCGTAAATCCGTCGCCCAAACACGGCTTCCCGTTGCTGTTCTGGCGAACGGGCGGCGAATTCGCTGATGTCAGCTCCGGCTACGAATGCTTTATCTCCAGCACCATGTATAACAACTGCTCGAACTTCGTCATCTCTCTCGAGTTCATCGAGCTTGCTTAGCAGGGCATCTCTAAGCTCAGCATTCAGGGCATTTAGTTTTTCAGGTCGGTTCAATGTGATGATCGCAACGTGCCCGTTACGGTCATGTAATAATACCGGCACATCGCTCATGATTTACTCCTAACGTCCTTTGAATTCTGGCTTGCGTTTTTCGACATAGGCATCAAGCCCTTCTTTCGCATCCAAGCTCGCAAAGAGTTGAGCCTGTAGTTCTCGTTCCAATGTGAGGGCAAGCTCAAAGGGGATTTCCGAGCCTGTTTGGGCTGAGCGTTTAATTAAACCAACCGCCTTATTTGCCTTGCCCGGTGTGGTGAAATTGGCCGCATAGGCCAAAACAGCCGCGAGAAAGGCGTCATCTTCTTCATGGTCATAAATCTCGTTGACTATTCCCAGTTCAAGCGCCCTATCGAATCCGAAAGTAGAGCCCTCTGTCATCAGCTGAATTGCTTTGGGTTTCCCAACCAGTCGGACCAAGCGTTGTGTACCACCGGTTCCCGGAAGAACCCCCAGCGTTACCTCCGGTAGGCCGACTTTCCCAGAATCTTTTCGGGCGATCCGTATGTCAGCCGCCATCGCGATTTCGAGACCGCCACCCACCGTGTGCCCATTGAGTGCCGCAATCACCAGCTTTGGGGTATGCTCAAGACGATTTAAGGTTTCGTTTGCGTGTAGGCAGAAGCTGTACTTCCAATCAGGATCTGCTTCAGAGAGCATCCCAATATTTGCACCTGCGCAGAAGAACTTGCCGCCCGTTCCTGTGATGACGATCACCTCAACTTCCTTATCGAACCTTGCCTCGATGATGTGTTCATCCAGCTGTCGCATCATCTCGTGGGTGTAGGTGTTCGCGGGAGGATCGTCTAGGGTTAGGATTGCGACTTTGTCACGCACTTCATAGTGGACCAGCACCTGATCTGACATCGGCATCCTCTGAGTCTATGGCTATTTTCAAGCCGCTCGGTATACAAGCGGGTTGGCGCGAGTTACATGCTACGCGAAATTAGTGGTATGATCCATCTTATGCCTACCGTCAGGATCGTTCACCGTATTCCTTATGTGTTGCAAGAGACGGATAGACTAAGCACGATTGGTCATGCTTACTATGCGAAGAACACAACTTTCATTGATCAGGCAAGGTGAGTGTGCCGCAATTCGAGTGTGAGACGGGAGTAGGAAAATGAGTCGTCAGTTCATGGTTCTCATCGCCATCGTGGGTACACTTGGAGCTATAGCGGCTCCTGAAACCTCACAGGACGACAGTACTGTCTACCGGGTACCGGTAACCGGTGAAATCGAACTAGGTCTTGCCCCGTTCATTCAGAGGGCTGTCAAAGAAGCAACTGAGACAGGTGCGGTGGCATTGATACTCGATATTGATACCCCGGGAGGCCGNGTNGACGCCGCGGAGATTATCTCTGACGCGCTGACGGACTCCGAGGTNCCANTCTACTCTCTCATCAATCGCCGGGCTTACTCAGCNGGTGCGTTGATCGCGCTTTCGACAACCCGCATCTATATGCGACCGGCATCTGTGATGGGGGCGGCGACCCCTGTTGATGGCACTGGGACAAAGGCACCAGAGAAGATTGTTTCTGCCATGCGAAGCCAGATGAGGGCACTAGCGGAAGCTAATGGACTCGAACCCGAGGTTGCTGCCGCGATGGTTGATGAGGACATCGAAATCGATGGTGTCGTGGAGAGTGGGAAGCTGCTTACCCTGACGACTGAAGAAGCCATTGAAATAGGCTACGCGGAAGCGATCGAAGATCTCGATGCGCTACTTGTCGAGCTTGGTCATGAAGGCGCGACAGTCGTGACTCCCGAATTGAATTGGGCAGAGCGCCTCGTGCGTTTCTTTTCTAGCTCAGTGGTGTCCCCATTTCTCCTATCGCTAGGGTTTCTCGGACTATTGGTTGAAATCAGAACACCTGCGTTCGGCCTGGCTGGGACGATGGGGCTTATTTCTCTGGGCCTCTTCTTCGGGTCGAATATGATTGTGGGTCTGGCCGGTCTAGAGGACGTGCTCATTGTTGGGGCAGGGCTAGCACTTCTAGGGATCGAAGCTTTCGTTGTTCCGGGCTTCGGGATCTTTGGGGTCGCCGGGATCTTGGCGATTCTCACCGGGCTGTACATGAGTCTGCTGGGTAATATTCCAACAACCCCGGATTTTACGCGAGCAGGCTGGGTTCTTATTTGGGCCATGCTACTGCTGATTGGTTCAGCTTGGGCACTGATACGTACCTTACCGCGTAGCTCCCGACTGACAGAGAGCGGAATATTTCTACTGGCGAAGACGGCGAGCGCGATCGGCTATGAATCGGCTGAGGTCAGGAGTGACCTGGTCGGAAAACACGGTACAGCGATCACGGACCTACGGCCGGCAGGAACTGCTCTCGTAGGAGATGAGCGCATCGATGTCGTCTCAGAATCAGAATGGATTAGCGCAGGGACACCAGTTAAAGTTCTGAGTGCAGAGGGTTATCGTCACATAGTAAGATCTATCTCAGAACAAGAGGCCGAAGAGGCCTGAGCGACATAAGTCAGCATATACATATTGGAGTATAGACATGGATCCAGCAGCCATTTTTCAAATAGCTTCGATTGTAGGGCTATTCATTCTTATCTCGATCATTATGTGGGCGGTCCCTGTTCGCCTGTGGATCGAGGCGAATACGGCAAGTGTCAGAGTTGGAATCGGTTCGCTGATTGGAATGAGACTGCGCAAGGTTTCTCCGCCCGCGATCGTTCGTCCACTGATCACCGCAACTAAGGCCGGATTAGACTTAGATATCAATGAACTTGAAGCGCATTACCTGGCAGGTGGTCGGGTTGACCGTGTCGTAGGTGCGCTTATCAGTGCGGATAAAGCGTCAATAGAGCTGAGCTTCAACCAAGGAGCAGCCATCGACTTAGCTGGTCGTGACGTTTTTGAAGCAGTTCAAGTCTCCGTCATCCCGAAGGTCATCAACACTCCGAAAGTAGCGGCGATGGCAAAAGACGGGATCCAACTTATAGCGATCGCCCGTGTCACGGTGCGTGCAAACATCGACCGCCTCGTCGGGGGTGCCGGTGAAGAGACGATTCTTGCCCGAGTGGGGGAGGGCATCGTATCCACGATTGGTTCAGCAGACACACACGCGGGTGTGCTCGAAAATCCGGACGCGATCTCGAAGATGGTTCTCGGGAAAGGACTTGATTCGGGTACGGCCTTTGAGATTCTGTCGATTGATATCGCGGATGTCGATGTGGGTAAGAACATCGGGGCAGAACTCCAGACAGATCAGGCAGAAGCTGATAAGCGAGTAGCACAGGCTCGTGCGGAAGAGCGACGTGCGATGGCCGTTGCTAAAGAGCAAGAGATGAAGGCCCTCGTAGTGGAAATGAAGTCGGAAGTAGTGAAGGCTGAGGCACAGGTGCCCCTCGCACTGGCCGACGCATTCCGAGAGGGCCATCTCGGTGTGATGGACTACATGCGTTACGGCAACATTGAGGCAGATACGGCGATGCGTACATCGATCGCGGGGCCTGATGACGACCAAACAACGGACACAGAGTAAGCACTCAGACTGATGGATATTGAACTTCTGGGATACCTCGCGGTCTTCCTGTGGTTTGTTTTTGGATCACTCTTCAATAGGAAGCAGAGGAACCAGGGTGCCCAGGAACCAGTGGAACTGGATTGGGATCAGGAAGAGCAAGAGGTCTGGAGTGAAGAGCCACTTGCCCGTGACTCTGGAAGAGAACGGAAGGCCACTGAGATGTTGCCGGCTGACCTTTGGGCGGAGATCACTGGGCTACCGATGGAGAAGACTCCGGTTGAGGAGAAACCTCCGGTGGCTTCCCGTGAAACAACTTCAACTCCGTTGCCGCAGAGGGAGCCGGTTCGGACGAGTCGAAAGCGCCAGGCCGAACCATCAATCCACCCGATCCATAGCACACACCCAGAGTACGGAACTGATCCATCAGCGCGAACGCCAGCCATCCAACACGGTTTGGGCTCTTTAACAGATACGCTGGAACTCCGAGCCTCAGTCGCGAGGGATCAACTGGGCTTGGGAGACCGCGAAGCGCTAAGGAGGGCAGTGATCCTACACGAGGTGCTGGGACCTCCTCTTGCTTTACGCGAGCAGCAGCAAGCGGACACCATTACATCTCGCCTCTGGCCATCTTTCTGAGAACAGTTTGGAGTATACCGCGGTTGTAGTAGTACTCGACGTCGATGTCTGAATCTAGTCTGGCTTTCGCGCTAAAGTGAATTTTAGTGCCGTCATTATCGGTAGCTACTACCTCGACTGTATCGCCTGGCTCCAATCCATCGGCTACACCAGAAATATCAAAGGTTTCGTGTCCGGTAAGCCCGAGGATCTCAGCGGTGGTTCCCTCTTCAAATTCGAGGGGTAAGACCCCCATTCCAACGAGGTTACTCCTGTGAATTCTCTCATAGCTTTCTGCTATAACCGCATGGACACCCAGGAGGTCTGTGCCTTTCGCTGCCCAGTCACGTGAGCTTCCGGTTCCGTACTCCCTTCCTGCGAGTATCACTAATGGTATTCCGGCATCACGGTATCGCATTGCCGCTTCATAAATCGGCATGACCTCTTCGGTAGGGAAGTGGATTGTATGCCCACCTTCCTGGCCTTCTAGAAGAAGGTTCTTGATGCGCACGTTACCGAAGGTGCCACGCATCATGACCTCATGGTTTCCCCGACGTGAACCGAAGGTGTTGAAGTCTTTGACCTCAACATTGTTTCCCTGCAAGTACGATCCAGCTGGTTCTGATTTAGGGATCGCTCCTGCTGGGGAGATGTGGTCAGTAGTAACGGAGTGACCGAGCAGGGCGAGTACTCGGGCTCCCTGGATGTCATTACCAGGAGGGACTTCAAGTTCCATGTCATCAAAGAACGGAGGTCTGCAAATGTAGGTTGAAACTTCATCCCACTCGTAGAGGGCACCTTCTTCTGGAAGTGGAAGCGCCTGCCAGTTCTCATCTCCAGTTGTTACTGAAGAATAGCGTTTCGTAAACATCTCTGGTTTCAATGCATTGGCGACGGTATCTCGGACCTCTTCCTGTGAGGGCCATATATCAGAAAGGAAAACTGGACGCCCCTCTTGGTCGCGACCCAGGGGCTCATTGTACAGGTCGATATCAACCCTTCCTGCAAGAGCATAAGCAACCACGAGCACTGGTGATGCGAGATAGTTCGCACGGACAAGTGGGTGAATACGAGCTTCGAAATTGCGATTTCCAGATAGTACAGAAGCCACGACCAGTCCTTCTTGTTCTACAGCTTCTTGGATCTTTTCGGGGAGAGGGCCGCTGTTTCCAATACATGTCATGCAGCCGTATCCGACGACGTGGAAACGCAGTGCTTCCAGATAGGGTAAGAGCCCAGACTCGGTAAGGTAGTCAGTTACGACTCCACTGCCTGGAGCCATCGCGGTCTTAACCCAGGGCTTGATATTGAGTCCTCGCTCAACCGCTCTTTTGGCTAGTAACCCCGCCCCGACCATCACTGACGGATTCGAAGTATTTGTGCAGCTCGTTATAGAGGCGATGACCACTGTACCATCACCGATTTCATAATCACCCTCGTCGGTCTCGACTATAATGGCTCGACTTGGTACACCTATTTCCGCTACTGCAGTTGTTTGTTCCTGGCCACTGATCAGGCTATCACCTTCCCAATGTTCTGGTTCGCTTGCACCATCTGGGAGCGTGAATCCAGCCGGAACGAGCCCTGTCAAATCCTCCTTGAACTGAGCTCGCATGTCCTCCATCCTGATTCGATCCTGTGGCCGTCTTGGTCCCGCTAGGCTCGGCTCTACGGTAGAGAGATCGAGTGCAAGGTCAGATGTGTATGACGGGTCAGGGGTCTCATCAGTACGAAATAGACCGAGTTCTTTCGAAATCCGGTCAATACGCTGAACCATTTCCTCCGAGCGTCCTGTGCCGCGTAAATAGCTCAGTGTGGATTGGTCAACTGGAAAAAACCCAATGGTTGCACCGTATTCGGGTGACATGTTGGCCAAGGTAGCCTTGTCAGGAAGAGACAAGTTACTGAGTCCCGCACCGTAGTATTCCACAAAGCTGCCCACGACACCGTGTTCGCGAAGCATCTCAGTCACGCGCAGTACCAGGTCTGTTGCTGTCGCTCCCTCTGGAAGTGTTCCGATGAGCTTCACACCCACAACCTCGGGTAGCAGCATGTAATACGGTTGCCCGAGAACAACAGCTTCTGCTTCGATTCCCCCTACTCCCCAACCCACGACACCTAGGCCATTGATCATCGTTGTATGTGAGTCGGTGCCAACCACCGTATCAGGGTAGGCGAGCCAGGTGCCGTCGTGCTCTCGCCTGTGAACGACAGAAGCGAGGTACTCGAGATTAACCTGGTGAACGATTCCTGTACCAGGTGGTACGACAGAGAAGTTATTAAACGCTTCCGCTGCCCAGCGGAGGAGCGTGTATCGTTCCCGATTTCGCTCGAATTCCCGCTCGACGTTAAGCCGGAAAGCATCGGCGAAACCGAAGTGGTCTACCTGGACCGAGTGATCAATTACGAGATCGGCTGGAACAACCGGGTTGATTCGCTGAGGATCGCCACCCAACGCCTTGAGTCCGTCACGCATTGCGGCTAAGTCGACTACTGCGGGAACGCCGGTAAAGTCCTGTAGCACAACACGTGTCGGCATGAAGGGAACATCGGTCCCAGATTTTTCAGGACTCCACTTGCCCACGGCCAGTACATGCTCCTCTGAAACGTATCCGCCGCCGGCATGTCGCAAAGCATTCTCAAGCAGGATGCGTATTGAGAAAGGCAAGCGATCTAGAGAGCTAATGACCGCTTCTTCCTCAAGTTTCTCTATTCGATAGAAGGATGTAGGACCCTCAGGGAGGTCTGTGGTCGTAAGCGCCCCGAAGGGGTCAGGTCTCTTCTCCTGCACTGTGGCTCCCAGAGTAAGTTTTAGATTTTATATGCTTAATGATGACCGAAATGGCTCGCCGTGTCAGGGTCCAGATATTGGTGTGGGAAGACGCAGATTGCCGTTATAGAATCTACATGTTCTATCCCAGCAAATCTTCACTGACTTGCCGAAACGCAGATCGCCGACTTTATCCTTGATCTTTAGGTAGATAACGTTTTCGGACAACATTGTGTAAGGAAGGGAATCTGGAGAGAGATTCTCCGGATGTAGATAACCGCTTGCCCGGGAAGTGCATGATGGCAGATGAGGACCGATCTGGGGACTTAATGCATAGCGGTTTGCACGCCCTGGGATCAGCGAACATCAAACTACCAAAGGGTTTTAACCAAGATCCGATGAGGCGCAAGATGCGGATTGCTTCACAGAGATTTCTGGTTCTCGCAATAGTTGTGCTTACCGGATGCACCAGTGAATCGCAAAGCGGTATCGTTGCTCGAGTTGAAGACTGGACTTTGACCGAAACCCGACTAGCAGACCTTCTTGTTTTGGCCCAGCCATTTCCGCTTGATTCAACGGCAGTGGAAGATTTAGTGCGTCACTGGGTTGGGGCGGCTGCGATCGCTCAAGTTTCCAGTAAAGAGAATCTTTCTGATGGAGAGGAAGTAGTTCGTTTCTCGACTTGGCTAGAACGTGAAGAAGCCATCCTACAGCAGGAGCGAGAGGAGAGGCTTGGGGAAACCGTGGTGGTAGACTCCAGCATGGTCGAGCGCTTCTTCCGAGATGGTTCCTATCGTCTATTGGCTCACGTATTACGAATAGTGGGAGCGGAGACCACTCAAGAGGAGATGGCACTTCAGCGTCGCACCAGTCAGCGTATTCTGGATGAACTCATAGCAGGTGGTAGCTGGAGCGCTGCAGTGTCAGAAAGCGAGGATTCTGACACGAGGGAAGCCAGTGGGCTTCTTGGGCTCCTGGGCCGCGGCGAATTGCCTCCAGAACTAGATAGGGTTGCTTTCCAGCTTCAGCCCGGACAGGTATCCGGTGTAACCCGAACCAGTCGAGGATTTCATATCCTGCATCGCCCACGCTTGGAAGAGGTATTTGACCTGTATGCATTGCGCCTCAGAGACCGTTTTCTAGACGAAGCTGAAGAAAGGTCCGAGCAAGGACTGTTGGTGCAAAGAAATTGGCTTATATCCTCAGATGCGACTACGAGCCTCCGAGGAATTGCCGGTGATCCTTCAGCATGGCTTGAGACAGATCTGCTGCTTGGATCTTGGCAGGGTGGAACTCTTTCAGCGGCAATGGTGGCTAGGTATGTACTTGCTCTTCCTCCGACTGCTCGCAGGGAGATGGTCGCCGCACCTGATGCGTCCCTAGGAGCGTTTGTTCAGCAGCTAGCAGTTCGAGCGATACGACTAGGTGATGCCCAAGAGAGAGAGCTGGAACTTAGTGAAGAAATACTAACCCAGTTGGAAGAAAGTCATGGGGCAGATGTTCGCCAGTGGTATCAGGAGTTGGCCATTGATGATACGGCGCTGCCGGAGAGGCTGGACCTCGCTCAATATATGGAGGGTTTAGTATCGCGGCGCGGCGTAGCCGCTGACTTGAGGCCACTGTTTGAGGCGTGGTTACTAGAGAGAGTGGATTGGACCTTGTTCGAGTCCAACATCCCTGCGGTGCTACTCAGAACTCAAGATTTACTACAAGGTGTAGAACCATCGGGTTCTCAATGAAAACCGAATCAAGCTTGAGCGGTATGAGCTGGATCATTCAAAAGAGTCTGTCCGTCTTGGCGATCTTGACTATGGCTGCATGCACCGCATCTGATGCACCTGTTTCAGCGATCTTACCTGGGGAAGCCATACCTGGTTTATCAGATGCAAATAGAGGCCGCTTTCTGCTAGGTCGTGCCTTATTCGAACGTATTGCTACACAGGATGAAGGTCTGGGGCCTCTATACAACCAGGACCGCTGTAGTAGTTGCCATGATAGGCCGACTGTTGGTGGAGCGAGTTCGGCATCAGTGCGGGTCTTGAAAGCGACACGATTCACGGACGGTCGATGTGATCGCCTTGAGGCTTTGGGTGGTGACAATATTCAGCTTCGAGTGACTGAACTTTTTGCTGCCCATGGGTTCGGACCTGAAGTTATTCCACGGGAAGCCACAGACAGCGGTTACGTTACCGCCCCATCTCTTTTTGGCTTGGGTCTTATTGAGGCGATTCCAGATTCGGTTCTATTGTCTATCGCTGATCCAGAAGATCGGGATGGAGATGGTATTTCCGGCAGGTTGCCACGCATGGCTGATCAACGCTCAGCCAGGTTTGGTCGCAAGGGTGATGCCGCGAACATTGAAGACTTTGTTGAGAGTGCGCTCCGATTCGAGCTTGGTTTCACAACTCCTAGATATCCGGAAGAAGAGGCTAGGAATGGCGTTCCTATTCCAGAGGGTGCAGACCCGATGCCTGATCCAGAGATCGACGCAGAGACATTGGGACTACTAACCGACTATATCCGGTTCTTGGGAGCACCTGCTCCAGAGTCCTTGGCTCCTGGGCCGGCGGCCGACAGTGTATCCCAGGGTGCAGCACTGTTTGATCAGATCGGGTGCACTCAGTGCCACCGCCCTGAGCTCCCGACCGGGAATGCTGAAGAACCAGCACTCAGGGACCAGGTCGTTCGACTCTACTCTGATCTCTTGCTACATGACTTTGGTAATGGAGCAGGGGACCTTTGTGGTTTTGATGCTCTTCCAGGAGAGTTTCGTACCCCTCCCCTTTGGGGCCTCAGATATCGTCAACACTTTCTTCATGACGGAAGTGTGACGGATCTTGTTGAGGTTATTGATCGACATTCGGGTGAAGCGATACTAGCCCGGGTCCGGTTCCAGGAACTTCCTGCTCAAGCACAAATGATGGTGCTGCGTTTTCTCAGGTCGCTCTGAGGAGTTGGTGGCTTATGATTCAACTCACTGAGGTTAGGAAGTACTTCGGCGAAAAGAGAGCACTAGGACCTGTCTCATTCGAGATAGAGCCGGGTGGTGCAGTGGGCTTCTTGGGTCTGAACGGTGCGGGAAAAACTACACTGCTAAGGATACTTGCGACTGATCTGCACCCGTCTGCGGGTGAAGTTGAGATCGGAGGTGTTAGTGTTGCAGCAAATCCTCACGAAGTCCGAAAAAGGATAGGCTACCTGCCGGAAACTCCTCCCCTCTACAGAGACATGGCTGTCGGGGAGTACCTGAAGTTCGTCGGGCAGATCAAGGGACTTAGTCTGGATAGCGTGGACGAACGCATACGCGAAGTTGAGGAGTACACTCAATTGACGCCTGTGCATGACGAGTTCACACAGAACCTTTCCCATGGGTATCGACAGCGTGTTGGCATCGCGCAGGCGATCATACATAAGCCTGAGTTATTGATTCTTGATGAGCCGACCAAAGGTCTTGATCCGGTTCAAGTATTAGAGTTGCGCGGTCTCATAATGAGACTCAAGGAAGAGCATACGATCTTGGTATCCAGCCATGTGCTCACTGAAATAAGCCAGACGTGTGATCAGGTATTCGTATTGAATCAAGGGGAGCTTATCGCTTCGGGCTCTGAGGACGAGATCTCTGCTAACTTGACGGGCACCTATCGGATCATACTTGGTGCACGTGTGGCACCCGACACACGAGCTGAGGACCTAATCCAGTTCGTTCGAAAGCTGCCCGATATCACCAGCGTAGAAATGGTTCAACAGGATGGCCAATTGTTGACGCTCTCAGTGGAAAGTCCTAGCGATTGCCGAGGTAGCCTCAGCAGTAGTCTTGTAAAATCCGGGCATGACGTGGTTCGTCTAGAACTGGGGTCCAACGAGCTAGAGAACCTGTTTGTAGAGCTACTCGGACAAAAGGTCAGCTGAGATGAACGGTCTGCGTGTGATTTTCCAACGCGAAATCAATGCGTACCTCAGGTCCTCCGTGGGCTATGTCGTGGCGGCTACGGTACTCATGCTTAATGGCCTTTTGTTCTACACTCAAGCATTAGGTCCTGAGGCTGAAGCGCGAGTTTCAGGACAGGTACTCGCGATCTTTTTTTATACGGCTAGTGGTTTAACTGTAATTGCATCCTTGGTGCTCTCCGTCCGTCTCATCGCTGAAGAACGCCAGTTAGGTACTCAAGTTCTGCTTAATACCTCGCCTGTCAGAGATTGGGAGATTGTAGTCGGCAAGTTCTTGGCCGCACTTCTTTTCATCACGGGCATCACGCTCACTACGCTATACATGCCGCTGATGATNCTCGTAAANGGAAAGGTATCGATTACTCAAATCCTGGTGGGTTATAGCGGGCTCGTGTTACTCGGGGCAGCNGTTCTCGCGATCGGGGTATTTGCAACTTCNTTGACGAGAAGTCAGCTCGTCGCGACAGCGGTTGGNGCTGGAATCACTGCTGTGATGTTCTTGTTCTGGCCNCTTTCCACTGTTGTNGATCCACCAATGTCTAGGGTGCTATCTGCGCTTGCTCTTCACGGACGGCATTTTTCAGGTTTCCAGCAAGGTCTTCTTCACACGCGTGACGTCTTCTACTACCTCGCGGTCACTTATTTCTTCCTGTTGTTGGCAACGAAAGTTTTGGAGGCCAAACGATGGGAGTGACAAGTCCGAGATTGACGTGGATTCTAGTCGCTGGGCTTTGTTCCGTCTTTCTGGGTGAGCGAGTTTTCCACGACCTGTTCTTGGTCCGAGTACCGTTGGTTGTTGTTGGTTTAGGGTTGGTACTCGGAACAGCGATATGGTGTATAAGAATATTGAGCCAGGTCGGTGAAGCCGAGAGAAATACTCAGCGCTTCCTTGCACTGCTGCATGTCCTTTGTGCGCTTTCGCTAGTAGGACTCTTGATTGGTACCGAGGACGCGGTGCGCTGGCTGAACTTAGACTTTGAAGATGGTAGGTCTGAGCTGCGGTTCCGAAGAGGACTGCTTTCTGTATCGTCGATTGTCTTGGCAGTTTCACTGTTGCCTCTGCTTGCTGCTCAGTGGGCTGTACGCTCAAGTGGTCGAACAGCAAACGAACTAGGTTTTGCTGGATCACTGAGGATTACTGAGACAGCTACCAGTGCTTTGAGTGTGGCGTTCGCCGGCGCCATGTTAATGCTTTTGGGCTATGTCACTGGCGCGAGGGACCTAGTTCTAGACGCTAGCTATTTCAAGACCTCTACACCTGGAGCAGCTGTTGAGGAAATTGTAAAGAACATGGATGAACCACTCCAAGTCCTTTTGTTTTTTCCGATAGTTGATCCAGTTAAGGACGAGGTACTGAGCTACTTTCAGGCTCTTAGTAATGCCACGGATAATTTGGAGGTTGTCGAGGTCGATAGGCTCGCTCAGCCACAGGTGGCAGCGGAGTACAATGTTCAGACGGATGGTACCATCATCTTGATTCAAGGGGATCGGTTCGGAAGGCTTGGGCTTTCTTCTGAACTCGCTGTCGCGCGCAGCACACTGCGTGTTTTCGACAGTGAAACTCATACCGCACTTCTGCAGCTGACGCGTCCGAAGATGGCTGCTTACATGACCGCGGGGCATGGAGAATTAAACAATCCTGACATTGATAACGCGCTCGGGGGTGCTGTCGGTTCTGAGGTTCAGGATTCTCTTACTGCATTCCGAGATTTGCTGGGATTCCTGAATTATGAAGTGAGTGCGCTGACCTTGCAGCGTGGCTTAGGGAATCGTGTACCTGATGACGCGGCTATGGTGCTGGTAATCGGGCCTCAACGCCCATTCCTGGACGAGGAAGTTCTAGCAATTGCTGAATATCTCGAAGGTGGAGGATCAGTTTTATTTGCTCTTGAGCCGGGCTCGGATTTCACACTGACGGGACTGCGTAACCAACTGGGTGTTGAATATCAGACGACCATGCTTGTAGATGACCAGAATCACCTGAGGCAGCGAGGTGGACTCTCGGATCGTCAACTCATCGTGACAAATCGTTTTTCCTCACATGCCGCGGTAACTACCGCAAGTCGTGCAGGTTCAGGATCAGGTATACTCCTGATGGGCTCAGGACATCTCACGTCCATAGATGAAATCGAAGGGATCCGCAGAAGCTTCATCATCCACTCGTTACCCTCCACTTTCGCTGATCTAAACGGCGATTTTCAATTTGATGAAACGACAGAGTCGAGGCGTAGCCACCAGCTTGCGGTCGCCATTGAAGGTATAGCAGGGGAAGAACCTGACAGCCTTCGTGCGTTGGTTTTTTCTGATGCCCAAATGTTTACAGATGGAGTTCTTGGCAGTCTGGTATCAAACGCTACGATGGCAGCAGACGGAATTCGTTGGTTAGGCCGTGAGGAGGCATTCTCAGGTGAGATGATTTCGGAAGAGGATGTACCGATCATACACACAAGGTCGGAAGACGTTGTTTGGTTCTACGCTTTGATCATCGGAATGCCCGCACTGGTTCTCCTGGCTGGACTGGTGACCGTGGGTTCTCGCAGAAGACAGAGAATCAGGAGTCTGGTGTCGTGATCGGAGCCAGGGTCCACGGAGGTCTATTAGCGATCGCCCTGCTTTTAGCTCTCCTGACATGGAATAGAGAAGCACCCACTGAAATTGAACTTGAGAGAATTCTAGTGTGGGAGCGGGATACGAGCGCCGTGCTCTCCATTATTTATCGATCATCAGATATCGATCTAGTACTCAGCCCCCGCACAGAGAATGATCAGTCCTTTTGGGCTGGATCTGAGGTTAGCTACCAAGGTGGAGTTGGGGATTCCAACCCAGATACACTGGTTTTTCCGCTAGGACTACCAGGTAGCAAGCTGATTGAGGACTTCGCAGAATTCAGGGTCCTACGTGACCTAGGTGGCATAGCGAGAGATCGAGCAGATGAATTTGGACTCGATGAGCCTGAAGCGACTGTGACTATCGAGTTCAGTGATGGTGTTGAGGACTTGTTTCTCGGGAAAGCACCCGTCGGATCTGAGGACCGCTACGCGTGGGATTCTCCTGAAGGCAGTTTGTACGTCATTCCTGAAGATGTAATCAGACCATTAATGCTAGGATCGCCAGCTCTACGTGAACGACAGGTTCACTATTTTCTTGCATCTGATATCGCCCGAGTCCGGATAGAGGTTGATGGCCAAGAGCGTGTAATGCTGAGGAAACCAGCGGAAATCGGGGATCCGGCAACCTGGTATCCGTTAGGTTCGCCCGGGCAATCTGATCTGACCTTTGCAAATTTCATGGAACGGGTTGGTCAAGTCTCGATCGAAGGCTTCGGTAAGGAAGTATCAGTGGACTCGATGATCGAATTGATGCGCATTGAATATTTCGATGAAGACGATGAAGAGGTCGGTTTTCTAGAACTTTATACTGGGTCAGATGCTTCTGGTGAGCATTACTACATTCTTAGCGAACAAACAAAAATTCTTGCCGAAGCGGTCAAATCACTTGTGGAAATGGTAGCACTGGACTTGACAGAGATTTTTTGAGTATTACCGCACATTCGAAAAAAGGCCTTTTCTCTTACGCCTTTCGGTGACATTTTGTGTGCTGATCAATCGGGGAGATAACTTCAACTTCCCGAACACCACTTCCTTGAGATCTTTCATTTAGGAGCTGGGTATGCGTACTCGTTGGTTAAATCGATCAAGAGAGATGACAGGAGCAGTGGCTGTTATGGCTGCTTTTGCACTCGCTCTTGGACCATCACCTCTGGATGCTCAGACTGGGACCTTAACAGGAACCATCACCTCTGCATCCACAGGTCAACCCGTTAATGGTGTGCAGGTTACCGTAGAAGGCACCAACTACGGATCACTGACAAATACCGCTGGTCGTTATGTGGTTGTTGGTGTTCCTGCTGGTACCTATACGATCCAGGCACTAAGCGTGGGTTACCGAACTGAGACAACAGAGACATCGATCACGTCAGGCGGGACTGCAACTGCTGATTTCAGTATGACGGTGGCCGCAGTAAACCTCGACGAAATCGTCGTTACGGGTACCGCAGGTGCTGTTGAGCGTCGGAAAATTGGTACCGCTGTAGCGTCACTCGACGTAAGTAGCATCGCTGAAGCTGTGCCGATTGAGAGCTTCAGTCAGATCCTCGAAGGTCGCATCCCTGGCGTGCGTTCCGTAGGAACCGTCGGTGGAGTAGGAACTACGAGGGTCTTGAAAGTTCGCGGCACAGATAGCTTCTCACTTGGCCAGCGCCCAATGATTTACATCGACGGTGTTCGAGTCGATACCCAGGGTAGCGAGTGGGTTTACTCGGCAGGTGGATCGACGACCTGCTGTGCATTCTCGGGTGGGGCAGGTGAGGACAGGCTCTCCGACTTGAACCCTGAGGAAATCGATCGGGTTGAGGTACTCAAGGGACCAGCTGCTTCGACGCTATATGGCTCCGAAGCTTCAGGTGGTGTGATCCAGATCTTTACGAAGCGTGGCCGCAGCAACAGCCCGGCCAACTTCACACTGAGCAGCTCAGTTGGGTATAACAGGCACAGAGCCAACTTCCCGACGACGCTGCGCAGCGAGTTCAGTGGCCCAGATGGTACAGTAGCCTGGGATCCGAATGAAACGCTGATCGAGAATGGCCTAATCAACACCTATGACCTCACGGTAGATGGTGGTGGTGAGGAGGTCACATACTTTGTTTCTGGTGGATTCAGCTATGAAGAGGGATCAATCAAGCCGAATGATCAGAAGCGCGGAAACTTACGTGTGAATCTGAACTGGACGGCATCCGAGAACATGACGATCGGTGTGACGTCAGGTTATGTACGCAACCGCATTTGGTCGCTTCAGTCAGGTAACAACTGGCTCGGCATCTACACCAATGCGTTGTTAACCAACCCGCTGAACGCTACGAAAGATGAGCCTTATGGTGGTGGGTTGGACGTGACTGTGGCAGACGGTCAGGCCATCTCCACATATTCAGATACAGACCGGTGGACTGGTTCGGTCAACTTGAACTGGACTCCGCTCCCGAATTTCACACATAAGGCAACGGTCGGTTTGGACGCGCTTAACGACCAGAAGAGTCGCACACTGCCTTTCGGGCGACACTATACATACATCGGGAAGAACGGTGAGCGGAACATCGGTTACCGCAACACCAGAGTATTCACGGGTGACTATCTAGCCACTCTGGATTACAGCCTCGGTGATGTCCTGAGCTTTTTCGGTGACATCGGTGGTAGCCTAGCATTCGGTGGGCAGGGGTATTGGAATGTGCAATCCTACTCGATGGCTACAGGAAAGGACTTTGCGGGTGAGGGTGTGACCACAGTTGGTGGCGCTGCCCGTAGCTTTGGTGGGGAAAGCTTTAGTGAGGACATCAACCTTGGCGCGTTCGTCCAGAACCGCTTCGACCTCACGAATGATCTGTTCGTTACGGGTGCGGTGAGAATAGATGGTAATAGTGCCTTTGGTGTGAACTACGGCTTCCAGATATACCCGAAGGCTGACGTGGCGTACAACCTGCCTGTCAGTTCAGTACCCGTGGTGAGTAGTGCGAAGCTTCGTGCGGCCATCGGCATGGCCGGTAAGGCACCAGGAGCGTTCGCTAGCTTCCAGACATACTCACCGAACACGGTGCTCGAAGATTTAGCTGGTGTTAGGCCTTCGAACCCGGGTAACGACATGCTGGAGCCTGAGAACAAAGTCGAACAGGAGATTGGTCTCGACCTAGGGTTGTTCAATGACCGGGTTGGTATCGTTTCGACCTACTACAATGCGAAGACGCAGAATGCTCTGTTAGGTATTGCGCTTCCTCCGAGTGAGGGCTTCTCGTCGTCACAGCAGCGTAATGTGGGTGAAATCCAGAACCAGGGCTTTGAATTCCAGTTCAATGCAACAGCGCTTGATGTAGGCTTCCTTCGCTGGCAGACTGGGTTCAACTACGAATGGAATGAGAACAAGATCCTTGATCTTGGCGAGACTGCTTATGCGGACTCAATTCCTGTCTACGCTGCGAACATGGAGAACGGAGCCTGTAACTCCGTAGCGACCTGCGATGTGGTTGCTAGCTGGATCCATGTCAATCGTTTGGGAGGCTACCGTGAAGGTTATCCGATCGGCGCTATCTTCAGACGTGGCGTCATCGGTTGGGATCCAACGACTTCCGGACATGTCAGGACAACCTATAACCCGTTCTGGGGTCAGTCCTATCCGGGCCACATGGCTTCGTTCTTCAATGATATCGCGCTTGGTAGCTCACTGAGGCTTGGTGTACAGGTCCGTGGTGAGTGGGGTGCAAGCATGGTGAACTCTGACCGTGGTTACGGTGTGCGCCAGTTGGCATATGACGAGTATCTCCAGCATCTCGCACCAGGTGGTGCTACTACGGCACAGAGTGATTCAACGCTGAATTATCACCGCCTCGGATATCCGGTCGATTCACGGGATAACATCCGACTCCAAGAGGTGACGTTAACTTGGCAGGTCCCGGACGCGCTCATGGGCGGTCTTGGGCTGTCGAGAACGTCGATCTCACTTTCAGGTTACAACCTGCACTGGTGGGACGACTGCAACTGCCCTGATCCGAACCAGCAATACAGGGGTGGTCACGACTTTAGCACATCTCCCTTCCTGGGAGTTCCTCAACCCAGAAGATTCCTCTTAGCAGTACGAACTAGATTCTAATGAGCAACCAGGAATTATCTCGGACTGATAGGAGCAAATTGATTATGAAAATGAATAGAAAAAGCGGGATACTTGGTTCGATCCTGATTGCTTTATCAGTGGGCGCATGTGATGACATCCTCACAGTTCAGGATCCACAAGCGTACACATCATCGGACCTAGATTTTGCACTCCCAGCGATCGCGAATGGTGTAGAGGGCACATTGCATGAAGTCATGGATAACTTCGTGGTCTATCAATCACTGTTGGGTGATGTCTATCAACATACAGGCACGTGGTCGGGCTACGATGAGACGGACCATGGCCGGTTCCAGTATGGGACGAGTGCGATGGATGGTACCCACAATTCATGGCTCAGAGGTCGTTGGTTCGCAAATGATGCCGCCGATCGTATTACGCGTGTGATGGAGGGTGCAGCAGCTACAGATCCCAAGATGGCTCAGGTGAAGATGACCGAGGGGCTGACGGATCTGATGATCGGGATGACGTTCTGTGAATCCCCCTTGGTCGCGTCGGGTCCGACAGCCACGGATACACAGAATCTTGAGCAGGCGGTAACGAACTTGACTGAGGCTATAGCCGCTGCAAAAGCTGCAAACAACTCAGAGTATGAGTATGCTTCAATAGCGGGCTTAGCTGAGGCACATTTGCTGCTTGGTAACTATGCTCAAGCAGCTGCAGAAGCGGCGAAGGTCCCGGCTGGGTTCTCCTATGATGCAGTATTTAACGAGGAGGACAGAAACTGGGTGGTCTTGGTTACGACCAAAGGCTTCAATGAAGCTGCAGGCCTCATGTACAAGTGGTGGCCAAAGATCGACAAGACCACCACACAGTCATCTTATATGCGTGATCCGCTGACAGATGAGCCTGACCCAAGAATGCCGGTTTACTTCGATGGTGAGGTAGCTACCGACAATGAGACGCCTCACTATAGTCAGTATAAGTACGCGCTTGAGAACGCAGACATCCCGATGCTTCACTCTGATGGCATGCGGCTCATCGAGGCTGAGGCGAAATACAGAACCGGTGACTATGCGGGCATGACCACCATACTAAATACGCTCAGAGCAGCGGTTGGGCTGACTGCGTTTACTACGCCAACCGACGATGCTACTGCTCAAGAGTATCTCTTGAATGAGCGTTTTGCTGAACATTTCATGGAAGGTCGTCGCAGAAACGATCTACATCGGTTCGGTCTTATGAAATCAGTATTCGCAGCGCTGAATGGCGGTGCAGGGGATTCGGAACGTCCGGCAACTGGGCGACCGACTAAGTTCTCCATGACTGATTCTGAGCCAACGTATAACCCGAACATTAATAATGATCTTACCCAGAGGTGTCTGCCTAAGACCTGACTTCTTAGTGAAGGGAAGGTATAGGGAGGAATAAGACAGAATTGGCGCGGTCGCCAGGTTGGCGTGCCGCGCCAATTTCTTTTTGATGCCTATAGTGAGAACCCTGAAAAACCAACAACCAGCGATGGGGATTAAAGAAGTTTCTGTTTTGTGTCTGCAATACAGGAGCTTCCAATTCTTTTGGAGTGTTGCCCTGCTTATTCTCTTAAGTCCTTCGCTGGCTGAGGCACAAAGGGATCGAGTTGGTACAGCCTCAATCTCCGGGCTCGTGCTCGACCAAGAAACGGATGATCCCGTGATAGGTGTCGAGATGAGTGTGGACGGGACTTCCGCACTTTCGATCACGAACGATCAGGGAGAATTCCGCTTCGAAGAAATTCTATCTGGATCTCTCGTACTGAGATCACGCCGTCTAGGATATCAAGAAAGGACGGACTCTCTTTCAGTGCCTGAGGGTGCTTTGATCGATGTGACAGTCCGCTTATCCACGGATCCTGTCGAGCTTGAAGAATTGGTGGTTGAAGTCAGATCCCGACTTCTGGAACAGAGAGGTTTCTATGAGCGTCAACGCACCGGATATGGCGGGGTATTCATCGATAGAGAGACCATCGAGGACCGGAACCCAAATGTTTTGACAGATCTATTTCGTACGATGTCAGGGCTGAGGGTTGTTTATGGTGGACTCTTTGGGCCAAAGGTATTCGTCAACCAAAACATCACTTTTTCGGATGGTGGCCTCGGTTGTGAGCCAAGTCTCATGCTGGACGGGGTTCGGTCCACGATGAGAAGCTATGATTTTATAGATCCCGTAGAGGTGGAAGGTCTGGAAGTTTACGCAGGCGGTGGAGCGCCTGGAGGCTTCAGCGACCCATGTGGTACCATAGCCATATGGACCAGGATACAGGTCAGAAGGCGCTAAAGCGTTCTCAGGAAAAGCAAAACACTCTGTTGTAACTCGGGAGTTAGATCCTGGAACCTATAGCGTGCAGATTCTGCTTCTCCTCCATGCATCAGGATTGCGTCCCTTATGCTTCGTGCTCTTCCATCATGAAGGAACTCTGAACGGAGATACAATCCTACCAGCCTTGCTGTTCTCCATTCAGATGGAGAAGCACCTGGTGCACAGATATCGGCTAACTCAGGCCCCATATCATGTAGGAGTAGGTCTGAATAGATACGGAAGCTTTTTTGATTCAGAGCCATAGATTGATTGTTTCCAGTTACGAACGTAGGAGTATGGCAATTCGCACAACCTATGCTTTCAAAAATCCCTCCACCCTCTTCGCTTGCTGCTTGGTCTTCAGGGTTATCTAGTGTACGACGTGGCGGCTGGGCCAGAAAACCAAGGTAAGCTCTCAGTAGCTCAAGATCCGATGTCTGTAACTCTGGATCTCGAGCCGGATCACTTCCTTCAGGGAGCGGGAGTCCATTCGGCATCTCTTCAGTGGGATGCTCAGGTGTAGTAAGGCCCATTTCACCACGGATCGCGTTTTCTATGAATTCACTTAGAGTAGCGTGCTGTGCCTTGTTCCCAAAACGCCCAGGTAAGCCTTGTGCCCCAAGCCCTGGCCGCCCAGAAATCCCGTCACCATCCTGATCGTCCGGATCGGCTTGGGCCAGGATATCGCCATCTTCGATCGCCTCTACAAGACCTATTCCGTAGAGTGCAGGTGCGCGAAGCTCCGTTACGGCTGTGGCGGATGCAGGAATCCGTTCCGGTAAAATCCCTGCAGTTCGGAGCGCGGGTACGACAGATGCCTGGAGTAGATCACCGCCGTCTTCCTTGAGCAAGTTGCACCCGGAGCGTTCATCAAAGTCGCTGACCTTGGTCACAGGCTCTGCCCCATGACCTCCACTGGTTGGAAGATCGTGGCAAGAGCTGCAGCTTACTTGGTTGAATAGTGGTCCAAGTCCTTCTTCCGGTGTGAAAGCTCGGTTGAAAAGAGCCTGCCCTAGGAAAAACTGTTCTGATTCATAGGTAGTCACACCCGGGAGTGGTGTCCCTGCAGGACCCTCAACCTCTGTTTCGTCTGCAATCCCGCATCCGATAAGTGCAGAGCACAGGAGGATTAGTAAACCAGCAGAACTTCTTATCACGTGAGTGAATCTAGTTGTTTACGGTTTCGCCGAACTGATATACAAATTGAAACGTTTCCTGATCACCATCTTCACCTACGGGGAGGAGTTTACGGAAGTCGTTATACCATTCCTCTTCATCGATCATAATCCGCATAGTCAGTGTGGCTTCTTCACCCTCGGGAGGGTATGTCTCAAGGAAGAATTGGTGTCGTTCCGTGAATGGGTATGTCCTCTCGAACGGAAGGGCCACAGAAGAAGTATCCGACTTCACAAGGTACACGATAGATGGACAACTGGGATCGTCAGGGCACTCAGGATCGGAAATCATGAGAAAATGATACGATTGGATTACGGTCACATTGGACACGTCCGAACTTCCGATTTCAACGCTGACCTGATTCGGAATGTGTACTCCGGTCAGGAACTCACATGCTCCCAACGACAAGACTATAAGGCCAATGATTAGTGTTTTGCTGTGATGGCTTACGTTGAGCACCATGACTCCGAAAAACTCCTCGATAAATTTCATAACCAAATATAACCTGAACTTCACGATACGATCCGAATCCAAGGTCAGTTGATAGCTCGATTATGTATTTATTTTGCACCTATGATCATGAATGTCCAAGTTCATTCTAGCTTAGTATCAGGTTAGAAGAACTAGATGAGTGGCTTCACGAACTACCTGCACTGAGAGGTTAAAGTATGCGACACGTTCTACTATCACTTGGAATCCTCTTGATCCTGACGGTATCGAGCATCACTGCTCAGGTCCCGCGAAGGTCATTCTTGTTCAAGGATGCCCGTGGCGAATTGGCACAAGCTAGGGCCAAGGGGGAAACAGATGTCCTATTGGTAATCGCATCGATGCCGGATCAGAATGAGCAAGTGGCACAGGCAATCGCTGGAATTGGTGGCACCGTTCAATTTCAGGCTGATGAAGTCGATTATATCCGTGCACGCGTTCCGGTTGAGGCAGTCGAGCAATTAGTTAGCCACTCGGCGGTACACAGTGTTGATATCTCTATTACGGGTTCCAGAGCTTTTGGGATGGCGGCTGACACACCTGTCTTACCGGGTACCGAAGTTATTTCAAAATCCGGAGTTCTCCCTGAAGCCGTAAATCCGGATACGATCATTTGGCCACCTGTCTTATCGGACTATCCGATAAGGAACCGTTATAGTCCGCTCTTTGACATACGAGCATCAGATTTCTTGGATTCGAACCCGACGTATGACGGTCGCGGAGTCAAGATTGCGATGATTGATATGAACCCCGACCCACTTCTGCCTGAGCTACAGGTAGCTACCTCCCTGGATGGACAGCCGATCAAAAAGATAGGTGTCTACGGAACTGCTCTCGATCTTGAGGAGGAGGATGACGGTCGGTGGATCCGCATGAAAGATGTGGTTACGGCTGCCGACGGTCAGTTTGCGTACGGGGATAACACCTATGTGGCACCGACGGATGGAACATTTCGTATGGCTCTCTTTGATGAAGCTCGGGATTCTCTCGCTACATTCGGAGGCTCTCTGGAAAACGATGTAAATCGGGACGGCAACCCGGAGGGCTCAAGCAGGCTTTTTGGAGTACTCTGGGATGAGGAGACAAATAATGTTTGGGTTGATACCAACCAAGACCTGAGCTTCGCTGATCAAACTGCCCTCACCGACTACAACGATCGACCAGAGTTTGGGGTATTTGGGACAGATGATCCGGATACCCCAATTCGAGAATCAGTAGCGTTTGGTGTCCAGATCGCACATGAAAAGAAACTGATAGCCCTAAATCTTGGTTCGGCCAGTCATGCGACACTCGTGGTTGGTGCCGCATTAGCGAACCGGGGTAGTGAAGGGAGATTTGATGGTGTAGCTCCGGGCGCTCAGCTCATCAGCATCGCTGAGGGGGGGTCTGCCTATGGACAGATTGAGTCACCGCTCGTTTCGATTAGAGATCACGGAGCGGAGGTAGTCTATTTTGAGCAGAGCTCCAATATCACGAGGAATTACCTTCTTAGGGATGGCCGTCTAGTACCGACAGTGATCTACGAACGGCTCATCGACAGATATGATCCCGTCATACTATCCCCTACCCACAACTATCCGATCCTAGGGGGAATTGATGATTTCGTAATGGCTAGGGGCTTGATCGGTATCAACGGACATGAGAGTAAAGAGAATTTCTTTATCAACCACGGAGTCCGTGTTGAGCATGATGACAATCTTCTCATAACCGGTGGTTACGGTCCTATGGGTAACGGGGCACTCAAACCCGATGTCATATCTCCATCCAATTATGTGAGCACAGCCCTAGGGTTCATTGAGGGTCGTGCGATCCCTGGGCTTTACCAACTTCCGCCTGGCTACACCATTGCTGGAGGAACTTCCACAGCTACACCAACGGCTGCGGGGGCGGTTGCTCTTCTCCTAAGTGCCGCTAAGCAGGAGGGGATATCCTACGATGCCCATCGGATCAAACATGCTGTGACACGGGGTGCTCGCTGGGTCCCTCATCTGAAGCCACACAAACAAGGCAACGGAGTGATTAGTGTTGCCGGAGCTTGGGATATTCTGAAGGAATTAGATGAGGGTGGGGATGTGGTGAGCATTGTAGGCCAAGCACCTGTGAAGCACTCCTATAGCCATCTGTTGGCTACCCCAAATGAGGGAGAAGGTCTGTATGAGCGTGATGGATGGGATGTCGGGGATAGTGAAGAGCGAACAATAACGTTGACTCGAACCTCTGGCCCAAGTGCTCCGATGACGTTCTCCGTGAGCTGGGCTGGGAATGAGGAAGGTACCTTTTCAGCACCGTCTACGGTCACACTACCCTTGAATCGGCCCGTACCGGTATCTATCACCATCAACCCGAACGTGCGGGGAGCACACACGGCTCACTTTACTTTGGATCATTCGAGTATACCGGGTTATGCGTATCGGATGCTGTTTACTGTTGTGGCGCCCGAGTCACTTGATGTTTCTAACAATTTTCATGTGGAGCGTTCTATAGAAGTGCCCCGTCCTGGAATTCAAAGTTTCTTCTATCGGGTTCCTGAAGGTGCGCAGTCACTGGTCGTTGATCTGGGATGGCAGGAGCGTGAGGTGAGTATGTCCGTTTCACGCCCTGATACTCGTGCGGTACGAGGTGATATTGTCCAAGGTGGGCAGGGAGTTAAGCAGGTGATCAACAACCCAATTCCTGGCGTATGGGAGGTCAGGCTATCCGACGTTGCTGACACCAGGACATTCGATTGGGAGCAGGCCAAGAAAAAGGAGCCAGTTCCACCAACTGACGCGACCCTTACGGTTACAGCGATTGCCGCAGAGGTGAGTGTTATGCAGCAGGAGACTGCGGACCAGAAAACAGGCAGCGCAACTCATGATCTCTGGGTCACCAACCGAATGGGAGTATTCAACGGACGATTGATGAGTAATCCATTGGGGAGTGCTCGCCGCCTGCAGCTTGAACTCGTGGAAAAAGATCAGCAGATCTTCGAAATCGAAGTTCCACCAGGATCTCCGGCTTTGATGGCTCGTGTATTTGATTCATCGAATCCAGGCGCTGATGCAGACCTGTATGTTTTTGACTGCACTGGGGATGAATGTACACCTGCCCGAACGGATGCCGACCCAGAGGGCGATGAGTCGGTGATTATCTGGAATCCATCAGCAGGGAAATGGAAAATTGTTGTCGATGCTGCTAGCCAGCCATCAGAGACGGTTACATACGAGTACCTAGATGCAGTATTTAACTCTTCCTTCGGTCATGTTGCTGTTCTAGATGTTCCTCAGGAGCGAGCTCAGGATTCTCGATGGATGGCAAAGGCACATGTGTGGTCAGCCGGTAGCGGGAGTCATGAGTCTGGTAGGATCCCGTATCCAGCTGTTCTACTTGAGGGTTGGGACGGTAGTCAAGTATTCCCGATGGGTATCCTGGAGCTAGTAAGAAACTAGATGGTATCCTGAGAAAATACTGGCTTAACTTCTCCTGTTAGATGCTTGAAGAGCGGGTGGTGTACCTACACCACCCGCTCTTCAATAGGGGGACAAACTTCACCTCCTAACCCCTAAATTGATTCTAGCGTATCCCCGCTCGAGTGTTTGGTAGACTGACCCCCACCCAATCCTCTCTTTCAAGGGTACGCTGACGTGGCCAGACTTCATTCAAGGTATCTCCCTCGTACAGTCGCCCATTCTTCATGACGTGGGTGATCGTATTGGTATTCCGAATGTCTTCCAACGGATTACCATCCAAAATCACGAGATCAGCAAGTTTTCCAGCTTCAATGGATCCCAGATCTTCATCCAGCCCGATTGCTTCGGCTCCGAGGATTGTTGCGACTCTTAGCGCATCGATTTCTTCCATCACTCCCCCATGCATGGCCCAAAGCTCCCAGTGGTATCCGAGGCCTTGGAGTTGTCCATGACTGCCCACACCTGCCCGCCCACCAGCTTCCACGATCTGCTTCACACCGTTGGCGTGCTTTGTAAAAACGTGCTCGTCATCTCGAAACCATCCCGGTCGCCTTCGACTTTTCTGGTCGAGCTCCTCATGAGTAGTGAAGTATTGGAGTTTTACATCGTCATGTGGGTTTTCTCGCGAGTAGAAATAGTTCTCAGCCCAAGGTCCACCATAAGACACCAGAAGTGTCGGTGTGTACGTGATGCGAGATCCATTGAAAAGATCTACCACATCCGAGTAGATAGGAGCGATTGGGAGAGAGTGCTCTTGGCCCGGATACCCATCGAGTGCCATCGTGATGTCAT